>JBGPLI010000023.1:0-39465 GCA_041486445.1 Bryobacteraceae bacterium
AAGCGCTCGCGCACCCGGCCCTCCCTAAGGCTCAGCGCGTCCCGGTGGAGATTCCCTTCGGACGGTCGAGGGAATACGCCATCGGACCACGCGGAGCAGTCGCTCACCTGCCGCCGACACCAGACCGGGAAGCGCGGCTGAACCCGTTCGCTCCAGGGTCCTTCATGTTCCAGGTATTCGAGGTCGCACGCACTGGCATTACTACTTCGCAGATCGCCGCCATTGCCTTAAAGCACGGAAAGGGAGGCGTCAGGTTTGCTCTTGACAACCTACAGAAAGGAGTCCGACGGAGAAAAGGCGTCCGTGATCTCACCGGGAAGTACGGCCTCGTCTGGGACGTGCACGTGGATGGCGTGGCCCTCCCAATCAATAGCACGCTCGGAATTCTTGGACCCAGCGGCACCATCTCTGTCGGCAACGTGCGGACTGCGATGTCGGAATGAGCCGAAGGCAGGTGTTCGGGCTGCGCGTGGCGAAAGCAGTATCGTGCCCTGCGCCCGCAGTGGGAGACAGCCATGCTATCAAAGTATGGATCATTATCGCGGATTACGCGGATGCTAGTCCTGCGTGAGCGGTTTCGAATGATCTGAATGTCCGGATCGACGGTCCAGAATGCGAGAAGAGATCCGACTGCGGACCTCCCGCCCATCTTGAGGGTCCATTGTCAGGCTGTTTTCGCACGTTGTCGCTTCTGGATCAAAAACGGAATCTACTATAACTATCTGGAGGTATTTTCACATGGCATACCAAGATCGCTTCACCCTGACGACCAAACGTTTCGGCAGGCGTGTAATCATACGAATCCGGCGGGGTAAGGTGAAGTGCAAAACGAAGGGTAAGTTGACTACGGTCACCATCGTCTATGCTGATGGCGGCACGAGAAAGCGTAAGCAATAGCTACACCGTGCGGGGTGACTCAACTGGGCCATCCCGCTCGCAACGCACCCAATAAGGATTCATTCCCAGAGGATGTTCCTGACGCGCGCCTTGGTATTCGTGCATTATGGATGTTACGCTTCGCTTGTGAAGATCGGCATCACCTGCTATCCCACCTACGGCGGCAGCGGCATCGTCGCGACCGAGCTCGGTCTGGAGCTGGCCAATCGCGGCCACGACGTGCACTTCATCACCTACGCCAATCCGATCCGCCTCGATCCGGGCATTCCGCGAATCCACTATCACGAAGTGGAGGTGTCGAACTATCCCTTGTTCCAATATCCGCCGTACTGCCTGGCGCTGGCTTCGCGGATGGCGGAAGTGGCGGCGGTGTACGAGCTCGATCTGCTGCACGTGCACTACGCAATCCCGCATTCGATCGCGGCGCTGCTCGCCAAGCAGATGACGGCGAACCGGCGGCTGCCGTTCGTGACCACGCTGCACGGCACCGACATCACGCTGGTGGGTTCGGACCGGTCGTACTTTCCCATCACGAAATTTTCGATCGAACAATCCGACGGCATCACCACCATCAGCCAGTATCTGCAGGAGCGGACGGTGGAGTTTTTCGGAATCGCGAATCCGATTCTGGTGATCCCGAACTTCGTCAACTGCGATCTGTATCGTCCCGACCCGGAGCGGCGTCCGAAGGAGAAGACTTTGGTTCACCTGTCGAATTTCAGGCCCGTCAAGCGGGTGATGGACTGCATCCGGATTCTGAAGGAGGTGCGCCGCTCAACGCCCGCCCGTCTGCTCATGGTGGGCGACGGGCCGGATCGCGGCCCGGCGGAGATGCTGGCGCGCGAGCTCGACGTGACGGCTCACGTGGATTTTCTGGGCAAACAGGACCACGTCGAGCGGCTGATCCCCCGGACGCACGTGCTGCTGATGCCGAGCGAGACGGAGGCGTTCGGACTCGCCGCACTGGAAGCAATGGCGTGCGGCGTGCCGCCGGTGGCAACCCGGACCGGAGGAGTGCCCGAACTGATCACCGACGGCGCCGACGGGTTTCTCGAACCGGTGGGCGACATCGCGGCGCAGGCGGGACGCGTGGTGTCCCTGCTCACCGATGACGCGCTTTATGGCCGGATATCGTCGGCGGCGCGGCGGACCGCCGAAACTCGTTTTTCGACGGCGCTGATCATTCCGCAGTACGAGCAATGCTACCGGGAGGTGTGCGCATGAATATTCTCGCCGTGGGGGCTCATCCGGATGACGTCGAATTGGGCTGCGCGCCGATTCTCATCAAGGAGGCGAAAAAGGGAAATGAAGTGCGGCTGCTGGTTCTGTCGCGTGGCGAGGCCGGATCGGCCGGCACGCCCGAGGAAAGAGAGGAGGAGGCACGCAAAGCCGCGAGCCTGATGGGAGCTGCCATCTACTTCCTGGATTTCGGCGGCGACTGCCATCTTCAGTACACGCCGGAAGCCGGCTTCCGAATCGCCGCCGAGATCCGGCAGTTTCAGCCGGCGATCGTGCTGGCGCCGCACACCGGCGAGAATCAGCATCCCGACCACTCCGTTGCGGGAAGGCTCACGCGAGATGCCTGCCGCCTGGCGCGCTACGGGGGCCTGGCCGCCCTGGAACCTCTGCCGGCCCACCCGGTGGCGAATCTGTATTTCTACAACATCACGCAGCACCTGGGCCAGAGGCCTGACATTGTTGTGGACGTAAGCGGCGTGGTGAAGGAGTGGCAGGCGGTGATGAACTGCCATCAGAGCCAGGTGACGGCGAAGAGCTACGTCGATCTGCAAATGAGCGCGGCGCGGCTGCTCGGGCTGACCATCGGCGTGGAATACGCCGCGGCCTTGTTTACCAACGATCCCGTAAGGGTGGAGAATCTGTCGGACCTGACGCTGTCGCCGCGCAACTTCTAGCGTTCAGCTTTCAGCGATCAGCGTTCAGCGCCCGGAAAGCTGAAAGCTGAGAGCTGACGGCTGAGAGCTTATTTCCGCGCGACCAGTTGCACGCGGACGCCGTCCGGATCGTAGATAAAGACGGCGCCGCCGGTTCTCTCCACCTTCGTGCCCGGCGCTACCCGCTGGACGGTTGCAGCGGCCGTATCGGGCGAGAAGTTCGGCACCGCCAGCCCGAAGTGATCGATCGGCTTGATGCGGCCGGCTTCGGTGTGCGGGCTGATGTAATCGCTCCCGCCGACGTGAAGCTCCATCTGCGTCGGCCGGCGGTTCGCGACCTTCGCGCCGAATAACTTCTCATAGAACTGCTGCGTGCGGTTCAGATCGGCGACAGTGATCTGCACATGGTCGATGCCGGTGGCTGGGTATGGCACCGATTGAGCTTGGGCCGCCAGAGGTGAACCGGCCGCGACCAATAATCCCTGGACGAGCTGGCGCCGTGACAGCTTGCCCTGCTCGAATTGCCTCACCAGCGTGTTGATTGTGTGTTCCATCGAAGGCCTCCTTACAGGTATTCTATGCCAGTGCACCCATTATCCATCGCGATCGGCGACTACGGTATCACCAAGCCGGTGAAACAGGGCGCGGTGCCGTTCGGCCGCCTGAAGCTGGAGTTCATTCAGGTGAACCCGATCATCGCGGCGTTCCGGCGCATGGTGCGCGGCCTGGAGTTCGACGCCTGCGAGATGGCGCTCACCACCTACATCTGCGCGCGCGCCTACGGCAAGCCGCTCACTGCGATCCCCGTGTTCCTGACGCGAAATTTTCATCACTGGGCAATTTTCTACAACGTCAAATCCGGGATCAGGGAGCCGAAGGATCTGGAGGGCCGCGTGGTCGGCGTCAATCGCGGCTACACCGTCACCACGGGCCTGTGGGCGAGAGGGATGCTCGAGACCGAGTACGGAGTGGACCTGAACAAGATCACTTGGGCTCCCACCAATGACGAGCACGTGGCGGAGTTCAAGGCGCCGCCGAATGTGGACTATTCATTTCGCGGGCGGCCGATTGTCGAGCTGCTTCTTTCGGGTGAGATCGACGCGGCCATCGGCGACATCAAGGTGGACAACCCGGAGATCCGGCCGCTGATTCCGGACGCGCGCGCGGCGGGCTTCGCGTACTTCCGCAAGACCGGCGTCTATCCGATCAATCACGTGATCGTGATCAAGAATTCGGTCCTTGAAGCGGAGCCCTGGGTGGCTGAAGAGCTGTTCCGGATCTTCCGCGCCGCCAAGGACGCCTATCTGGCCCGTCTGGACGATAAAGACATCATCGAGCGGAGCAGCGTAGTCGGCGACCCGTTTCCCTTCGGCATTCGCGCGAACCGAAGGGCGCTCGATACGATCATGCGGTTTGCGATCGACCAGCACGTCATTCCCAGGAAGCTCGATTTGGAAGAGCTGTTCGCGCGCGAGACGCTGACTCTGGAGTAGGATCAGTAGAGAGGAATTTTCATGAGCACTGCCACCGCAACCTTGAAGAAAGTCAAAGTTTCGATGATGAACGCGATCCACGATCTGCCCGTGCTGGTCGCGCGCGACGAGGGTTTCTTCCAGGACGAAGGACTGGACGTGGAGATTATCAAGACGCCCGGGACGGGGCAGCGGCACTCGGACCACCAGGCCCTGCGCGCCAATATCTTCGAGCGCACCATGGAGGCCCTCTACGAGCACGGCGAGTGCGATCAGTTTCGCATGTGCGAGTGGGGGATCATGAAGCGCGCGGTCGAGTCCAACGTCAAGTCCGGGCATCGCCCGGCCAAGATCGTGGCGCTGGGCTCGGCGATGTCGTCGTTCGCGATCGTGGCCGCTCCCAAGGGCCGCATCTATGAGCCCGAGCAGCTCAAGAACCAGCCGATCGCCGTCAGCCCGTTCAACGGCTCGCATTTCACGATGCTCAAGATGCTCGAAGGGTTCCTCGATCGCGATCACATCCAGTGGGTGAACGTTGGAACGCATAACGAGCGGCTGGAGGCTCTGTGCCGCGGCGACGTCGTGGCGGCGAGCATGATGGAGCCGTGGATCAGCGTGGCCGAGAAGCGCGGCTGCCGCGTGATCATGGAATCGCATTCGACCAGAAGCGAGGCGGCCGGCGACGAGCTGGACGGCCCGACATTGGCCAAGATGTTTCGCGCCGAGGCCGAGGCGGCCAAGTCGATCGAGGACCATCCTGAACGCTACGCGCACTACTTGCTGGAAGAGGCCGGCGGGCTGCTGGAGCTCAAGGACCTCAACCTCCGCCGGATCCTGAACGCGCCGCCTGAGCCCTACACGAGGGAACGGTTCGATCGCACGTATCAGTGGACCTTGGGATGGGGTCTGGTGGCGCCGGGCGCCACGTACGAGAACACTGTGGATAACCGGGCCTGGGTGTAATTCCAGGCTTCAACGGAACGGATTCACGATCCGCACGCCGAGAATCACGCGGCCATCCTGCAAGTCCTCTGAGTACAGCCGTTCGGCCCGGGCGCGCACCGCGGCGATGACGATCAGCGCATCCCAGAATGACAGCGTCTCCCGGGCCGAGAGTTCGCCGGCTGCGCGAATCGCGCCATAGTCCAGCGTGACGATCGGATAGGCCGCCAGCCGATCCAGGTAGCGAAGCGCTTCGTCCGCGCTGGACGGTTTCCGCCCCTTGCGGGTCAATGTTACAAACAACTCCTGGAGCACTTGCGTGCTGGTGCGGAAGGTCTTCTCTGTCATCAGCCGTTTGATCAGCGTCTGGGCAACCGGCGCGCGCAGCAGATCATCGCCCGCCATGGCGTACACCAGGATGTTCGTGTCGACGAATGCCGCCGGCACGCGATCAGCGTTCATGCAGGTCGTCGCGGGTCCAGGTTTTTCGCCCCAGCTCAAAGCCGCTGGTCCGGAAGACTTCATCCAGGCTCGCAAGCGCCGCCTGCCGCTGATCGGTTTCCCGGACTAGCTGCGCAAGATATTCGCGGACGAGCTGATTGACCGAGGTGTCCCGGTCAAGCGCAACCTTCCGCGCTGCGCGCAGGAGGTCTTCGTCCAGAGTCAATGTGAGGTTCCGATTCACTGAACCAGTGTAACACGGATTACGTATGATAAGAAGTAATTCGATTAAGCCTAGCTATAACAGTATAATTGAAAAAAGGCCCCATGGCGCATCGAGTCTACATCTTCGATACGACTCTCCGCGACGGCGAACAGTCGCCCGGATGCAGCATGACCGTGCCGGAGAAGCTGCGCATGGCGGCCAAGCTGGTCGAGCTCGGGGTGGACATTCTCGAAGCCGGCTTCCCCATCGCCTCCGACGGGGACTTCGAGGCGGTGGACACGATCAGCCGGGAGTTTCCGTGGGCGCATGTGGCGGCTCTGGCACGGGCGAATCGGGCGGACGTGGAGCGCGCTGCGGCCTCGCTCAAGAACGCGCGGCGGCCCCGCATCCACACCTTCATCGCGACCAGCGACATTCACCTGAAGTTCAAGTTGAGGAAATCGCGCCAGCAGGTTCTGGAAGAAGCGGTTGCAGCGGTCACTCTGGCACGGCAATACTGCGACGACGTCGAGTTTTCGGCCGAGGACGCGACCCGAACCGACTGGGATTATCTGGAGGAGATTTCGCGCGCGGTGGTGGCCGCCGGCGCGCGCACGGTGAACCTGCCCGATACGGTGGGATACTCGGTGCCGGAAGAGTACGCGGCGCTGATCGGTCGGATGGTGCGGGCGCTCGGCGACACGGCCATCGTCAGCGTTCACTGCCACGACGACCTGGGTCTGGCGGCGGCGAATTCGCTGGCGGCGCTCCACGCCGGTGCGCGGCAGATCGAGTGCACGGTGAATGGCATCGGCGAGCGGGCTGGCAACGCCTCGCTCGAAGAGCTGGTGATGGCCATGAACACGCGTCGCGACCGGCTGCCGTTCGAGACGCGCATCGTGACCGAACAGCTTTATCCGGCGAGCCAATTGCTCACCTCGCTGATCACGTTCGGGCCGCAGCCGAACAAGGCCATCGTGGGCGAGAATGCCTTCGCGCACGAGGCGGGCATTCACCAGGACGGTTATCTGAAGGAGCGGACCACCTACGAAATCATGGAGCCCAAGAGCGTGGGCGTGCCCGAGTCGCGGCTGGTGCTGGGCAAGCACAGCGGGCGCCACGCGCTGGCCAATCGCTGCGAGACGCTTGGGTTCGTTTTGTCGCACCAGCAGCTGGATACGCTGTACCATCGGTTCACGGCCCTGGCCGACCGCAAGAAAGGCCTGCGGAATGAGGAGATTGCCGCACTGGCCCAGGCGGTTGTCGAGGACACCAAGGCAGCGGGGACAGCGGCGGATTAGACTTATGAACAATCACAAGCGATCGTATTCACGACTGGTGTCTGTGTTGGTTTTGACGCTGACGCTGATGTGCACCGCGACGGCTCAGAGCATGGCTCCGAGCGGCTCCTTTGGTTTTCTGCTCAATTATTCGTTCATCCCGCAGTTCGCCAACATGGGACTTGCGGTCCTGGGCATGATGAACTTCGATGGAGCCGGGAACATGACGGGGACCTATACCGTCGTAGTTGGCGCCAGCGGCTCGCAACCGGCACAAACCATAACTGGAACTTTCACCGGAACCTACTCCGTTAATCCCGACGGTACCAGCAGCGCGTCAATCACCACCGATTTGGGGGTTACTCTGACGTTTGCCATGTTGATCACCGACCGCGGCCAGGGTCTTCAGCTGGTAGTGACGAGCTGCACCGGCGGCGGTTGCGACCTCTCCGGAACTCTGATTAGCGGATTCGGCAGAGCCGCGAATGCCGGTCCGCCGAACGGCTCCTACGGATTCCAGTTCAACGGTTCGCCGGCTCCGGCTGCAAACATCGGCGTGCTGAACTTCGACGGCGCCGGAACCGTGGCCATCTCCTTTAAGAACGTGGGCGTCGCTAATGGCCCCGGCGGAACGCCCATCAACCAGGCGCCGGTAACGAGCGGAGCCACCACCGGGACCTATTCCGTGAATCCGGACGGGAGCGGCACGGTCACTTTCCCTGGTGCGGCGTCTGCGTTTGTGATGATCGACGGCGGTTCAGGACTTCTGTGGCTACGAACCACCGGCACCGGGAGCAACGTGATGCTCGGAACCGCGCGGCTACAATAGGGGATCGGACTCAAATTTGAACCTGAAAATATTACTTTTGCCCGGCGACGGGATCGGCGCCGAAGTGACTCGTGCGGCAGTCGCGGCGTTGGAGACGGTGGCGAAAAAGTTCGGCCACACTCTGGAGTTGACGAACGGCCTGATCGGCGGTGTGGCGATTCACAAGACCGGCTCGCCGCTTCCGGACGACACAGTGGCCAAGGCACTGGCGGCCGACGCCACGCTGATGGGCGCGGTGGGCGCGCCGGAGTTCGACAACGTGTCGCCCGACAAGCGGCCGGAAAAGGGACTGCTGGGCATCCGCAAGGCGCTGGGGGTGTACGCAAACCTGCGGCCGGTGAAAGCCTGGCCGTCGCTGCTCGATGCCTCGCCGCTCAAGAATCACCTGGTCGAAGGCACGGACATGATCATCGTGCGCGAGCTGACCGGCGGCCTCTACTACGGCGAGCCGCGCGGGATTGAGAACGACCGCGCCGTGAACACGATGGTCTACACGCGCGCCGAGATCGAGAGGGTGGCGCGGAAGGCTTTCGCGCTGGCGCGGGGGCGGCGGAAAAAGGTCACCAGCGTGGACAAATCCAACGTGCTCGAGAACTCGCAACTGTGGCGGCGCGTGGTGACCGAGGTGTCCCGCGAGTTTCCCGATGTTGCGCTCGATCATCTGATCGTGGACAACTGTGCCATGCAACTGATCCTGAATCCGCGGCGATTCGACGTTCTGCTGACCGAGAACCTGTTCGGCGATATCCTGAGTGATGAGGGGGCCGTGCTGGCCGGCTCGATCGGCATGCTGCCGTCGGCGTCGCTGGGCGATTCCAAGGGCCTGTACGAGCCGGTGCACGGCTCGGCCCCGGATATCGCGGGGCAGAACAAGGCCAATCCGCTGGGCTCGATCGGCTCGGTGGCGGCGATGCTCGAATACAGTTTCGGCCTGGGGAAAGAAGCCGCCGCCGTGAACGCCGCCATCGGGCGCGTGCTCGAATCGGGCCGCGTGACGGCGGATCTGCGGCCCAAAGGAGCGCCCGCGACCACTGAAGAAGTCGGGCGCGCCGTCTGCGAGAATTTATGACGAAGCCGCGAACCATCATCGAAAAAATCTGGGACAGCCACGTGGTGGCGGAGAAGCCGGGCGCGCCGGCGCTGCTCTATATCGATCTGCACCTGGTGCATGAAGTCACGTCGCCGCAGGCGTTCGACGGCCTGCGCAAGCGCGGCCTGAAGGTGCGGCGTCCGGACCTGACCGTGGGCACAACGGATCATTCGACGCCGACGACGCCCCGGGGGCTGCCGATCGTCGACAAGATCGGGGCGGCGCAGGTGGAGCAGTTCGAGAAGAACTGCCGCGACTTCGGGATTCCCTGCTACGGTCTGGATAGCGACAAGCAGGGCATCGTGCACGTGATGGGTCCGGAGCAGGGACTGACGCAGCCCGGCATGACCGTGGTTTGCGGAGACAGCCACACGGCCACGCATGGCGCGTTCGGGGCGCTGGCCTTCGGCATCGGAACCAGCGAAGTGGAGCACGTGCTGGCGACGCAGTGCCTGCTGCAAAGGCCGTCGAAGACCTTCGCGGTGCGTGTGGACGGAACGCTCAGCGCGGGCGTGACCGCCAAGGACATTATTCTGGCGCTGATCGCCCGGATCGGCATCGGGGGCGCGACGGCCTCGGTGATCGAGTACTGCGGTCCGGCGATCCGGGCGCTGTCGATGGAAGAGCGGATGACCATCTGCAATATGTCGATCGAAGGAGGCGCGCGAGCCGGGATGATCGCGCCGGACGATACCACGTATCAATACGTGGCCGGACGCCGGTTCGCCCCCAGGGGCGCGGATTGGGACGCCGCGGTGACGCGATGGCGCAGGCTTCCCACCGACGATGGCGCGGCTTACGATCGCGAACTGGCTCTCGACGCGGGTGCGCTCGAGCCGATGATCACCTTCGGCACGAATCCGGGCATGGGGATACCGATTTCCGGAGCGGTGCCCGATCCGGCGGGCATCGCCGATCCGCTGGAGCGCGAGACGCTGGCCAAGGCGCTGCGCTACATGGATCTTCCGGCGGGCAAGCCTCTGCTGGGCCACGCCGTGAACGTGGTGTTTATCGGGAGCTGCACCAATTCGCGCATTTCGGACCTGCGCGCGGCGGCGGCGCTGCTCAAGGGCCGCAAAGTGAATCCCAAGGTGCGCGTGATGGTGGTGCCGGGCTCGCAGCAGGTGAAGGCGCAGGCGCAGGCCGAAGGACTGGACAAAATTTTCCGCGACGCGGGCGCCGAGTTCCGCGAGGCCGGCTGCTCGATGTGCATCGCTATGAACGGCGATCAGTTGCAGCCGGGCGAATACAGCGTCTCTACCAGCAACCGCAATTTCGAAGGGCGCCAAGGCAAGGGCGGGCGAACGTTCCTGGCGAGTCCTCTGACGGCGGCGGCGAGCGCGATCACAGGAGTGGTCACGGACGTGAGGACCCTCTTATGAAATTCGAGAGCCGAACCGTTGTGTTTCCGGTGGACAACATCGACACCGATCAGATTATTCCCGCGCGGTTTTTGAAAACGATCTCGAAGGAAGGTCTGGGCGACCAGCTTTTCTACGATTGGCGGTACGACGCCTCGGGCCGGCCGAAAGCGGATTTCGTGCTCAACCAAGAGGCAGCCAAGGGGGCGCAGGTGCTGGTGGCGGGCGGCAATTTCGGCTGCGGCAGCTCGCGCGAGCACGCTCCGTGGGCGCTGATGCAATTCGGATTCCGGGCGGTGGTGAGCACGTCGTTCGCCGATATCTTCAAACAAAATTCGCTAAAGAACGGGCTCCTGCCGATCGTGGTTCCGGCCGACGCACACGCGGCGCTGCTCCAATCGCCGGGCGCCGTCGTGAAGGTGGACCTGGCGGCCCAGACGCTGACCTTACCAGACGGCCGGGCGGTCGAGTTCCCGATCGATCCGTTCGCCAGGCACTGCCTGCTTGAAGGAGTGGACGAGCTGGGCTACATCCTGCAACAGAAGCCGGCGATTGCGGCGTATGAAGCCAAGCGCGTGGGGTCGGTGAACACGCTGGCGTAGCGCTCACTTTGCGTTGACACGGTGAAACGGGCGGTTGACTCGGCTCCCCAGATCCGGTACCATCGCAGGCATGTGTCTCAAACGACTCTCTGTTCTCACAATGGTCACGTCCGCGGTTGTCTTCGGACAACTGCCCACCCAAAAGGTGCTTACCGTGGATGTGGCGCAGATGATTGCCCAGGAAGCCATGGCCAACTGCCGCGCGGGCGGATATAAAGTGTCCGTCAGGGTGGTGGATCATGCCAACATACTGAAGGCCTTCGTGCGCGACGACGGCGCCGGCATGGCGACGGTCCAGGTAGCCACGTTGAAAGCCAACACCGTGTTGAACTTCGGCAGGGCATCCGGTCCGCCCGCGAATCTGGCCCCGGGCGCCGTGGCTCCGCCGCCTATCGTCCCGAACACCACCAACGCAATGGGCGGAGTGCCCATTAAGGTCGGGGACCAGTTGGTCGGCGCGGTCGCCGTCAGCGGCGCTCCCGGCGGCGACAAGGACGCAGCCTGCGCGAACGCGGGGATTGCGAAAGTCGCCGACAGGTTGAAGTAGCGCCTGCTAACAGGCGGTTTTTGGCGCAGGTGGACCGGTTGCTCTAACGCGCGGGTGAGGACTGCGCACTCGCGCCTGTGCCGCTCCACTGCGCCTGCCACTTGGCGCGCATCCCGGCGCGATCCACCTCTTCGCCTCGCAGATAGACTTTCGAAATCTTCCGCGTGTTCGCGATGCTGTCGAGCGGATTCGCGTCCAGCACCACGAAGTCGGCGCTCTTTCCCGCCGCGATCGTCCCGAGTTGGTTGAGCTTCAGCGTTTCCGCCGCCAGGCGCGTCGAGGCGACGATCACCTCCGCCGGCGGCATCCCAGCCCGCGCCATCGAGTCCACTTCCCAAATCGCGTGCCAGCCGATGGTGCGCGAAGGATCGCCCGCCGAATCGCTGCCAAGCACGATCCGGATGCCGGCCGCGCGCAGCCGGTTCAGATTCCGGACTTGCAGGTCCCACGACTTGCGCGTGGCGGCGAGTTGCTCCGGCTTGCGGTTCGTAAACTGGTTCTCCAGCCGCTTGATCTGGCCGGGCGGAATGGTTTCGCGCAGCATCGGGTCGTCCAGCCACGCCGGCCTTCCCGGATCGAGCGCGCGGCTGGTGACTCCCAGGTTCGGCGTGATGAACACGCCCGGATGCTGCTTGAGCAGCGCGATGAATTCGTCGTCGACGTCCTTGTCGCGGACCAGGTGCGTGAATCCGTCGATGCCGTCCCGGGCGAGGCCCTTGGCGTCCTCCAGATCGAAGACGTGCGCGATCGCGCGGAGATTGTGCTTGTGCGCCTCGTCCACGGCGGCGCCGTAGAGCTCCGGTGTCAGCTTCTTCTGCGTGCGGTTCCGGTCGTCCACCCAGATCTTGACGAAATCGGGGTGATGCGGCGCCAGCTCCTGCACCGCGCGCCGGGCCTGCTCGACTGTGGTGACCACGTACGGCACGTCGTTGCGGGCCGGGTCGTTCGGCCCCGATCCGGGGTACGCCATCCCCAGACCCACGGTTCTGAACAGCGCCGCGCCCGGTATCACCTCTTCCCTGAGCTGATACGGCAGCTCGCCCATATCCGTGCCCATGCTGATCGCAGCGGCGAATCCGTGGTAGGCATACCGATTCAGGTGATCGGTGAGGTTCTCGCGGTTGAAGTTCGCCTTGGCCATGCTGCCGTCCAACTGTTTCAGGAAACCCATGTGACTGTGGACGTCCACCATCGCCGGCATGACGGTCTTTCCGGTCAGGTCGACGCGCGCCGCGCCCGCGGGAAGTTTGATCTGTCCCTTCTTTGCGACCTTGGTGAACTTGTTGCCCTCCACCAGGAACGCGGAGTTTTCGATCGGCGCTTTGCCGTCGCCGGTGATCAGCCGCGCGCCTTCAAACAAGGTTGCCCCCGGCAACGAAATCAAGGGAAGAAAAAACGACAGCAATCGCAGCCCACGCATCGGCTCCTCCTGATCGGCTTCATGATATCCTATCAGTCGCTTGGCGGAGCACAAGGAGGAAATTCAATGAAATATTCGATCAGCCTGGCGATCGGGGTTGCGGCGCTCGCGTGCTGGCCGGCGCGGCCGGCTCCGGCGGCGACCGATGGCGATTCCTCCGCCGTCAAGGCGTTCGTCGGGGCGCGAATCATCGACGGCACCGGCAAACCGGCCCTGCAGAAAGCGACGCTGGTGGTCCGCAACGGGCGCGTGGAAGCGGTGGGCCCCTCGGTGAACGTTCCCGCGGGCGCGCAGCGGATCGATGCCGCCGGCAAGACGATTATTCCAGGAATGATCAACGCTCACGGCCACCTGGGCGACGCGAGCCAGCTCGGCCTGTACGCCCGCTACGGGATCACCACCGTGTTCAGCCTGAGTGGGGACAAGGAGCTGGAGATCCGGGATAAAGTCAGCCGCGAGCAGTGGTCGCCCGCACTCACGCACGCCCGCCTGTACATCGCCGGTCCGGCGGTCGCCTCCAAAACTCCTGCGGAGGCGCGCAAGGCGGTTGACGAGCTAGCCGCGGCCAAGGTCGATATCGTGAAATTCCGTCTGGACGACCAGCTTGGCAAGGGGATGAAGATGACCCCGGCGGTCTATACGGCGATCATCGACGAGGCCAAGAAGAAGCGCATGCGCGTGGCGGTGCACGTGGTCTACCTGGCCGACGCCAAGGCCGTGCTGAAGCTGGGCGCCGATTACATCGCGCACAGCGTTCGCGACTTCGAGATCGACGATGAAACCATCGCGCTGCTCAAAAAGAACAACGCTTTCTATTGCCCCACGCTCACCCGCGAGGTGGCCATGTTCACCTATGCGGAGAAGCCGGCGTTCCTCAAGGACGCCTTCTTCGTGAAAGACGCCGACCGGGAGCAGCTTGCGAAGGTTCAGGAGACGGCGTTCCAGCAGACCATGCGGAGCGACAGCAGCGCCAACTGGTATAAGGATCACATGCCTCTGGCGATGCGGAACCTGAAGAAGGTGGAAGACGCCGGCGTGCCCGTCGTGATGGGCACCGACAGCGGCGCCGTTTACCGCTTCCAGGGCTTCTTCGAGCACCTGGAGCTCGAATACATGGCCAAAGCCGGGCTGACCCCGATGCAGATCCTGACGTCGGCGACCAGCACGGCCGCCCGTGCCCTGAAAGCGAACGACCAGATCGGCACGCTCGAGCCTGGCAAGTGGGCCGACCTGGCGATGCTGAATGCGAATCCGCTCGATGACATCAAGAACACCCAGAAAATCGACTCGGTGTGGATCGCCGGCAATCGCGTGCCGGGCAGGTAGTGCAGCCGTGAACGCCGCGGTGTGGCTGAGTCTCGCCTGGCTGTGCGCGATGAGCGCGTACGGGCAGAGTGGCGCCAACTTCGGCCATTCCGACAGGGGCATGTTTTCGGTTCCGCGTTTGGGTGCTCCTGATCTTCCGCCTGCGGCGCCGCCTCGCGCTCCTCATAGACCGGCTTCCCTGCCCTATTTCCCGCTGTTCCCCGGCGGTTGGGACTACGGCTACGCTGCTCCTTACACGCCCCCGCCGGCTGTGACCATCGTCCAAGCTCCGCCTCCTTACATACCTGCGCCGCCGCCTCCACTCCCTCATGCGGAAATCCACGAGTACAAGGTAGCGCCGGAATCCGCCACGGCGGCAGAACCTCCGTCATTTGCGATCGCGCTCAAGGACGGCTCCGTCCGCTCCGCGATGGCCGTCACCACGCAGGGTGACACGTTGCATTATGTCGATCCCGAAGGGCGGCACGAACGAGTCTCGCTCGACGCAGTGGACCGGGAGACCACCACGCGATTGAACCGGGCGAGGAACCTCCCGCTGCGGCTGCCACCTCCAGCCAGATAAACAGTGAACCGTGGCGCACGATTCATCGTGCAGCGGTGAGCTTCAGCTCTCCGTCGTATGCCCTGTATCCTGGCACTTGCATCTGCGGCCCGTCCTGTCACGCGGCCTCGATCGGTTACGATGGATAAACACCGCGATGGAATCCGCAAAGCTAAATCTAAAGAATACCGTCCACCTGCCGCGGACCGAGTTTCCGATGAAGGCGAATCTGGCTCAGCAGGAGCCCAAGATGCTGGCGCGCTGGGAGGAGACCGGGCTGTACCAGCGCATTCGAGCCGAGCGCGGCGGCCGCCCGATGTACGTACTCCATGACGGCCCTCCCTACGCGAACGGCAATATTCACCTCGGTCATGTCTTCAACAAATTGTTGAAGGATTTCATCGTAAAACTCAAGACGATGGAGGGTTACAATTCTCCATACGTGCCCGGCTGGGACTGCCACGGCCTGCCCATCGAGATCAAAGTGGACGGCCAGCTCGGCTCGAAGAAAGCCGGAATGTCTCCCGCAGAGATCCGCGCGGCCTGCCGCAAGTACGCCGAAAAGTACGTCGATCTCCAGCGCAAGGATTTCATCCGGCTGGGCGTTTTCGGCCGGTGGGAAGATCCCTACCTGACGATGAGCGCCGAGTATGAGGCGGTGATCGCCGGCGCGTTCGTCGATTTTCTCGACCAAGGTTACGTATATAAAGGACTCAAGCCGGTGAACTGGTGCATCCACGACCGCACCGCGTTGGCCGAGGCCGAGGTCGAGTACGAGAACCACTCCAGTCCGTCCATCTGGGTTCGTTTTGCACTGGCGAATAATGCGGCCAGCATCGACCCAAAGCTGCAAGGCCGCCGTGTATGGGGACTTATCTGGACGACCACCCCCTGGACCATCCCTGCAAACCTGGCGATTTGCTATCACCCGAAGTTCACCTATGTCGCCGCCGAGGTCGCTGGCGAGGTGTACATCGTCGCGAAGGATCTGCTGGCCGCGACTGCGGAAGCATGCGGATGGGGCGAGCCGCGCGTGCTCGCGACATTCGAAGGCGAACGGATGGACGGTGCCGTGTTCCGCCACCCGTTCCTGGAGCGCGATTCGATCGGCATCCTGGGCGGGCACGTCACGCTGGAACAGGGCACCGGCGCGGTCCACACGGCGCCCGGTCACGGCGAAGAGGATTACACGATCGGCCGCGAGCGGGGGCTGGCCGTGTATTGTCCGGTCGACGGCGCGGGCCGCTTCTATCAGGCCGAGGGCGTCGAGGGGCCGCTGCCTGATGCGCTGCTCGGCAAGACGGTATGGGATGCCAATCCCGTCGTCATCGAATTGTTGAAGCAGGCGGGCGCGTTGCTCGCTGAGCGAAAAATCGACCACAGTTATCCGCACTGCTGGCGCTGCCACCATCCGACCATTTTCCGCGCCACCGAGCAGTGGTTCATCGGCATGGACCGCAACGATTTTCGCCAGAGGGTGCTCGACGCCATCAAGACCGTCAAGTGGACGCCGGCTTCGGGCGAGCAGCGCATCTCCAACATGATCGCCACGCGGCCGGACTGGTGCATCTCGCGGCAGCGCGTGTGGGGCGTGCCGATCGTCGTGTTCTATTGCGAGGGCTGCCAGGGGCCGCTCACAGATCGCAGGATTCTCGATCGAGTGGTGGCGATGTTCCGCGAGCACACCTCCGATGTGTGGTATTCGAAGAGCGCGGCGGAGCTGGTCGGCCCCGATGCGAAATGCGCGAAGTGCGGCGGCAGAGCTTTCCGCAAGGAAAGCGACATTCTGGATGTCTGGCTCGATTCCGGCGTCAGCCATCTGGCGACGCTGACTCCGGAGAACAAGCTGCCCTGGCCCTCGGATATGTACCTGGAGGGCGGCGATCAATACCGAGGATGGTTCCACAGCTCCCTTCTGGTGGGCGTTGGATTGAGGGGCGCGTCGCCCTACCGCGCCGCCGCCACCAACGGGTGGGCGCTCGACGGCGAGGGACGCGCGATGTCGAAGTCGCGGGGCAACGTGATCGAGCCGGAGAAGGTGATTCACAAGTACGGCGCCGAGCTGCTGCGGCTGTGGACCGCGTCGGTCGACTTCACCGAGGACGTGCGGCTGTCGGACACGATCCTGGACCGGTTGGTGGAAGCGTACCGGAAACTGAGGAACACGTTCCGCTTCGCGCTGGGGAACCTGCACGATTTCGACCCGTCGCGCGATGCGGTGCCGGCCGGCGAGATGCTGGAGATCGACCGCTGGATTCTGGCCCGCACCGAGGACCTGATCCGCCGCTGCCGCGCCTCCTACGACGAGCTCGCGTTCCACCGTGTGTATCGCGCGGTGTACGACTTCGCGACGACGGATCTGAGCGCCGTCTACTTCGACGTGCTGAAAGACCGTCTCTACACCAAGGCGACCCGCAGTCGCGCGCGGCGGAGCGGGCAGACGGCGCTGTATCGCGTCCACTACGCCCTGACGCGTTTAGTCGCCCCGCTGCTGGCGTTCACCGCGGAGGAAATCTGGAGCTACACGACGAAGCCGCCCGGCGCGCCGGAGAGCGTTCATCTGGCGACGATTCCTCAGCCGGAGGAAGTAGCCTCAGGCCTCGATGCCGCCACGCTCGCGCGGTGGGACCGCCTGATGGAAGTGCGCGCCGTGGTGCTCAAAGCGCTCGAGGAGGCGCGTCAGGCGAAGTTCATCGGCACGTCGCTCGAAGCGCGGATTCGCTTGCAGGGAGCCGGGCTGGAGGACTACGCCGCGGAGTTGCCGGCGCTGTTCATCGTGTCGCAGGTGGCGCTGGAGCCTGGCGATCAGCTTCGCGCCATCGTCGAGCGCGCCGATGGAGCCAAGTGCGAGCGCTGCTGGAAGTACTCGACCGCCGTAGGGGAGGATCGCGATTTCCCTACTGTGTGCGACGCCTGCTCGGCCGCGCTGAAGGAAATGCTGGGATGAACGCGCGGTTGCGATCGGCGGCGATTATAGCCGCCGTCGCGGCACTCGATCGCGTCACCAAGCTGTACATCCAGGCGCACGTGTCGCCGCTGGATGTCTACCCGGTGATCCCGAAATTCTTCAATATCGTCCACACCGAGAATCCGGGCGCGGCGTTCGGAGCGCTCGCTGATTTGCCGGGAGAGTGGCGCGGCCTGCTGCTGGTGTGGGTTTCGCTCGCCGTGATGGCGGCCATCGGCTTCATGTTGTGGCGCGCGCCGCACGAGGGCGCCGCGCTGCACTGGGGCCTGGCGTTGGTCTTCGGAGGAGCGCTGGGCAATCTGCTGGACCGGATGTTTCGGGGCACAGTCACCGATTTCCTGCAATTCTTCTTCGGCCCGTATGAGTTTCCGTCCTTCAACGCCGCCGACAGCGCGATCACCATCGGCGCGGGACTGCTGATCGTGGACCTGTGGAGGGCACGGCGGCGAAACTAACGGCCCGTGGTAGAAGTCCCTCGCAGGCATCGCCTGCTCCACAGGTCTGGCAACTCGCTGATCTGCAATGTGGGGCAGGGCTTGCGGTTATAATCGAATGATGCTCGGGCTCCGTTCGCACTATCGGCAATTGGACTCGGTGCGCACACTAGCAGTCCTTCCCGTCATGGTCCATCATCTTTGGCCGACAGCGTATTATCTGGATTGGGCAACCGAGGGAGTGAAATTGTTTTTCGTGATTAGTGGTTTTCTTATCACACAGATTCTACTATCCGCGCGTGCAGGCGCCGAAGGCTGCCTTCGATTGAAGTTAACAGCCCTGGGTCGTTTCTACGCTAGGCGTTTTTTGCGCATCTTTCCCCTCTATTACGGAGTGATTGTCGTTGCTCTCCTGGTCGGGCTGCCGCCGACCCGGGACATTTTGGGCTGGCTACTCAGCTACCTGTTGAACTTCAAGATAGGATCGCAAGGCTACTACGATGCTCAATTCGCCCATTTTTGGTCTCTCTGTGTTGAAGAGCAGTTTTATTTATTCTGGCCATGGATCATCTTCTTCTTGTCCAAGCGTCTGTTGAGCGTTGCTCCTTATCTTCTGATCGCCGGCGCGATCTGTTTCCGCATCGCATACATGGTTCTTGGTTATAAATTGACTACGGGTCTGGGTACGTATGTGTTGCCGTTTGCGTCTCTCGACAGCCTTGGGTTGGGCGCTCTCGTCGCAATTCTTGCGGCTAGACATCCGCCGGAGAAGGTGACGCGAATATTGAGAAGGATGGCGGTCCCTGCCACAGTGCTTCTCTTGCTGATGTCTGTTCTTAGGCTCAAACTCCACAGTCTTGCGTGGGGTTTGTTCCTGATCAAAGACCTGCTGGAAGGCTGTATGTTTTCTGCCCTGGTGTGGGCAAGCGTACAAGGCATTCGCGGAATGACGGGATCGCTGCTTTCGTTTCCTATTCCCGTATTCTTAGGCAAGATCAGTTACGGGCTGTACGTGTACCATCCCTTCGCTGAGGGTATATTGGGTTGGTTGTGTCGACAGCTTCATTTGCCTATGGTTCAACCAGATTCTTTCTTCAGCTTTGTGATGAACTCCGGGCTTGCGATTCTCATCTCTTCGCTGTCGTGGTATCTCTACGAAGCGCCACTGAGCTCCCTTAAACGTCACTTCGCGGATCCTCACAGCGAAAGAATCAGGGACAGCAATCCCGTATTCGCTGAAGAGCGAACGCTGAATTGAGGGCGCGGCGGCGAACTCCTTACTGAACCGCGACCGTGAGGGAGCGGACAGGCTAGCCAACCAAACGCGCGAGGAGTTCCGGAATCTCGAAAACAGCGCGATTCTCGATTTTGGCGACGTTGGCGCGATATTCGTCCAGCGCGCCGAGCAGTTCCTCGACAGCCTCGCGAATCCCGCGGAAATTCCGCAGCACCAGGCCGGCGCCGTGCTCGCGCACCCAATCGGCGTTGTAGCGCTCCTGCGGCAGTGTAAAGAGGTTGCGCCCGACGATCACGGGCAGCTTCATGGCCACGCCTTCGGAGATGCTGCCCGGGCCGGGCTTGCCGATGAAGAAGTCGGCCAGGTGCATATAGTAGGGAATCTCGGCGGTGAAGCCTTCAACGAAGCGAGGGGATTTCGCCGGGAGCGCGCGCAGTTTCGCCGCCAGCCCTTCATTGCGGCCGCAGATGAAGATGAGCTGCGTGTCGTCCAGCCGCCGCGCGACCTCCAGCATGACGCTCGACCCCTGCCCGCCGAACAGCACCAGCCCGGTGGGACGCTCCGCGTGAAGCCCGAGACGCTGCCGCTCGGCCGTGCGGTCCGCCGCGATGGGTTCGTAAAAGCGAGGCCCCAGAATCATTCCGGAGACGCGAAAGACGCGATCGCCGGCATGGCCCATCGCGCGAGCCTGCTCGACCGCTTTCGCGGTGCCGCAAATCAGAAATTGCTTCTGCGGTTCCATCCAGAAGTGCGGCGGGTAATCGGCGAAATCGGTCAGGATGGTGACAAACGGTGTCCCGGGCAGCGCCGACTCCAGGCTCCGGCACAGCGCGCGGTTGAAGTTCGGGACCAGCGAGACAGCCAGATCGGGCCGGCTCGCCGCCCAGTGCTTCTCCAACAGCTTCACCGCCGGCCGGTGATACAGGCGAATCAACGCGTGAATGACCTTCAGGCTCTGCGCCGAGCCGAGCGTCCAGCCCCTGGCGAGCATGTGGTTGTAGAGGTCCTGCAAACGGACGCGGGTCACTTTTCGGAATACGTCGAGCGGGTCGAGCAGTTCCTGGAGATTGACCATCCGGACTCCCCAGGGCCGGTGCTGCTGTTCGATCACCGCTTTGAGAGCGGTGGCCGCGGCGCGATGGCCTCCGCCGGCGTCGAAATAAATGAAATCGATTTTACTCAATTAACGTTGAACGTCCCCAGGGTATGGGCGAGGAGCTCGGCAAAATTTATGCCGCTCTCGGACCACAACTGTTGCCGCTCCAGATCCAGCGCCTGCTTGAGCTCGCCCACCAGATGCAGCAGGCTGCGGATATTCGATTCGACCATGCGCGGGCTGCCTGGAATTTGCGGCTGTGGAAGAAAGTGCGCGTCGAGGCCGAACTCGATCCGCAGATGGTCGTGGTGGTCATTCTCAAAGCGCGGACCGAGACAAGCGAGCGTGATGGCGGCGGGCTCGAGCTTCCACTCCTTTTCGTGCTGCCAGAGATCCCAGAACGTCTCCACCTGACAGGTGCAATCGCCCTTGGCGAACTCGCGCGCGGCCGCGAGGATCGCGCCGGGCTCGGCGCCGGACGGAAATTCACGCTCCAGCAGCGACGGCTCGGCGAGCTCGACCGCATACACGCGCAGCAGAGGTCCGCGGCGGGCAAGCTTGGAAAAAGGAAACCGCTCCAGCATCTTTCCGAAGTGCCGGAGCATGTTGGTTTCATCGAATCCGCGGATCCAACACGACAGATAGAGCCGGTCCGGCACTCTGCGATTGTATCCTGATAGAGATGGTGACGGATCTGGTGCAAATCCGGCGGCTGGGCGAAAACAAGCGCGATGAAAATCTGCGCTTCCGCCGGCACCTGAAGTCGCACGTGTTCGTGGAGCGGCAGTTTCGCCGCGCGGCCGAGGAGATTCACGACCAGATCGATTGCCGCCAGTGCGCCGAATGCTGCCGCGTCAGCGAGGTGCAGCTCGCCGAGCGCGACGTCGAGCGTCTGGCGCGCTTCTTCCGCATCACCGAAAAAGCGTTCCTGGAAAAATACACGGCCACGGGCGAGGATGGCGAGCTGATCCTGCGGCGAACGGCCGCCGGGTGCGTGTTCCTGAACGGCAACGAGTGTACGGTGTACGAGGCGCGGCCGGGCAATTGCGAGCGCTTTCCGCACCTGTTGCGCGGCAGCGGGTCGATCGAAAGCCGCATGTGGCAATTTGTCGACCGCGCGACGTACTGCCCGATCGTCTACAACTGGATGGAGGCCGTGAAGGACCTGACGAAGTTCCGGCGATAATCCAGCTCCCGGTTACACCCGGACCACGGGGCGATCCCGATCCAGCCCCAGGCGCTCCTCGCAAAAATATTCGAAGCGGATGCCGAAGGTGCGGCGGATCTGGTTCCAGGCGGCCTGGAACGTAGCGCTCTTGGCCCACATGGTGAACAACATCGCCCATCCGCGATTATCCGGATGCTCCCAGAAATCGTCCAGGCGGAGGTCGAGAAACACGTTCTCCATGAGTTGCGCCAGCTCCATGCACGCGCACTGCTCCTCCGGAGTGGGCGCATCCTGGCGGCGCGCACCCGGCCGGTCCGCGACCAATTCCTGAAGCAGCAGACGGAGTTCGGCGGATGCGCGGAATCGCTCCCAGAGCTGGTCCAGGATCTCGGCGTGCTTGACAAACGCATCGTTGCTGAAACCGGAGGAGGTCCATAAGTCGTAGAGCTGAGCGGCGGGATCGACGAGGTTGGCTCCCGTGGTGGTGGCCGGCGCAAGGTCGGCGCCGCGAAACGCGAGCTTGGTGATGTGGTGGCCGAGCCGGCGGTAGCTCTCGAATTGATCCTCCGTGAAGAACTGGTCCGCAGTCGTCTGGTGCGGAAAATCGGGATGCAACGCGTGGTATTGCGCCACCGCCACGTCCTCGTCGCCGGTGAGGGAGGCCTTCAGGTAGATCAGGTGTCCGATGCTTCCGTTGCGGTAGGTGATGCGGCCGACCGCGCAATGAGCCTGGTTGTTGCCGTCCGGCTGCTTGCGAACCGAGGTCACATCGATGTCGATTTTCGCGCCGAAATCCGTTTCGCAGATGCGAATCACGTTGCCCAGGCTGCCGAAGGAGAGATCGGGATCGCACTCGGCATCGGAGACGATGATCACTTTGGCGCGGCGCCGGATCAGCTCGTAGATGCCCAGGTTCTCGAAGTGCCCGCCGTCGGAGACATTCACGTAGTCCGACGTTTCATCGGCCAGGCCCAGCAGCTCTTCGACCAGATACAGGATGCTGACGGGCGGCGAGGCCCGCCGCCAGTCGTCGCGGCCAGGGTTGGGAAACCACCACGCCAGCCGCACGTTGAACAGGGTCAGAAGCACCGCCACCAGCGGCGAGGTATTGTAGCCCATGTTGGGACTGGCGGCCGCGCCGGAGACCGAGATAGCCTGGCCGAGCGTCACACCGCCGGCAAACCCTGCGGTCCCGTCCGGCGCCGTGAGCGGCGCATATCCGACCTTGGGGCGATCGACGCCGCAGTGCAGCGGAGTCATCGAAAACGACGCGCTCTGCCGGGTGTGCACCAGCAGGTCCGAACTGCCGCCGAGGTTGAGCGCGCAGTTCACGATGGGAAGGGGTCCCCGGAAACGCTCGTTGTCGAGGATCACGTCGAATCGGAGGTCGGTGAGGGGAAGGTTGTCGTCTTCGTCAAAGCCGGTGAACCGGTGGGGCCGGCGCAAGCCCGGTTTCCAGCGCGTGGCCCCCAGATAGCATCGCACAAGGCGATTCCGGTAGAACTGATTCAGCCCGAACGTATTCAGGTTGAATCGCCAGGAAAAGATCGCTCCGCAGATCACCAGCGCGATCAGCGTGGCGAGCATTGGGCCGTTGGTCGAGAGCAGTGTGTTCAGGTTCTGCCACCAGTAGAGTTGCGGATTGTCCAGCCACACCTGGACCAGGACCAGGTGCAGCAGGCTCGATGCCGCCAGAACGGCCCCGGCGATAAACAGAACGCCGCCGATGCGGGCCACCCACTCCAGCGCCGTTGAAGCGCCCGCTCCATTGCCTCGGGTCCTATTGCTGTTGCCCGCCAGCAGGCCCGCAATCACAGAACCCACCCAGCCCGCGACCGCGGCCCACGGGATTTTGTACTTCAGAGCGAAAAGTCCGCTGAGCCACACATGACCGAACACGGCCACCAGGCCCAGGGCCAGAAAGCCGGTTCCGTAAATCGCGAGCCAGGAGCCGTACCGCGTCCACCACTCCCGTCTCCAGTCGGCGGAAGCACGTCCCACCAGGCCGATGAAGACAATCACCGCCAGAGTCACGCCCAACAGGACCAGCGCCGGACCAAACACATAGGCGTACCATCCGTAATGCTCCTTGCCCTCGTCAAGAGACGCCCAGATGCCGAACAGGTAACGCACCGCGCACAAAGTCATGTAGACCACGCCGGCGCTCAAACCCGCTGCGCACAAAGACCCCAGAATTCTCAGCGGGTTCAAAGGCTGGACGGAGACCAGAGCCATCCCCCACAAGCTGAGTAACAAGCCCAGACCGATGTACCACGGCCAGGAGCCCACCTCCGACTTGAGAATCTCGGAATAGCGCTGCTCTCCCGACGTGCGGCTCCACAGCAACGCCGCAGTCAGGAACGCGCCCAACCACGTCAACAAAACAGTCTCGAGATGTTGCGAGGGCGGGCGCCATCTCGCCTTCCAGAGATAGACGCCGAGGCGCACCGCCAAAAGGATAAACCCGGCTGCAAGGACGAATTGCGCGGAGCCGGTGTTTGCGCCGCCGCACCATTCAAACAAAGCTTTGAGTGCCAGCGCCAGCGTGAATAGACCCGAGAGCCACGCCACGGCCGTCAGTTGGATCAGCATGGCGTTGCGAATCCAGGTGTTCCACATCACCCAGGTGTCCGCGCTGAGGAGCCCGGACTGCGGCGCCAGGTACTTGGAGTAGCGCCGGAGGTGGCTGATGGACGCCTCCCAACTGATCATCTGGCTGAGCCAGTAGCGGGTGCGGCGAACATTGCCGACCAGCCAGGAACCGATGTAGCCGCCGCCGGAAACGGTGGAGAGATAGTCGACCCGGCGCAGTAAATCCAACTCTTTCAGGCCTTGCAACACTCCCAGCGCAAAGGTCGCGCTGCGGATGCCGCCGCCCGAGAGCGCTACGCCCACCAGGTTGTCTTCATAGGCGCCCGTGCGGATCCGCTCGCTCCAATACTGGTAGGCGCGTTTGCCGTCGCGGAAGGGAGGCGGCGGGCCCAGGGTCTCATGGTCCGGGTACATACGCTCCCGCCTGTGACATGCGATTTCATACATCTCCTGATCGTAGGCGGCGCGCCAATCTACGCTCTCCTGGGGCCGTTTCGGATAGTCGTCGGGGTGCGCGGTCACGTTCTCGCAGGACTCGGCCATCTCGACTGCGTTCTGAATCAGGTCGCAGGTGTAGTCGAAAACCGAGCGAAGCACATCCTCGATGCGGAGGATCACTTCCTTGCTATAGTCCTCCGAGACACTGGGAAGGTAGTGCAGCCACGACCGGCGGTCCACGTAGCTCACCGTGCCCCGTGGTGTCACTTCGGCGCGGAGCAGTTTTGAAAGCCAGTAGAGGTCGCACACTCCGCAGCGCGCGGCCAGCGGATTGCGTGCGTGCCAGGCGCCTTCCACGCGCGGATTCTCTCGCCACTTAGTGACGCGCTCCCCCCCGCCGTTGCGCCGTTCGATGTCCGCGTAATATTCGTATCGCTGGTTTGCCCACTGGTAAAGCCCTCTGGCAAGCCGCTGGAATCGGGTGTCGTCGTCCAGGCGAAGCAGCCCGCGGAGCCACAGGTCAAACCTGCGAGCCTCTCCGGTCTCGGCGACCTGATCGTCGAGGAATTTCAGCGCTTCTTCGGCGTCCGGCGAATTCCCGAGACCGAGGAAGCGTTGCACATCGTCATTCAGCTCATTCCGGGCCGGGCCTTCGCAAGGCGGCGGAGTGGGCAGGCCCACGGGACGCTTGTTCAACTGCTCGGGCGGCTCCTTCTGTTCCGCAGCCGAATCGTCACGAGGGGGACATGGGTTCCGGTCGGGCCGGCGCCCGGCCACAAACCGGATTTTGAAATACAGATACGAATCAAGATAATGCGCAAAAGCCGCGGAGTTCTGGATCAGATCCTTGAATTGATCATTGACGGCCTTGATCTCGCTCAGAGCCTGGTCTTGCCATTCGCCACCGGCGGCTTCCGCGCGCAACTCGAGATGCCCGAGCCGTCCCAACTCCCGGTCCAGCGCTTCCCGCAACTCCCGGTCCTGTTGGATATCGATTCTGGCTTCCCTGTGGGAGCGGAGCTTGAGCCGGCGGTCCCTCTCGGGCATGTCCGTGAGCCTGGAAAGAGTGGGCCATGCATTCGCGTCTCCGTTCGCCATGGGAATTCTCAGCTTATATCAGAAGACATAGCGGAAAAAGCAAGCCCTCAAATGCTACGCCTGCGCAGTTAATTTGTCAATCGCAAGTTCGAGTTTCTGGGGCTTGGTGAGCACGCCTTCGAACAAATCCCCCACTCGGTCAAAGCGAGTCAGGGCGTTGCCGATGTGAAACTGCCTGGGATCGAGCCGCGGCGTCACCTCGCGCCAGTGCAGTGGGGTCGCGACCGGCGCTCCCGGATAGGCACGAAGCACGTAGGGCGCGGAAATCGTCTTGCCTTCGGCGATCTGGACCCAGTCGAAGTAAACCTTCCCTTTGTCGCGCTTGGCGGGAGCGCGCGGCGTGGTAAACAAGTCGGGGCGTTGCGTGGCCACCATGGTGGAAAGCGCTTTCGCGAAAAATCGCACCTGCTCGTAGGTATACCGAGGCTCGAGTGGGACAAAGATGTGCATCCCGTCGCCGCCCGTGGTTTTGGGATAACTCTCCATCTCGGCGCGGTCGAGCTGGGCCCGGACGACCAGCGCCGCCTCGACAATTTTCTCGTAGCCGCATTCCTGGGGGTCGAGATCTACCAACAAATAGTCGGGATGTTTCAGGGAACCGACGCGGCTCATCCAGGGATTATGATCGATGCAGCCCAGGTTCACCAGGAACAGCAACGTGGCCCGATCGTCGCCGATCACATAACGGATGCCGTCGGCCACGGCGGTGCGCAGCCATTTCGGAAAACTTTCCGCCACTTCCTTTTGAAAGAAAAAGTCGGCCTCGATGCCGTTGGGATAGCGTTTGAGCGAGAGCAGCCGGTCTTTGAGATGCGGCAGAATCAGGGGTGCGACAGCGTCGTAATAGTTGAGCAGATCGCGCTTCCGGTAGCCTTCGGCCGGATAGAACACCTTGTTCAAGTTGGTGAGCTTGAGGCGATGTCCTTCACTGACGACCGTCACTTCGGGGGATTCGGTATCAAGCATCGCGGCACGCAAAACCGGCATAGCCGGCTCCCGAACACACTCGATCGGGTCGATGTCCGGCCGCAGTCCCATAAACACGGGCGCGCGCAGCCTGCCGTCGTCGGTCCAGTTGGAAAACCTCACCTCGCACACCACCTCGGGGCGGGTCCAGGTGACGGCTCGGGGCAGGTTCTTGTCGGGGGCGAGCGGACTTTCTTCGATCCCCAGCGGCGCGAGTCTGGCGTGGATCGCCGCCATCGTCTTGCGGTCGAACCCCGTGCCGACGTTACCCGCCCACACCAGCTTTCCACGATCATAGACACCCAGGACGAGCGCACCGAAGTGGTCGCGTTCGCCTTCCGTGAATCCGCAGATCACGAATTCAGCGGAGTTCAGCACTTTCCACTTGACCCAATCCGAGGTGCGGCGCGACTCGTACAGGCTCGCGGCGCGCTTGCCGACGATGCCTTCCAGGCCCTGCTGCTTGGCGGCGTTCCATAGTTCCGCGCCCGTGCCCTCGAAATGTTCCGAATAGCGCACGAGGTCGCCGGGCGTGAGGATTTCCTTCAGCAGCCGCTTTCTCTCGATCAGCGGAACACCGCGGAGGTCGCGTCCGTCGAGATACAGAAGGTCGAACGCGAAGAACACCACCGGCTTGCTGCGGGCGAGCGTGGCGATGGCGCTCGCTTCGGCCACGGTGATGCGGCGCTGGAGGAGCTCGAAGTTCGGCAGGCCACGTTCATCGAGAGCGGCGATCTCGCCATCGAGCACGGCCTGCGCGGCGGCGACATGATGAGGCAGGATCGACAGCTCGGGGTACTGCCGCTCCATCGGGTGGCCGTTGCGCGACACCAGGCGGAGCTGTCCGTGGTCGATGTAGCAGATCGCGCGAACGCCGTCCCACTTGACTTCGTACAGCCAGTCAGCGCCGGAGGACGGTTCGCCCTTGCCGATTTGAGCGAGCATCGGGGAGATGTTGCCGGGCATAGGGCCGGGAACGCCGACAGCGGGATCGCGCCGCTGGGGTGTGGCCGTCTCCAGCCCGCGCGCGATTTCTTCCTGCGTGCGCCCGGTCAGGATGCTGCGGGCATGCGCCTCGGTATCCCAGCCGGGTTGCGCGAACGCATCCTTCTTCTTGAGCAGCAGCCACTCGTTGCCCTTGCCGCGTTTCATGCGCACCAGCGCGAAGTCGCCCGCGATCTTTTCCCCGCTCAAGCGAAACTTGAAATCGCCCCGGGCAAGCTGCTCCTCCGCCGTCGCTTCGCCGAGCAGCTGGTAGGTTCCCCGGTCCCACAGCATCACGCTTCCGGCTCCGTAGTTGCCCTTCGGAATCACGCCCTCGAAGCCGCCGTATTCGAGAGGGTGATCCTCCACCATCATGGCCAGACGTTTTTCCGACGGATCGAGCGTCGGCCCTTTGGGAACGGCCCACGACTTGAGCGCTCCGCCGGCCTCCAGGCGAAAGTCGTAATGCAGATGCGTGGCGTGATGACGCTGGACGCAGAACTGGAGCGCCTCCGTAGCGGGTTCGGAGCGGCCGGACGGCGCGGGTTCCGGTGTGCGGTCGAAGTGGCGCTTCTCGGAGTACTTTTTCAGGGACAAACAAAACCGCCTGGGAATGTTTGAGTTATATTGGGAGAGCATCTCCGACACTGGAGGGATAAGACATGGCGTCCACCGTTTGGAAAGGGCATCTCACGTTCGGGCTGGTATCGTTCCCTGTCAGATTGTACAGCGCCGCCCGCAGCGAAAGCATCAGCTTCAACCAACTGCACAAAGCGGACGGCTCGCGGGTGAAACAGGTGCTGTACTGCCAGGCCGAGGACAAACCCATTCCGCGCAGCGAGATCGTCAAGGGCTACGAATACGAAAAGGACCGCTACGTGGTGATCGAGGACGAAGAGGTCAAGAAGGTCGCACCGGCGACGGCGAAGGTGATGGAGATTTTGGAATTCGTCAAGTCGGATCAGGTGGACCCGATTTATCTCGAGACCTCCTACTACATGGCGCCGGACGAGGCCGGCGAGAAGCCCTACGCGCTGCTTTTCGACGCGCTGACGAAGACCGGCTACGCGGGCGTGGCGAAGATCGCGATGCACAATCGCGAGCACATCGTGATCCTGCGTCCGGGCCGGAACGGCGTGCTCATGCACACCATGTACTACAGCCATGAGATCCGCAAAGTGGACGAGTTCCGCACCGACCTCAGCCTGGTGAAGGAGAAGGAGCTGGCGCTGGCCACCAGCCTGATCGAGGCGCTGGCGGGCGAGTTCGAGCCGGAGAAATACCAGGACAACTACCGCGAGAACCTGCTCAAAATGATCGAGGCGAAAAAGCAGGGCCAGGAAGTGGTGGCGACACCCGAGCCGCAGCAGGCCAAGGTGGTGGACATCCTGGAGGCGCTGAAAGCCAGTCTCGCAATGGCGAAGAAACCGGCGGCGTCGGCGACCAGCGCGGAGCCCGCGGCCGAGGAAGCGCGCCCGGCGCGGAAGCGGGCGAGAGGGTAGGCTGAGAATATGGTTCGCCTCGGGGCTATCGGCCTGGACGAGGGCAAGCTCGCCCAGGTCTGCCGGCGCTACGGCGTGCGCGAACTCTCGGTCTTCGGGTCCGCCGCCCAGGGCACAATGCGCCCGGACAGCGATGTCGACCTGCTGGTCGAGTTTCTTCCAGAGGCCGAACCCGGACTGCTGGACCAGATCGAGGCCATCCTGCGGACCGAGTTCGGCGCGGCGTGCGTTCGAACTAAAACACGACCTTCGCGGCGAGCTGAATAATCCGCGGGTCAAGCGCGGCGTTGATGGTACCGAAAATCGGAGTGCCGAAAGTTGTCACAACCCCCGGACCATTCGCTTGCAGGCCCGATGCCACGCCTGCGCGGAAGCTGTTGCTCAGGTTGAACGCTTCGCCTCGCACCTCCACGCTGGAGCGTTCCTTGATCTTGAACACCCGGGACAGCGCCAGATCGAACTGCCAGAACGCAGGACCCGGAACGTTGGAGCGGTTCATGGTGCTGACCGTACCGAGATCCGGCAGCGAGAAAGCCTTCGGGTTTATCCAGCACGTGTTATTGGGATTGGCGCAGAGCGGGTTCTGAAGCACCTGGTTGGGCCGCTGGGTACCGGGGTTGGCGCCCCCGGCGGGGACGTTGGTGCTTAACTGGCGGTCCGTGCTTATACCGAGCGTGAGCCAGTTCGCCGACGTCGCCCGGAAGATTCCCGAGAGCTTCCAGCCGGTCACCGCGGTTCCCATGACGCGGTTGGAGAACTTCGGCGCCTCGCCGACCACCGTCAGGTTGAAAATATGCCGGCGGTCGGAGGAGAACACGCCGCCGATTTCCGTCGATGAGCAGTTCGCCCGGTCCTGCCTGCGGTTGCTGGGAACTATCAGTCCCCAGCCAGCGTTGCCGGTGCCGTTGCCAATCGCCAGATCGCCGATGCAGTGCGACCACGTGTAGTTGGCGCTGGCGCTGACACCCTTACTGAGACGCTTCTGGAGAGCGAGGATCAGGCCGTGGTAGCTGGCCGTGCCGCCGTCGTCGTAATAGTCCATGTAGCCGATCTTGTCGGCGCCCGGGAGCTTGGCGACCGAGAAGACGCGGCGCTGGTTCTGGTTCGCCGTGGAGTTGCAGGTGGCGAGAGGGGCGCCGCCCGGACAGGGAACAATCACTGCGGGGTTGAGCTGGTAGGACACCCATAGGTGCTGGGTCTCGTTGCCGGCGTAGGTGGCCGACACCAGCCAGTCCTGTCCGAACTGCCGCTGGATCGCAAGGTTCCACTGGTGCACACCAGTCGTTTTCATGTTGGGCTGAAGCGCGGCGAAGACGCCGTAAGGAGTAAACGGCGCATCGGGACCGATCGGATACGGGAAAATGTCGCCGCCGGGATTGGTGGCGTAAGGATTACTGAACTGACCGGCGAAGATCTGGGTATCGCCAAACGGAGGCGCGTCGGCCATGTTCACAAAAAGGGCGCCGTTGGCGAAGTCGTACCCCAGGCCGTAGGCGGCTCGAATCGACATGCGGCCGTTGCCAGTCGGGTCCCAGGCCAGGCCCACGCGCGGCGCAAACAGGCCCCACTGCTTATTCATGCCGGCCTTGCTCGGGAAACCGGGATCGCCGGGGAAGGTGAAGCCGGCCGGGGCGTTCTTATACACCGTGGTCTTCTTGCCCGCAACGAAATTCGCGTAGCTGAAGTTGTAGATTGCGCCGTCGGTTTCCTGCGGCGGCAGGAACGGTTCGTACCGCAGACCGAGGTTGACCGTCAACCGCGGCGTCGCCTTCCAGGTGTCCTGCGCGTACGTCCCGAAGTAGTATTTTTGCTGTAGCAAATTGTTGGGTGTGGACACCGTGATCGCGTTGGCCGTCCCCTGAAGAAACGCGGGCAGGTTGGGGAACACGAACAGTCCCTGAGCGTACACGTTGGCGTACAGGATCATCGTGTATCGGGAAAGATCCACTCCAAAGCCAAGCTGGTGCGAGCCCCGAACCATACTTATGGCATCGCTCAGCTGGTAGGTGGTGCTGTGGCTGACGGTCTGAATGATAGTCGGAAAGCCGACGGTGAAGCCGTTGGTCACGGTGAAATAGGATTGATGCGGGGTGTAGCCGCAGTACATCTTCACGCCCAGATCGCACGGGGAGAAAAAATCTGAATTGAAGCGGTGAACCGAAACCCGGTTCATCGCCGCCCGAAACGTGTTGACCGTGGTGGGGCTGATCAGATACGTATCGCCCAGAATCACCGATTGCGCTGCGTCGTCCAGGCCACCCTGCTGGCTGGTGAGCAGGTTGTCCGGGGCTAGAGAATAGGCCGGTGGCCGGAGGTAGGTGGTCGCGACGTAGCGCCCGAACAGCGACTCCTTGTTGCTGAGCTGGTAGTCCACTTTGCCCACCACCTGATACTCGTCGACCTTGGTCCGGTAGCCGAAATGCACGCGGCCGCAGGAATCGACGGGCGAGGGCAGCTTGGAGGCCAGCTTCACGGATGCCTGATCGAACTTGGTTGGATCGAGCTTGCCGAAGGAGGCCAAGCCGGGGCAGCCCGTGAAATCGCCCGCGAGCATCTGTGCGGTGGGAACGAAGGCGTCCGGCGCGACCAGGGACTGGCGCGTCCTGGTGCCCTGGTAGCCGCCAAAGAAGAACAGCTTGTCTTTCTTGAAGGGTCCGCCGATGGTGCCGCCGTATTGGTTGCGTTTCAAGTTGTCCCGCACGGGCGCGAAGAAATTGCGGCCGTTCAGATCGCCGTTGCGGAGGAATTCAAACACATCGCCATGCAATGAATTGGTGCCGGACTTGGTAACCGAGTTAATCGAGCCACCCGCGTGCACCCCGTTCTGTGCCGTCAGGGAACTGGTTTCCACTTTAAACTCCTGCAACGCATCCGGGAACGGGAACGGAAGATTGGCGTTGTCCCAAGGATTGTTGTACAGGCTGCCGTCCAGCCAGAACGCGACACCGAACGCCTGGCCGCCCGCGATCACGATCTGGCCGGTGTTGGGGAAGCCGCCCGCGCCCGCCACGCCTTGCGGAATCGCCGCGCCGGCAAGCTGGATCAGGTCCGTCGCCTGGCGTCCGTTGAGCGGCAGTTCAAGGATCCTCTGGTTCTCGATGACTGTGCCCACGCCGGTGGCTTGCGTCTCGACCAGCGCCGCGTTGGCCTCCACCTGCACCTGTTCGGACACGGCGCCAACCTTGAGCGCCACGTCGACGGTGGGGTTGGTGGCCACCTGCAACACGATCCCGGTCTGCACGTAGGTGCTGAACCCGGCCTTGCTCACCTCCAGGCGATACGGCCCGATCGCCAGGTTCGCGAACACGTAGCCGCCGTCGGCTCCGCTGGTGACGGTTCGGACCGCTCCAGTCTCGGTTTGAGTGACCTTGATCTCGGCTCCAGGCACGGCCGAGCCCGTCGCATCCTGAATCGTTCCCTGAATCTGGGCCGTAGACACGGACTGCGCCCGCAGACCGAGGCAGGCAAACGAACACATCACCACCAAAAGTGTCTTCATATTTGTGAAGTATACACCCAGTCAGCGAGCGTAGATCCGGCGGACGATTTCGACGATCGATTCGGGCACCAGATGCTCCCATGGCTCGCCCGCGGTGATGCGGCGGCGAACCTCGGACGACGAAACCTGGTCGAAGGCCCCGGCGAGCGGAAGCGCGTGCACGCGGTGCCGCAAGCGATCGGGCGCGGTGAACTCGCCCTGGCGCGCGGCCACCAGCAGGTGGAATTCCTCGAGCAGGCGTTCGACGGCGCCGGGCGCGCCGTAATCCCAGCTCACCACGCGCTCGGCCGCGTCGCGCCCGCAGATAAAGTAGAAATCCGTGTCCGGCCGGGTGCGGCGAAGCTCGCGCGCGATGTCGATGAACAGGCCGCGCTCGCTCACCTCCACCTGGTAGCGGCCGCCGGCGCGATGGAGCATCTCGATTCTTTCGTCGAGGCCAGCGCCGTGAAGCGGTTTGTGAGGGTACTGGCGCGGGACAACGCACACGGCTTGATCGAGAAAAGAAAGCGCGGCGTCGATCAGCGCCAGATGGGCAGAGGTGACAGGGTTGAAAGCGCCGGCCAGAATCCCCAGGCGTTTCCGCACCGGATCAGAAGGCTCTGGAAAGCTGCTTTATGAGGGCCACGACCTCGCGCACGGCGTTCCGGCCGCCGCGCGATCGCATGGGATTGTCGCGGAACGCGATGCCGGCCACGAAGCACACCAGGATTCCCAGGGCCACGGCTCCGCGCGCCAAGCGGCGGGCGCGCGATCCGGTTCCGCTTTCCACGCGAATGGCCACCACGGGAGCGGGTCCGGATGGCTCGGGGGCGCTCATGCGCGCCCAACCGTTCACCGCGCGCGGCATCTCGATCACGCGGCGCACGTGCGGGAGAACCGCGCCGCCGCTGTATTCGAGCTCCTTCACCAAGCCGACGATGACGAACGGCTCGTCCGTGCTCGAGATCTCTCCCACGAACCGCCGTGGAACCCAGATCTCGGCGCAGGTTTTCGTATTCATCACCTGCACGTCGGTCCAGGTGGCGCGGCGGACGGTCCATTCGTTGTGCTCGATGTTGACAATCGGCGGGTAGAACGAAAACGGACGATGGCCGAGCTCGTTGAGCGGACCCAGAATGAGCGGCGCCGACATTATCCTTCATTGTACGTTGGCTACAATGGAGAGTTGTTGAGAGTCCCTGCCGTCCTGCTCGCTTCCACGCTGATGCTCGCGGCGCAGCCCGTGCGGGTCGAGTACGCCTGCCCGGCCGAGGACGTGGAATCGTTCGGCCTGGCGTGTTCGGCCGACGACCCCTGCCCGGTTTTCCTGGAGCTGGCATCGGCGGAATCGGCGGGGTCGAGACTGTTTGTCAGCGGCAATCTGCACACGGCGACGACGACGCTCTACGGAATTCTGCTCGCGAGCGAAGACGGCGGCAAAACGTGGACCGAGCCGGTTCCGCGGCTGCGCAACGGCGCCTTCGACCAGATCCAATTTGTGGATTTGCAAACCGGGTGGATCGGCGGGCAGCGCAACGACCCTCTGCCACGGGATGCATTTCTGCTGCTCACCGGCGACGGCGGCGCTACCTGGCGCCAGCGCCCTCTGTTTGAGGAGACGCGGTTCGGCTCGATCGCGCAGTTCTGGTTCGACTCGCGCAACACGGGCGAGCTGGTGTTCGACCGCAGCCAGGGGAATCAGACGTTGCAGGAGCTGTACGAGACGATGACGGGCGGAGAAAGCTGGATTCCGAAGGAAGTGACCCGCTCCGCCATCCGGTTGAGGAAAGCGCGGCCGCGGGAGAACGCCGCCTGGCGCGTCCGGGCCGACGCCGCCAGCAAGACCTACCACATCGAGCGTCGCGTCGGCGACAAATGGGAGAGCGTCGCCAGTTTCCTCATCGCGATTGGAGACTGCAAGTGAAACAGAACCGCGACAGTCATGGAGCGGCGTTGCGCAGCGACCTCTGAATCCGCGGCTGATATTCGGCGGCTTTCGCCATCACCGCGCGCGCGTCGAGCGTGAGCATCCTGCGATTGCGCACGATAGGCCGCCCGTTCACCATGACGTCGGAAACGTCGGAGCTCTGGAGCGCGTAGGCCAGATGCGAATAGACGTTGTACATGGGCACGGCGTGCGGTGCGTTGAGCGAGATCGTGATCAGGTCGGCGCGCTTTCCTTTTTCGATCGAACCGATCAGGTTGTCGAGGTGCAAGGCGCGGGCTCCCAGGATGGTCGCCATGGCGAAGGCCTGCTCGGCGGGAAGCGCGCGCGGATCGCCGGTGGCGACCTTTTGCAGTTTCGCGGCGAGGTTGATCTCGAGCATCATGTCGACATCGTTGTTGGAGCCGGCAACGCCGTCGGTCCCCAACCCCATGGCGATCCCCAGGTTGAGGATCTTCACCACCGGGGCGATGCCGCTGGCGAGCTTCATGTTGCTGGAGGGATTATGAGCGAGGCCGGTGTCGCGCGCCTTGAGGATGGCGAGATCGGCGTCGTCGAGCCACACGCCGTGCGCCGCGAGCGTCCAGCCTGTGAGCACTCCCATCGCGTCGAGCGCCGCGGTCGGCGTCGTCTTGCGCTTGGCCAGCGTCTCGTCGTTTTCGGTCTTGGTTTCCGAGAGATGGATCAGCAGCGGCTGGCGATAACGGTCGGCGAGCGCGCGGGCGGCCTGGAGCGATTCGTCGGAGTTGGTGAAGATGGCGTGCGGCGCGACGGCCGGCACGATCAGCGGATCGTTCGCGAAAGCCTTGAAGAAATCCTCCGTGGCGGCGAGCGCGGCTTGCGGCGTCTTGTAATCCGGGGCGGGAAAGCCGATGATGGTTTCCCCTAGGACGCCGCGGAGGCCGGCCTCCTTCGTCACCTCCGCGACGGTGTCCTCGAAATAGTACATGTCGGTATAAGTGGTGGTGCCGGAGAGCGCCATTTCGAGGCAGGCGAGACGAGTGCCCCAGCGCACGAACTCGCGGTCGACGTTCCGGGCCTCGGCGGGAAACATGTATTTTTCGAGCCACTCCTGGAGGCGGAGGTCGTCGGCGAAGCCGCGGAATAAGGACATGGCCGCGTGCGTGTGGGTGTTGATCAGGCCGGGCGTGAGGATCGCGTCGGGGCGGTCCAGCCGCTGGCGCGTGCGATAGGCGCGGTCGATCGCGTCGCGCGGCCCTGCGTCGATGATCTGATCTCCGCGGATGGCGACGGCGCCGTCTTCGATCAGGCGGCGCTGGGGGTCCATGGTGACGACGTAACGCGCGCTCCAGATCCAGTCCACCTGCGTGCGTGGCTGGGTGCACGCGGCGGCGCAGACCGCCAGGCCGCAGACGGCCAGTCTACAAAAAAGACGCATCAAATGGCCTCGGAAACAGGTCTTTCAATCGCAGAGTTTCGCGCTTGCCGCGAGGATTCACCATAATGATCTCGATATCGCCGCAGAATTCCCACAGAATCTGCCGGCAAGCCCCGCACGGCGGTGTCAGGGTTTCGGTATCGGCGGCGACGGCGATCCGGCGGAACTGGCGCGCCCCTTCCGAGACGGCTTTGAACACCGCCACGCGCTCGGCGCAGAGGGTCAGACCGTAGGTCGCGTTTTCGACGTTGCATCCGGTGTGGATGCGGCCGGAGGAATCCTCAAGGGCCGCTCCGACGCGGAAGTGGGAATACGGGGCGTGCGCATTTTCACGCGCGGCCAGGGCCGCGCTCAAGAGGGGATCGCTCATCGGTGTTCTACTTCTGTCGCACAGCCAGCGGAGCGCGTGGGGCAGGATGGTATCCTGCGCGCCGGTTGGGGGTGCCCTCTGGGCCCGGCGCTGGACGGGCCATGCACAAGCGTCAAGAGGCGGGTTTCCAACCCGCCGCAGGTTGCCAACCTGCCCCACAGACACCTTCGTCCTGATCCGTCAGCTTCCCCTGGTCTGCTTCACGCCGGCCCCGTTCCACGCGCTCTCGAACGTAGATCGAGTATTGAACGTCCTCCCAGGTGGCGTCGTCCGGAAGCGCGTCGAGCATCCTGCGGATTTCTTCTTTCGCCGTCGCCATGATGACCGCTCCCCCTTTTAGTATACGCATGCCGTCTGTCACAACAGCGCCGTGAATAGCTTCTTGAACTGGGCGGGCGTCACCAAGTGAAAGCGGATTTCGAGCGCCGTGAAGGAACCGAGCGCGACGCTCATCTCGGGCGAAGGCGGCTCCGGCCCCGCCACGAACAGACTGCCCTCGGCGATGCGAAACGGAAGGACCTGCCATTGGCGCGCGACTTGTTCGGGAAGCGCGCGCGCGACGCCGCGTGGGACATCGCTCGTGTCGACATGGCCCAGAGGGAGGCCTTGCTGAAAGGCGAGCGCTTCGTAGATGGCCGCATCATCGAGCAGACCTGTGCGAACCAGGTGCTCGCCGAGCCTGGTCCCCGCAGGTTGTGTGACCAGCGCCCGGTTCAACGCGGCGGTGGCGAGGCACCCGGAGCCCACAAGAATTTCGCCCAGCTTGCGCTTGTGCGAAAGCAGGGCCGCGCGCGACGGGTAGACATGATCGGTCTTGAGCCATTTGAGCGGACGTCCCTGAAACCGCGCCAGAGCGTAGCGCGCCAGGGCTTGGAACGTCGCGGCCGAATTCAAGGCGTTGGCGTAGATGGCGCGAAGGGGAACTCCCAGCGCGAACCGTATTCCATAGACGCGGCCCACGCAGGCCATGCGCACGCCAGTGCGCAGCGCGAGTATCCCCAGCGTGATCGACGCGAGGCTCGCGGCGAGCGGAGTCACGCGCATCCAGATTTGGGCTGCGAGCCCGTAGAGGAACACCGCATTGCTGAGCAGGCTGAGAGGATTGCCGACCAGTCCCTTGCGATCCCGCCACAGCCAGTACACTTCGCCCGGCCGGCCCTTCCATCCGTGGCGCTGCCAGCCCTGGAGCGCGATGCCCATCACCCAGCGCGTGCGCTGGCGCAGCGCGCTCGCCCAATCGCGCGGAAACAGCTCACGCGTGGCGACGAAGTCGCTGCCGTTGGAACGTACGAGTGGCACGAAGGCCTGCGAGCAGCCCAGGCGGAACAGCCGCAAGCCGTTTTCGTAATCCTCGGTCAGCGCTTCCGGCTCGAAGATGCGGTTTCCCGCCGCGCCGGCCAGCTTCGCCAGCGCCTCACGCCGGTAGCCGGTGCCGACCCCTGAGCTCGGCACGAAGCCCCCCAGCAGGGGGCGCATGGGCATGTCGCGCGTGTGGTATTCGGCGAATTCGTCGCAATACACGCCGTGGGTGAAGGAGCGGAACGGAGTGGCCATCGCGAGCACCGGCGTCTGGACAAAGTCATACCGCGTCGAATAGAAATTGATCCAGCGCAGCTCTTCGGGATGGATGAGGTCTTCGGCATCGTGGATCACCACCACGTCGAATCGAGTGCCGTTCTGCTCCTCGTAGAGCGTCAGGTGCTGATAGATCCAGTTGAGGCAATCGGCTTTCGACGTCGGTCCGTCGTGCGGGCACAGCGCCAGGTGAACGTTGGGGAAGCGGCCGGCCACCGAGCGCACCGCCTCCTGCGTCGGATGGTCGTTGGGGTAGGCGCCCGCGAAGAAATGATAATCGGTGTAGCGAATGGCGGCGAGGTTGTGCTCGAGCATGCGGCCGATCACCTCGTGCTCCTTCCACAGGGGCACCAGGATGGCGATGCGCTGGATGGGAGCAGAGTCGAGCTGGCGGGGTCCCGGCGGGAACATCGGCGCTGCCGGCCGAAGCTTGCGGTCGAGCCAGGCGGCGAGCCAGGCCACGTCTATGATCAAGTCATCCAGGCCGCTGACCAGGAGGGCTAGGGCCAGCGGCGCCAGACACCACAGCACGGTCCGGTCCAACACTTCGAGCCAGCCGGGGACTTGAAACATCGCCTTATAAGATGAGTGCGCCGGGTTGTGCGACAATCTCACGAGTGCGCGTCGCGGCCATCGTGTTTTTCGCGAGTTTGCTGGCGCTCGAGGTGGGCGCGGGCCGCGCGGGCATCGCCACGGCCTATGTCGATCCGATTTACAAGATCCAGGCGCAGGATGAAGCGGTGTACGGCTCGACGTCATTCGGTATGGCCGCGCACGGCGGCTGGGTGACGCCGCGCTTCCTGGGCCGCTACGCACTCTACAAGCCGCCGATGCTGTACTGGCTGTCGGCCGCGAGCGTCAAGGCGTTCGGACGGCATGCGCTCGCTCTGCGGCTGCCGTCGATCGTGGCCGGCGCGGCGACGGTGACGCTGGTTTTCTGCTGGCTCGCGATGAGCCTGCCTGTGGCGGGAGCGCTCGCGGGCGCCGTGCTGCTGCTATCGAGCCACATGTTTTTCGTGCTCAGCCGCGTGGCGCTCACCGATGCGCTGCTCACGTTTGAGGTGACGGCGGCGATGTTTGCGGTGGCTCGCGATCCGCGACTCGCCACGCGCGGCGCGCTGTGGATGTTCGGCTGCGCTTCCGGCGCGGCCATCATGACCAAGGGGATCGCCGGACTGTTTCCGCTGCTGGCGCTCGGGCTTTTTTGCGCGATTTCGAAGGAACGGCCTGGCTGGCCGCGGCTGGCGCAGGCGATCGCCATCACGGCGGCGATCGCGTTGCCGTGGCATCTGTGGCAGCTCTACCAGCACCCTCGATGGTTCTGGGCCGAGTATGTTCTGACCGAGCACTTGGGCTACGGCCTGGGATCG
>JBGPLI010000024.1:0-38297 GCA_041486445.1 Bryobacteraceae bacterium
ACCCCCCAACCACTTCTCGGCAGCGCCCGCCTCCCTTATCCCGCCCCGCCCGCTACCCTCTTGAGTGGCGCCGGCGATCATGTGGCCGGCGGATTTCGGGAGCCAAAAGCCCAGATCAACGCAAACAGCGAAACCGCCCGCGCCGGATCGGGCGGGACGGCCGCCCGCAATCGCCCACTACAAAACGAACCCAACGCTCAAACCTCTAAGTTATTGTTTTAAAAGTAGTTATCCAAGCACGCCGGGCCTGACGAGCGTGGAACGCTATAATCTCTACTTCGTGTCTCGCTCCAGGCCGATCGCTTCGTGGCTGCTGTGCGCCTGCCCGCTCTTCGCCCTGCCTCCCCCGCCCTCGTTCCTGTTGCCCGGCGACGTCGTCCCCATGCGCCACATCATCGAGCTGACCATCGACCCCACCCGCCCCACCTTCGACGGCTGGGCCCGGATTGAGGCCGGCCTTCAGACGCGCGCCTCCATCGTCTGGTTAAATGCGAAAGATCTGGTCCCGAAGGAAGCCTCGGTCGAGTTTGACGGCCGCGTCTATCCTGCGCGCGCGCAAACCGCCGGCGGCGAATTCATCGCTCTGGAGCTCGCTTCTCCCATCGGACCCGGCCGCGCGACGCTCTCCATCCGTTATCAGGGCAGGCTCGACGAGAAATCCCTGGCCGGTCTCTATAGGAGAAAGGTTGGCGACGACTGGTACGCCTTCACCACCTTCACCCCCATCGAAGCCCGCCGCGCCTTTCCCTGTTTCGACGAGCCGCGCTTCAAGACACCGTGGGAGATGACCATTCGCGTAAAACCTGGGGACAACGTGTTCGCCAACACTCGCCCGATGAGCGAGGTCGAAGACGCCGATGGAATGCGGGTGGTCCGCTTCGCTCCCACCGAACCGTTGCCCGCAGAAGTGATCGCCTTCGCGGTCGGACCTTTTGACCTGTTCGATGGCGGCACGGCCGGTCACGGAACTCCGCTCCGCGTAGCCACGACACGGGGACGCGCCGCGGAGGCCGGCTATGCCGTCAGGGCCGCCCGGGAAGTGCTGCCGCGCCTGGAAGCCTACACCGGAATTCCTTATCCGTTCGGCAAGCTGGATTTTGTCGCGCTTCCGGAGGAGGCGTTCGGCGCAGTGGAGAATCCCGGATTGATCACCTACCGCGCCCGCGCTTTGCTGGCGGCGCCCGCGCAGGAAACTCCGCAAAGGGCCCTCGCGATCCGCTCCATCGAGGCGCATGAGATCGCCCACCAGTGGTTCGGCAACCTGGTCACGCAGGCGAGCTGGGAAGATGTGTGGCTAAGCGAAGGCTTCGCCACGTGGCTCGCGGCGAAGGTGCTCGACCAGGAGCAGCCACCGGAGCGCAAACACCTGGCCGCAATCGCGGCGCGCGAACGCATCATGCGCGCAGACAACCGCCCGGTCCGTCTCGCCATGAGAAACCGCGACGATACCAAGAAGGTCTACAACCCGATCGTCTATCAGAAGGGCGCGGCGCTCCTGACCATGCTCGAGAGCTGGCTGGGCGAGGATCGCGTTCAGCGCGGCTTGCGCGCCTACCTCGGGGCGCATCGCTTCGGGAATGCGGCGACCGACGATCTGGCGGCGGCGCTGGCGGGCCCTCCCGAGTTGCGCGCCGTCATGCGCGGCTTTCTCGATAGCACGGGCGTTCCCGAAGTATCCGGCAGAGTCCGGTGCGATCCCGATGCGGGGCCGAGCTTGACCATCGAGCAGAAAGGTTCCGCGGCGATCCCGGTGTGTTGGAGGGCCGAGGGACAGGGCGAGGGCTGTGCGGTATCGAGCCGCACCGTGACCTGGCCCCGCGGGTCCGAGTGCCCAGGCTGGTTTTATCTGAACGCGGGCGGCGCGGGTTACTATCGCACCGCGTGGAGCCATGCGCCGCTCGAAGCCCTGCCACACCTGACCCCGGCCGAACGGCTGACCCTGGTTTACGACTTGCGAGCCAGGAAGACGGCGGGAGGCGCGGCGCTGCTGAAGCAGCTCGCCGCTGATCCGGAGCCCGAAATCGCTAGGGCTGCGGAGGGGAAAAACTGAACTTCGCGATCGCGCCGTTGGGTCCCACGGCCCATCCCGCGAGAGCGGAGACGAAACTCAGTGAGTTATAGGAGCCCGTGTCGAACTGCTTCCAGTTCCTTCCATCGTCGTAGGAGACATCGGAGCCTGAAGTGCCAGTCGCGATCCACATCTTGCGGTCCGCGACGTACTCGACCGCGGAGCGGAAGCCGCCCGGAGGCGTGCCTGCGGGCACGTTCCAGGTCTTGCCGTCGGCGGTCGTCGCGATGTTGCGCGCGCTCTCTTGCGGCTTGGTGTAATCGCCCCCCGTGGCGACGCCGTTTCGCGTGCCGGCGAAGGCGAGCGAGAAGATTCCGGCGCCCGCTCCATCATTGCGAATCGGCGCGTTCGCGACGGACCAGGTCTTTCCCCCATCTTGGGAATGGAACACTCGCGCGCCACCCGTTCCGCCGGTGCCGAACCAGATCTCGTGCGCGCCTCGCACGATGAGGCATGCGCCGCTGGCGGCGAATGCTCCTTCCCCGACACGGGCTGTCGGCGTTTTCTGCCGATGCCAGTTCTCGCCGCCATCGTCGGTCGTGAGAATGACGAATCGCCCGTCTACGGGGTCGCCGAGCACGATGCCGTGCATCGGATCCCAGAACGCGATCGTGTCGAAAAATCCCTTCGGATCCGGATTGGTATAGAGGAGAGCCCAGTGCCCGCCGCCGTCGGCGGTCTTGTAGATCCGGGATTGCGCACCTTCGCCGGCGCTGAGCAGAAACGCGGTCCGTTCATCCACGGCGCGCACCGCGCGAAAATCCAGGTCCGCGGCTCCGGGCACGGTGGCCGCGCGCCAGGTGGCGCCGCCGTCCGTGGTCTGGAGATAGGCGCCTTTGCTGCCGCTCGCCCAGACCACGCTCGGGCTCACCGCGCTCACCCCGCGCAGCGTGGCGGTCGTGCCGCTTGTTTGCAGAATCCAGGATTGAGCCGCCGCCGTCGCGCACAGCAGAATCGGAAGCCTGCACAGAGCCTGCATTACTGGTAGGGAACGAAACTGACAGTCGCCTGTTCGTAAGTGAAGACGGCATAGTCCAATCCAGGCGCGGTAAAGCGGCCGACACTGGAAAGCGGAGCCGTGCCCACACCGAGCGCCCCGCCGGGCACGGACTGACCTCCGCCTATGTCGAATGTTGTCGACCTCGGAAGGCTCGAAAGCACCCAGGCAGGGATGGTGAATTGACCTGCCGAGACCTTCTCCGCGCAGAGAAAGCCCGCGGTGACCTGATTGCTGGACGCAATTCCGACAATAAGCGCAAATTCCTTGTCCGGAATGCCGCCGCTCCAGGTGACGATCAGATCCTGAGTGCGGTCCGCGAATGCCAGAGCGTCTTTATTGGTCCACGTCAGCATCGGAGGCAAGTTTAGAGCGGCCTTAAACGGACCGAAGGCCGTCGACCCGGTTCCGTTGTCGACCGTATAATCGCCCGGTGCGATGACGTTGCCGTCCGGGAGGCTATAGGACGGCGCCGGTAATTGCACCGTTCCCCGCGGTCCACTCAGATTGAGCGCCTGCCCCACGTTTAGGAATTGCGGGAACGTTGGATCCGGCGGCGGATTAAGAGGATCGTTAGGCTTGGTAGGCGCCCCCGTCGAAACAGTGCATGTTCCGAGCGGAGGCGTTACAAATTGTGATCGAATCGCGTTCCCGTCGTTCCCCGTCGAAAGCGCCCTCAGCAGTGAATTGAAATCATAGCGCGCGAAGATGCCATTCGCTGAATTATCCACGCCAAGCTGCCCCAAGTCGAAGTGGCCAAGCATGATCGTCCCCACGCTGATTTGTCCCGACTTCTGCGCCGCATCGATATCGGATGCCGCCAGGCCGGTTGCGTCGGAGCACGACGCGCCCGTAGCGGAGATGGAGATGCTCGCTACGTTGCTGGTCACGCCGCCCGCCCGGATCGCAATGGGGACGTAGCACCCTTCCGGCGCATCGTCCGGGAGTTTGAACAGGATGCGGTCGGTGCCGTTAACCCGGACCTTAGTAATCGCCGTGGCGAGCTTGTTCCCGACGATCACATCCACCGGAATATCCAGCTCCTGCGATAAACCCTGCGTCTCGTCGAACGTGACTGGTCCAAGTCCTGTGGCCCGTACGGCCATCGTTTGTCCGGGCTTTACCGACTGATTCAGGGCGTTCAAAGTTTGATTTGGCGAACCGGTGGCGATGTTCGCCGGATCCGGGTTGTTCACGGCTTGGGCAGCAGGTCCGCTGCCGGCTCCGTTGTTCGTAGCGATTCCCACCGAGGTCGTCACCACTGTTATCGGGAGCGGCGTGGTCGTACGGCCCTTATATGTTACCGTCACCGTGGCGTCGCCGAGTGGTGTAGTGGATGGGACGATGCCCCTCACGAGGCCGTTCGACGCGAATATCATGATCGCCGCCGTGGTAACACCGCCCGACTGAATCTGAATCGATGCGCCGCCGAGCTCGAACCCGAGTGGAAAGTCGCTAAGCGAATTCGGGTTGGATACGGCTGCCGCCGGCCCGATGTTCTTCCCTGAGATTGACAATCTGGATCCCTGCGCGATGCCGGCGTTCGGCATGCCCGGAAGCGCGACGCTGAAGGCGTTGAACGCACTATCCGCGCTGATCGGCGGAATGATCGGCGGCGACAGTAGAACCGTGGCGCCGCGCTGGGGTTGAACGCCTGCCGGGAAAAACTGCCCAAGGTTGGTCAGGGCGCCGCTGCTCGAGTCAATCGCGAACCCCACTACGGCGTTGGCTCCCTGCCCCGGGACGTACAGGAACTTACCCGACGGGTCCAGGATCGCGGCGAAGGCCCCGAACACTGCGCCAACGTCGCTGCGCCGGGTCAGCGCGCCCGTGGCGCCAATGCTGAACACAGTCACCGAACCACTGCCGATGTTCGATACATAGAGAAACTGGCCAGCCGGATCCACAGCCACTCCCGACACCCCGGGCCCCGCGGGAAATGGAGACCCCACCTGCGTCAACGCGCCGGTAGTGGCGTCGACGGAGTACACCAGAACGGCGTTGTCCTGCCTCTCCACCGCGAACAGGAACTTGCCGGCGGCGTCCATAGTCATCCAGAACAGGTTGTTCCTGGCCGCGAATGGCGATCCCGCGGCCGGGGTCAGCGCTCCGTCGGCGCCGATGTTGAAGACCGCAATTTGGCCCGCGCCGGCCGCTGAAACAAAGGCGAACTTCCCATTGGGATGCACCACCACCTTGTTGGGGCCCTGCGGCGCCGCGAACGGCGAACCCGGGGCTGGCGACAGGGCGCCCGTCGATGTATCTATGGCGAATACCGCGACGTTGTTGGCGTTGGCCCCTCCGTTGGCAACCAACAAGAACTTTCCGGAGGGGTCGATCACCGCACCCTGAGGCCCAGTTCCGGGCGTTAAGGGCGAACTGCTTAACAGCGTCAATGCGCCGGTGTTGGCATCGATGGAAAACGCAGCAAGGCTCGGGCCGTTCACGCCTAAAGCGGGGTTGCCACCGTTCGTCACATAAACGAACTTCCCGCCTGGGTGGATCGCCACCGACGATGGACTTCCGGTGGTAGCGACTCGCGGCAAGACCTCCGTGAGAAATCCGCTCTCCTGATCGATGACATATGCCGAGATCGTGTCGTCGCCGGCGTTCCCGACGTATAACATCTGGCCGAACAATCCGTTCGACGTTCCGGCCAGGAAAAGTGCCGCTACCAGCCAAAGCAAGCGGCACTTCGATACTTGACAGAACATTTGGTCCTCCTAGTTGGCGCCAGCAAGCCGATGCGTATTTCCCAGTGTATACAATCATGTCAAACTGGACTCAGCATGATGCGAAAGGTACTTCTCGCCTTGTCTCTCACGATCTCCCAGCTCGCGGCCGTTGAATTGAAAGTCGATCACGTGACCGTCGCCGGCCGCGACCTCGCCGAATTGCGCCAGATGTTCGCGGACGCCGGCGTGCCGGCCGAATACGGCGGCAAACACAGCAACGGCATCACCGAGATGGCGCTCGCGAGCTTCGCCGACGGATCGTATCTGGAGCTGATCACGCCCCAGACCGGCGCGGACGTCACTCCGCACTACTGGGGGAAATTCATGATGGCGCAAACCGGTCCATGCGCCTGGGCCGTCACAACGAAGGACCTGCCCGGCGATTTGAAGCGGCTCCAGGCGGCGGGCGTCGAAGTTCATCCGCAGAAGAGCGGACGAAAGCGTCCCGACGGCGTCGAGCTCAAGTGGGAAGCCTCCAACGTCGGACCGGGACCGCAAGGGTCGTTCTTTCCGTTCCTGATCCAGGATGAGACTCCGCGCGAGAACCGCGTCTACCCGCAGGGCAAACCGACCACATCGGCAGTTTCAGGAGTTCGCTACGTCGTGGTCGGCGTGGCCGACCTTTCCGGCGCTGTCGCGAAGTATCGCGCGGCCTTCGGACTCGGGGAGCCCCGGACACAAACCGGTGGTTCACTCGCAGCGCGGCTGGCCTGGTTCCCCGGGACGCCCGTGGTGCTGGCAGCGCCTGAGGGGCACAGTTCGGCCCTGGCGGCGCGTCTGAAACAATTCGGCGAGATCCCGTACGCCTTCGTGCTGGGCTCGCCCTCGCCGCGCTCATTCCGGGCGGCCGCGCCGGTGAAGTGGTTCACGGGGACTGTCGCCTGGATCGATAGCCAGAAGCTCGCCGGCATGCGCATCGGCATTGCGCAGGATTGAATCGCAGCGACGCCCTGCTCAACCCTTCTGAGCGTCGAGGATCTCGTAACGTTCCAGGAAGAAGTGGCGATTGGCAACAGACCCAAAAGCCAGAATTCGCTTGCCCAGAAGCGGGGAGAGCGCCGCCTGACCGGTGTAACTGTCGCCGCCTTTCTGGTGCAGGATAAACTGCCCCTCATTGGTTGCCAGAACAACTGCCACACGGTCACTCTTGGAACCGGGGCTGACGCGGGTCTTCCTAACCAGCCCTTCGACCTGGATCGGCTTCATCACATCGCCCGCGCATCACCATTATCTCCATTTCGGGCGAACCCGGCCTCCATCCGGATTAGCGGCTATGAACGCGGCGGATGTGCACTAGGTGAGCGCCTTCCATCGTGGCAATGATGGCGACCTTCCGCGGCCTCGTCTTCGAATCTCCGGCCGCGCGCCCCAAAAGGACATGTACTGTGCGATTACGGCGGCTTCGTCCAGCTTCAGGCCGGTCCTCAAGCGCTGATCCCGCCGGGAACCGGACACGGTAAGTCATGATGCTGGGCTTCTTGATGTCACTCTCCCGCGCGGCTCGCAGCAACATCGCCCTCACAGCGCTCGGCGTGCGCATCGGGGTTTGAACAGCTGCCCCCAGCGTCCGCGAGAGGTTGTGTCCGGTACGCGCCATTCGTTCCCGCCGGAATGATCGGGCAGCCGGTTTCATCATATGCTGGGAGAGGATGCGCGTCATGGTGGAGGAATGATCGAAGCTATGCGGCACTCCCTTCACCGCCTGTATCGAGGGATCGCCCAACAGGTTGAATTGCACCGCCGTCTTCAGATCGGAAGGATCCAGGTGTGAGAATTGCGCCACGAACCGTTGCCGTGCCTCCAGCGCCGCTCGCCCGAGCGAAGCGCCCTTCAAAACACTCTCGATGAAATACTGGCAGATCAAATCCGCCTGGCCATTTCCCTCAGACGGTCCGTACGCGATCGTCGCACTGCCGAAGAACCCGTAGCCGCCTTCCACCAGGTACGTACTGCATATGCCGGGCTTCCCGTCCGCGTCCTGAGGGTCGTAGAGCTGCGCGCCATAACAGCACTCGGCGGCGATCACCGAACCCTCGGTAACCCGCGACGGCAGGCGAGCCGAATCGTGCGCGTCAAAGAACTTGCCCTTCGGGTGCTCGCCGAAAAACTTCGGGTTCGCTACGTCACCGTGACAGTTGATGAAGTGAATCCGCGGAGTCATCTGCGCCTTGCTCCAGTTGGGACCGTCCGGCGGCGAAGTGAAGATCGCGGAATTGACGCCAAAGAGATTCGACACAGAAAGGGTCGTCGACTTCTGCCACACCTTCGCGCTTATGGCCAGGTAGGCGGAATAGCCGCTTCGATCCCGGGCCGTATACTTCGCCGCATGGCGAAGCAACTTCAATAGGTAGCCCGGCTCGGATGCTCCCATGACGTCAGGCAGGCGTCCCACAACACGGGTCGGCCCAAGGAAGTTCTGAGGGCTCCGGCTCCAGCCGGCGGAACAGGCGTATGGGACATCGGTGGGCACTGTCTCGTCGCCGTCGTCGTCTTCCGTGCCCTTAAACGGATTGGTGAGATCAACATGCGGCACAACATCCGGCGCCCCCAGAATCAGCAGGTAATCGGGAGAGTAGAACGCATGAATCGCATCCATCGCGGCCTTGACGCCGCGCTGGTCGGAAGGCTTCGTTACCACCGCGCCATAGACCTTCTTCATGTCCGTTGCCGAATCGATCGCAACCAGCCGGGTGGTGAGGCCTCGAGCCTTGTCGGCGGCGATCAGATCCTGGATCGCCGTTCGCACCTGTGTGTATTTCGCGCCGTACTTGGCGCGCAGTACGGAAACATTCGTAACGATTATTTTAGCGGACATCGAGTCGCCTCCTTTAACGGTTTGCCATTTTACAATAATTCGCCGTCAATCATGATATTCAGGTCTTCAGGATACTATACTAAATGCTTGACTCGCACTCTAGCCTGAACAGGAGCCAGCATCCATGACCCTTGATAAAGCTGCTGCAGCGGCCATAGACATCGGACGGAAGCAGGCGAAAGAGGTCCTAATCTACCGCTCAAAAGCACTGGGGCGGCGGGCAAGGGCGCTGCGTACTCGTGCCAAAACGCTGAGCGCTGCCAAGGCTGGAGGACCATCGAAAGCGGCTCCGAAAGCACTCAGCACTGCAGGCGTTCTGGTTGCCGAAGGAGACTCGTGGTTCGATTATCCGCTTCACGACATCCTTGAAATCCTCGAAGACGAGCACGGTTACGATGTAGAATCCGTCGCGCACAAGGGCGACTCCATTGAGGAGATGGCGTACGGCAGCAATCAGCTCGAAGAGTTCACCCGCGGAATCGAAAAACTGCTTCGGCGGGACGCGATCCCGAAAGCGATCCTGCTGTCCGGCGGCGGCAACGATATAGGCGGCGACGGTTTCGCAATGCTCGTCAATCACGCCCGGTCTTCTATCGCTGGATTAAACGACCAAGTGGTGAACGGCATCATTGATGAGCGTATTCAAGCGGCGTACATTTCCATACTGGCCGCAGTCACTCAGGTCTGTGAGCAAACGGTTGGCAAGGCTCTCCCTATACTCGTACACGGCTATGATTACCCCGTTCCCGACGGCCGAGGGTTTTTGGGGGGATTCGGCTTCCTGCCGGGTCCGTGGCTGGAGCCCGGCTTCCGCGAGAAGGGCTTTGATGACATTCAGCGAACCAGGGCGGCGATGCATGACCTGATCGATCGGTTCAATGCGATGGTGAAGCGCGTCTCACAATTGCAGGCCTTCAAACACGTGAAATACATCGATCTGCGCAACACGCTCTCAAGCGGGAAGGATTACAAGGATTGGTGGGCGAACGAACTACATCCCACGCGCAAAGGCTTCACACGGATTACAGACCGGTTCCTAGCGCAGCTTCAGGCTTTGTGACGTCGGGAAGACACACAGCAACTCGCGAGGAAAGTAGTGATGCATCCGCGCGCCCTCAGACCACGAACTTTTGCGGATGGGAGGCTTCGCCTGTGACTGACGCGTCTGCACACTTTTGCTGGCTTGGCCAACGGAAAGCCGCGATACTTGAACGCGCCAGCCGCCTTGAAACGCGGCAGGAGACTTTGCTCGCGAACCTGGTGTGCGTGAAGAGGCAGCCGGCAAGACCGGCTGCCCCACGGGTCAAATCCGGACCGCTTGCGCCAGCGTGAACGTGAGGCGCGTCTCGGAAGGAATGTGCACGCGCTGGCCCTTGGTGGCGATTTCAGCGCCGGTGCCCGCGGCAGCGCCCGCGCCGGCGCCGATGGCCGCACCCTTGCCGCCGCCCGCGATGGCGCCGATGATCGCGCCCAGCGCCGCCGTTCCGCCGATCACTTTGCCGCTGCGCGCGGTGCGCGAGGCGCTCTGTTCGGTGACCGATTGCGTATCGATCTCCACGCTGCGGCCGTTCACGTCGAGCGAAACCAGGTCCAGCGTCAGCACCGTGCGCCCGGCGATCTTGCCGGATTGCTGATCATCCACCAGCTTGACCGTCACGTTGGCGCCGCGGCGGATCAGCGCGTTGCCGGCCGAATCCAGCACCGGCTCATCGAGCGACGCGCGGAAGGTCTGGCCGACGCGGTCGCGCTGGGAATCGACGCTATCGACCATGCGCACGGTCAGGACCGTGCCAGAGGCCAGCGTAGTGCCGCCGGTCTCCCTGCGCTCGGCGCGAGGCTCTTCCCGGCGCGGAGCCGGAGCCGGAGCCGGCGCCGCGGCCGCACTTGCGGGAGCGCTGCCGTTAAAGCTGATCGAGGTGATTTGATCGAGCGGATAGTTCTCCACACGATCGCCCACGGCCACGCGCACGCTGCGTGCGTCGCCGCCCAAAAAGGAACCGGTCACCGTATGCCCGTCACGGAAAGTAACAGTGTCGGCGAGAGCTACGCTCGCCAGCAGAAGGAACGCGGAGAACAGACGCATAAAGCACCTCCCCACTCTCAATATTACTAGACGGCTGCCGGTTCCGAAGCGTTTCATACCGCTTTTCGTTGCCGCAAGTTATCCCATAGCATCCCGGCGATCTGGCGGCCGTGCTCATAAGCTTCTTCGTATACCGCGCGGCGCTCGGCCCGCGTGAAACCGTACCCGAGGCGATACAGCCGCTCGAGCGACAACCCGACGGCGAACGTTCCCGCCCAGGCGATACCAGCCTTGGGAATCAGGCCGCCGCCGAAAGGGACTTTCCCGATCAGCTCCCGCGCCAGCGCGCGCCATCCGAACGCCCCGGCCACAATCGAGGCGATCTGCGATCTTTGCTCGCGATAGCCAACCGGGCGGTCGCTGGCCGCGGCCAGGTGGAACGCCATCCGGATCTGGTTCATCGTCAGAAACGCAGTGTCGGAACTGAACTCGCCGATGGACCAGGGCAGCGAGACCAAGCTCGGCACGACGTCCGGCAGCGCCGTCGCCAGGCAGAACAGCGCGTTCTCTTTGGCCACGGCGCGAATCATGTGATGCGCCACCGGCTTGCGGAACGGATACAGACCGCGCGCCAGCGGCAGCAGGATATCCTGGCGCGCGCGCACAATCCGGCGCACGCAATCGTCGGGCGCTTCCGGATCGAAGGAAAACGCCTTCGCCGGACGCAGCAGAGAAGATTCGTAGATTTCCACGTCGCAGCCGGTGCAGTTCCCCCGGACCAGCATCTGCGCCGCCTCCGCGCGGCGGTCGTGGGACAGATGAGGAGGAACGAAATAGGTCTCGATGCAGCCCAGCGATTCCGGCGAGGCCGCCACGATGCCAACACGCACCCTCCGCTCCGCGGCTTCGCGGACTTCTTTGGGATTCAGGCCCGCGAGGGCTTCCTTGAGCTGGCGGAGGACGGCGACGGCCATGGGTGGCTGGGGATTCGGAACATCACTTTGAAATCCCTCCTCCATTCTATCCCGACGCCGAACCGCTCCACGGCGATCTCCGGCGAGAAGTAGCGGAGTACGGTCTCGTTCGAAGGATGATAGTCGAGCGCGGGCGCCACCAGCAGCAAGCGAGGCGCGGCGTGGGTGAGCGCGAGGCCGGAGAAATATCCGCATCCGGAGAATTCGCCGCGCTCCAGGTGCCACTTCACCCGCATCCAATAATCGAGGGCTTGCAGGGGGAGGTGGATGTCCTGGTCCGCCTTCACCTCGATCACCGCCAGCCGCCCGTCGCGATCCGCGGCCAGCAGATCGATCACGCTGCGCTCTCCGGCGGCGAACTGCGGCACCTGCCCGTAGACGGGGCTCGGCCACAGCGTGGCATCCAGAGTGTCCAGCCGCGCGCGAACCTGCGATTCGAGCCACGCTTCAGGGCGGCTCGTGTACAGCGGATTCATGCGGTCGGCCGCGCCGGCATCGCGCATGCGGGCCAGGCCCCGCGCCAGTTGCTCGATCTCGGCGAGGTGGGCTTCGCCGCCGGCGACGTGTTTCCGGTCCAGGCCGAACAACAATGTTTCCCCGGCGGCGCGAGCGAACTCGAGACCCCGCACCGCCAGCCCGGCCGAGCCATCCACATGATCGCGCCGCTGGACGCCCTCTATGGCCGCGATGCGCTCCACCCAGGCCGCCAGTTCGAGAGAGCTTTGCCCCAGCGGCCGGCAGCAGGGGTTCAGGCGCGTATCGAAGTTGGTGTAATCGCGGGGGTCCACCGCGTCCTCATGACCCGCGTCGTGGACAAACACCATGAATCGTGCGGCGCGCGGATTCAGATAACGCACGCGATGGCAGGTGGTGGACTCCGCTCCGGCGGGAACAAACACGGCCAAGCCTTCTATGGCAAGCCGTGGTTCGCGCCCGCGGAGATAGTCGAGCCAGATGAGCCCAAAGCTCAACGCCTCTTCCGGCGCGGACGCATCCTCGGCCGCGCCGATCGCGGCCAGTCCCGCCGAGCCTCTGCGCAGGAATGCACGCGGATAACTCGGCGACAGACTGTGGTGCAGGTCGGGTTCCGTGCTCAGCTCCGCCAGCCGCCAGTCAGGAAACTGGCGGCGAAGGGACCGGCGAAAGCGCTCGCGGTACTTGAGCCGCGCGCCGCGGCGATCGGCGTCGCGATTGGACGGGTCCGCCAGATCGACGAGCGTCAGAGTTCCCGCACGTCCGCCGAAGTGTTCCACTTCGAGTTCCAGCCTGCCACGGCGCGCCACACGGACCCCGCGCACACGGCGGACGAGGTTGTGAGTCTCGCTCCAGCACTCCAGCCGGACGGCGCCGCCGCGGGATTCGAGAGCGAAGCGCTCAGGCACGATCGGCAGAGGGTCCTCACCGGGCTCCATCAGGACGGGTTGCCGGCTGGCTTTGAGAAAGCTCTCGATGGCCAGGCGGGCTTCGTGCGGATCTTTGCGTTGGGTTTTGCCGGGGGCGGGCTGCACCGCTGTGATAGTGGGGCAGCGACACGGTTGTTCTCTGTCATCGTAGTCCTGCGTGCGTCCGGGCCTAAGTCAACTCCTAGTAATGCAGTCCCACTCACCGCCGATGGAATGGCGTGGACGAAATTTTGCCGCTCGACGAGCCCTGGCGGAAGATTCTGGTCGGGGGCAGCCGCGCCATGCTTCGCACCATCGAGGTGATCCGGCTGGTCGGCGGGCGGCGTTCCACGGTCCTGATTACGGGCGAAACGGGCACGGGCAAGGAAATGGTGGCGCGCGCCCTCCACATGTCCGGCCCTCGCGCGCGGTTTCCGATGGTAGCGGTGAACTGCAACGCCCTGCCGGAGAACCTGCTCGAAGCCGAGCTGTTCGGCCACACTAAAGGCGCATTCACGGGCGCGATGCAACAGCGCGTGGGGCGGTTCGAGCAGGCGCACCGCGGATCGCTGTTCCTCGACGAAGTGGGCGATCTGCCGCTGGATATCCAGGCCAAGCTGCTGCGCGTGCTTCAGGAGCGCGAGTTCCAGCGTGTGGGCAGCTCGGAGACGATTCGCGTGGACGTGCGCGTGATCGCGGCCACCAACGTCAACCTGGTGGAGCGAATCCGCCAGGGACGCTTCCGCGAGGACCTGTACTACCGGCTGAACGTGGTCCCCATCGCCACCCCTCCGCTGCGCGAGCGGCTGGAAGACATTCCCCGGCTGGTGGACCACTTCATCGCGAAGATCTGCCGGCAGGAAGACATTCCGCTGCGCAGCCTGGCGCCGGAAACGCTCTCTCACCTGGCAGCCTATCCGTGGCCCGGCAACGTGCGGCAACTGGAGAACTCGGTCGAAATGGCTGTGGCGCTCAGCGGCGAACGCGAGACACTCTATCATTCGGATTTCCCCCTGCCCTCGGCCGCAGCGCCCAAGGCGCTGCCCTTGACCGAGTCGTCGATCGTGGTGCCCGACACAGGACTGGACTTCGAGCAAACCGTGGGGCGCATCGAGCGGCAGATTATCGTCGAGGCGCTCCGCAGGGCCGGCGGCAACAAGACCGTGGCAGCCGGAATGCTGGGGCTCAAGCGGACGACGCTGGCGGCGAAGCTGAAGAGCCTGGAAATGACGGCGGGCTCGCTCGGTTAGCGCGCGCGGGCCATCAACCCTGCATCATCGCCGCTGCCTTCTCGGCGATCATGTTCACCGTGGCATTCGGTGTGGCTCCGACGATTACGGGCATGATCGAGGCGTCCACGACGCGAAGGCCGGTCACGCCGTGAACCTCGAGCCGCTCGTTGACGACGCTTGCCGGGTCCTGCCCCATCTTGCAAGTGCCCACGGGGTGATACATGGTTTCCGCCCGGGCACGGATGAAGGCGGCAGGGTCGTCCTGCTCGAACACCGGCTGGCCGCGGAACGCATCGAACGGCTTGGCTTCGGCCAGCCGGCGCGCCAGCTTCATGCCTTCGACCAGCGGCTCCAGATCGGCCGGATCGGACAGATACGCGGGATCGATCACGGGAGCGTCCAGGGGATCGGGCGAGCGCAGCGTAATGCGCCCCCGGCTCTTCGGCGTAAGCAGGATGGCACCCAAGCTGAAGCCGTGACCGCCTGGCTTGGCGAAACCGTGGTCCACGTAATACACGGGCGCGAACAGGAGCTGAAGGTCGCACTCGGCCAGATCCGGCCGCGACTTCACGAACGCCCCCGCCTCGGCGATGTTCGAGGTCAGCGGCCCGCTTCTTGCGGCGAAATACTGCGCCCGGTTCCACAACGTGTCCACGCCCGTCAGCGAAACGGGCTGCGTCGCCGAGTACGGCGTCATCACGGCGAGATGGTCCTGAAGATTCTCGCCGACGCCGGCGAGATCGGCCACCACCGGAATGCCCAACGCTTCGAGCGGCTTCTTCGGCCCCAATCCGGACAGCAGCAGCAGTTGCGGCGACCCTACGGCGCCCGCCGAAAGAATCACCTCCCGCGCGCAGCGGACCTGACGGCGAGATCCGCCTTGCACGTATTCCACTCCGGCCGCGCGCCGGTCCTCGATCAGCACGCGCGCCACATGGATCCCGGTCCAGACCGTGAGGTTGCCGCGGCGCAGGGCGGGTTTCAGGTACGCATCGGCGGCGCTCCACCGCGCCCCGTTCCTCTGGGTGACCTTGTGGAGCGCGGCTCCATCGACGCCACACTCCTTGCACGCCTGGACAAATGCTTCCGACAACGGATTAACGCACTGGAGATCCTCGGCGCGGATTCGCGAAGCCTCAAACAGCGGCAGAACCTCGTCGAAGCCCCAGCCTTCGTTCCCTAGGTCCCGCCAGTAGTCGAAGTCGGCGCGGCGGCCGCGCGTATAGACCATAGCGTTCATCGAGCTGCTGCCGCCGAGCATCTTGCCGCGCGGCCAGTACAAGCGCCGGCCGTTGAGATGCCGCTGGGGCTCGGTCGAGTCGTTCCAGTCGAGCGGAGTCTTGAAGAGCTTCGGGAACGCGGCGGGAATGTGTATCTCACGCCGTCTGTCGGGCGGCCCCGCCTCGACCAGCAGCACGTGCGCGTCGGGTTTCTCAGTGAGCCGCGATGCCAGCGCGCAGCCGGCGCTCCCCGCGCCGATCACAATGTAATCGTACAAATTGCATGCATTATGGCACAGCCGGCACAGGGCCGGCCCGGGCAGATATCATGGGAGTTTGAGCGAGACAAACTCCTCTCGGACGCGCTCCCGCGTCTTGCTGGTCCTGACGAATCTGGTCGCCATCGGTGGCATGATCTGGACGCTGCGCGATGCGCACCTGGGCGAGCTGCGAGACGACCTCGCCACCATGAACTGGTGGTGGGTGGGGGTCGCGGTCGCGGGCAATCTGGCGGTCTACGTCTGGCAGGGTTTGCGCTGGAGCCTGGTGTTGCGTCCGGTGGTCCCGGTGAAACTCTGGCAGGCGGTGCAATCCATCTACATCGGACTGTTCGGCAGCGAAGTCCTTCCGCTGCGGGCTGGCGAACTGTTGCGCTGCTATACGCTGTCCCTCTGGACGGGGCTGCCCTTTTCCGTGTCGCTGGCGAGCGCCTTGATCGAACGCATTCTCGACGGCATCTGGCTTTGCCTGTGCCTGGTGGTGATGCTCATGTTCATGCCATTGCCGCGACAGCTGCGATACCTGGAGGCCGGAGTGTACGGGCTGGGGCTGTTCGTGCTCGCCGGGGCGGTGCTGCTGGGCCTGGCGATGTTCCGGCCGGGCCGCGTGCGCGCGATCTTTTCCAACGACACCTGGCACCGGCGCGTGCGGGTGCTGATCGACGACCTGGCCCTCATCGGGCATTCGCGCTACCTCTATCTGGCCTTTTTGCAGAGCCTGCCGTATCTGTTGCTGCAGGTGATTCCGGTCTACGCGGCGATCCAGGGCTACGGATTCCCGCTTTCCCTCGGCGTCGCGTTCGCGCTCATGGTGATTTTGCGATTGGGCAGCGCCATTCCTCAGGCGCCCGGAAACCTCGGCCTGTTTCAGTTCCTGGCCGCCGAGAGCTTAATGAGGATTTTCAACGTGGTGCCGGACGAGGCCGAACGCTTTTCCCTGGTTCTGTGGGCCATCATCACCCTGCCCTTGCTGATCGCTGGATTCATTTCGCTTTCGGTGACCGGCGCCGAGATCGGCGACCTGCGCAGAGCCGCGCAAGGCCAGGCAAGCGAGCTGTCGAAGTCGAGACAGTAGCGCGGTTCTTGTATTTTTGGCCACAGATGCACACAGATGAACGCGGATCAGGCGTTTGATTTCAATCTGTGTTCATCGGCTTGCATCCCGCGGCCATTTGCTTTCTGTGGGTTTCTCGTCAAGGTCGAGCGCCGCTGCAAGCGCCTGATTCCGTTCTCGCTGCATGCGCCTTACCCGAGGTCCTGGTATTCCAATACGTCCAGAGCCTCCCGGTTCAAACGTTCCGCGTGAGCCTCGAGGACCCTGGTATCCCTTGCCTCGCGCCGGGCTTTGCGGAGTTGGGCGAGGTAGTGCCGCGCCGCGCGGCTCACAGCAATTCCCGGTACACCACCCAGGTCTTCTCCACCGCCGAGTCCCAGGAGAACTTCCGCGCGCGCGCCAGCCCGCGGATCGCCAACTCCTGGCGGAGCGCATCGCCGGCAGCCAGGCGCGCGAGCGCACCGGCGATATCGTCGGGATCTTCGGGATCGACCAGCAGGGCGGCCCCTCCCGCGACTTCCGGCAGAGCGGAACGGTTCGAAGTCACGACGGCGACGCCGTGGGCCATGGCTTCGAGCACCGGCATCCCGAACCCTTCGTCGAGCGAAGGGAATGCAAGGATGCTCGCGCGCCGGTAGAGCGAGTCGAGCTTCTCCGCCGGAACGTAGCCGGCGACGAGGATGCCGGCGCGCCGCGGGCTCTGTTCCACCGCGCGCACCTCTTCGGCGGCTCCGTAGCCGTCCTGCGCTCCGGCCAGCACAAGGCTCCATCCAGCCGGCAAGCTTTCGAAGGCCTTCACCACCCGGGCGATGTTCTTGCGCCGCTGAATGGCGCCCACGCAAAGGATCAGCTTCTCGCGGCTCGTGGGGGGCGAGGCCGTAGGCAGGTGAACGCCGTGCGGCACTACGCGAATCCGCGCCGGCTCCACGCCCAGCAGTTGCTCCACCTGAGACGCCGTGAAGCGGGAAACAGCGATGATCATGTCGCTGCGCTCGGCTGCGGCCCGCGCCTGCGCGGCGAAGCGCCGGCGAAACTCGGGCGTCGAGTACTCACCCGTCATGACGAACAGATCGTGAAACGTGGAGACGGTGCGGCGGGCGCGACAATCGACCCGCTGATTCAAGGCATGGAACAGATCGCCCCCCGGCGATCGTGCCAGAAGCCGGCGCCGGGCGTTCGGAGGCAGCGCGTCCCGCAGCGAGCGGAGAAAGCGATGCGGCCGGTAGTAGAAGAGGAATTTCTCGTTGGGGTGCGCTTGGGTCAGGCCGAACAAGATCTCCCGCGAATAGACTCCCACGCCGGAAAGATTTTCGCCCAGGCTGTAGGTCGCGTCAAGAGCGATGCGGCACGCACGTTCCGTGGACACTCGACTGCTATCGTCGCATGGCGAGTGCGGCGGGCGTGAGATCCTGCGTGGCCTGATCGATCAGGTCCTCGAGAGACACGGGGTGGTCGGCGCCGAAAATGGCTGCGCCGACGAGGATCCGGTATTCCGAGGCGATACCGTGGAAGCGGGCCCATACCTCTTCCACCGACTCCGTATCCGTGTCGTAGACAGCGAGCCCGAATTGCTCTTCTCCGATGCGCCCGAGAAGATCCGCGGGACCTGCCAGCGAGCGGAGGCGATCCGCGGCCTCCACCAGCGCCAGATCGCGGCGCTGCTCCCCCTGGGCGGCGGCGATTTCCGAGAGGCTCTGCGGCTCGGCGACCATCACTATCAGCCGCCGGCCCAGACGCTCGGCCACCTTCCGGTCGCGGTCGGCAAGTGCGAGAAAACCGCGGCGATTGAGCAGACCAGTGAGCGGATCGTTCATGGCGGCCGTGCGAGCAGCCATCAACAGGCGATGGCGTTCCACCGCGTTGCGGATGGCATGGGCCAGCGGAACGCAGTCCACCTGTTGCTTGACCAGGAAATCCTGCGCCCCTTCCCGAACCAGCCGCACGGCGAGCGCCACATCCTCGGCGCCCACCAGAAGAATCACGGGGATCTGCTGTGCCTGCGCCTGCGCGCGCTGGAAGGTGTCCACGCCCTGGCTGTCCGCCAGGTCCAGATCGAGCAATATTACATCGGCGGATTCGTGGCTCAAAATCCGGGCCGCCTCACCCCAGGTGGCCGCGTTCATCGTGTCAATATGGACCCAACTGTGCCAGTATCGTCCTGCCTCGATCTCGGTCAGGACGTCCCGGAAGAAAAGGGCGTCTTCCATATCGGATTCGACCAGCAGGACGCGCATGTTCATACGGTGATGTATTAGTGCGCCGCCGGCGCCGGGCGTCTCACGCTATTTTCCCGCCAGGGGTTAGGAGGCGAGCTGATATTCCTTCAGCTTCCGGTACAGTGTAGTCCGGCCGATTCCGAGCATCTGCGCGGCCAGGGCGCGATCGCCCTTGGTGTGCTCCAAAGCGTTCATGATGGCGCGGCGCTCCAGTTCGCTCAGCGGGACGATCGTGGGAAGGTTGTACGGCGTATTCGGCGTCCCGTTTTCAGGCGTGAACTCACCCCCTCCATTCTCGCCGTTGAGCGCAACGGGCCGGCTCGCCGCGGCCGCCATGAGGTACTGCGACTTCTTCTGAAGAATGTGGTTTTGCAGGTTCGACGGCAGGTCCGCGGTATGCAGCAGCGGTCCCGAATTGACCGCCACCATGTGCTGGATGCAATTTTCAAGCTCGCGCACGTTGCCTTGCCAGTCGTAGGAGAGCATCACCTCCATCGCCTCCGCGGTCACCGTGAAATTTCCACCGACGCGCGAAAGGAAGTGGTTGATCAGCGACGGGATATCTTCCTTGCGCTCCCGCAGCGGCGCCAGGCGGATGTTGATCACGTTCAGGCGAAAGAACAGATCCCGGCGGAAGGAGCCTTTCTCGACTTCCCTGGCCAGGTCCCGGTTGCTGGCGGCGATGACGCGGAAATCCGACCGCCGCTTGGCGAGCGAGCCGACCGGCCGGAACTCCTTTTCCTGCAAGACGCGCAGAAGCTTGGCTTGCAGATCCAGAGGCAGCTCCCCGATTTCGTCGAAGAAGGCCGTGCCGCCGTTGGCGCTTTCAATGAGTCCGATCTTGGCGCCCGCGGCGCCCGTGAAGGCCCCCTTGACGTGCCCGAACAGCTCGCTTTCCATCAGCGGCCCGACCATGGCGGAGCAATCGATGGTCACGAAGGGGCCGGCCGTGCTTATATTATGGATAGAGCGCGCGACCACTTCCTTCCCGGTCCCGGTTTCGCCCAGCAATAGCGCCGGCCATCGGCATTTTCCTAGCTTCTCGATTAGCCGCAGCACCTGGCGTGTGCGAGGCGACTGGCCGACCAGCACGTGGCGGGTTTCGTCAAAGCGTTGGACCATAGGAACGCCCGGCATGGATGGTAGTGCGACAGCCAAACATAAACTCTACGGTCAAATTGGAATCAGCTCAATTCCCCCAGAGCGAGATAAGGGGTAAGTCTGTTGAGGGTACGGGCGACCCGCAAAGGGGGGTACGGTCAGCGCCCCTGGCCGCTCACGACAGGCGACCGGGCGCCAGCGGGAGGCGGAATCACTTTCAGGCGGACGCGGGTAATGCCGGCTCTCAGCATGTCGATCTCGCGGGCCGCGGCTTGGGAAAGGTCGATGATGCGTCCGTCGACGAACGGACCGCGATCGTTGATGCGGACGTCGACGCGTTTTCCGTTGGTGAGGTTGGTCACCTCGACCCAGGTCTCAAACGGGAGCGTGCGGTGCGCCGCGGTGAGTTGTTGCATGTCGAAGATCTCGCCCGAGGCGGCTCGTCGTCCGTGGTAGGGAATGCCGTACCAGCTCGCGACGCCGGTCTCGACCGAGCCGATGCGCGCCGGCGCCGGCGCGGGGGGAACGCGCGCCGTGGTTTTTCGCGCGCACCCGGCGACGACGATCGCCACCGCGGCGAGTATCACCACACCCGCATGAACAGGGCCTCGAAACACCTAAAACAATTCTACGCGATTACGTTTTTGCGTGCGCAAGGCCTCCGCGACGCCGCGCGCCCCGTCGCGCGAAAAATCGGCCATGCATTTTTTTCTTGACATTCGCCGCAAAGAACCTTATAAAGGGGACACAACCGCGCTCGCTCACCGAGCGGCGCGAAACTAGATGTAAAGGGAGAATCAATCGATGAAGAACGCAACCAAGAAGAAGGCGCCCGCCAAGAAAAAGGCTCCTGCAAAGAAAAAGAAGTAGCCAGGGCGGAATCGCTAGTTCGAGTTCAACCTAATCGGCCCCGAGCAATCGGGGCCGTTTTCTTTTTGGTGGGCGCTAGTTCCGGAGCTGCCACTTCCTCACTGCGGGCGCTCCGTTTGCCAGCCAGTCGCGGACTGCGGTCGCTTCCTCGACAGGGTTCGCCCAGGTGACGTTCCGGATCGGACCGTAGCCCTTCGCGACGAGGCGGAACTGCGCGGGGGCGATCACTTCAAGCGAGCAGACGATTCGATCTGCCGCAAGAGCTGCCTCAAGCAGGTGGGTGTCTTTCCTGGCAGCTCGGAGCTGAGCCGGACCAAACCCGGCGTCCTCGATTCTTCGGCGCAATTCCTGATCCTCTGGTGCCCGGAGGTGTTCGACTTTCCGTTTCGCCGTCATGGTCCGCAGCCATCCTCTGAAAAACCGCGACTGGTGCTCCTCCCACTCCACCCGGATTGCAGGCGTGATCACAACGCGGTGGCAGACTAGCAGTGTGGTCTCCAGAAACTCCCGGCTTCTGCTTGATCGCAGCGCCTCGGAAGTCCCGGCCGCCTGCGCGATGTCCGTATCGATGACAAGGCGCGCCGAGCGCTTCGCCTTCACCGGTAAGAGCTCCGCTTCTCGACCGCGTCAAGATAACGCTTGTCTGAGTCGAGAGCGACGACGTCGAAATCCTCCGGCCAGTCGCCGAAGGCGCCGTTCCTGTCGAGATCGGCCGGGACGACGGTCGTTGAGCCGTCCTCGGGATCGCGTTGGAACCAGTGCAGCTTCACCAGCTTTGGATCAAGCTTGCCTTCAGCGACCAAGGTCTGCACGCCCAGCAGCAGCAGCGAGCTGTGGGTTTCGGCGATCACGCGCACTCCGCGCTTGGACGCGTCCGCGAGTAGGCCTGCCATCCTTACCTGCGCTCGCGGATGCAGGTGTACCTCTGGCTGCTCAATATAGACAGTGTCGCCTTTTTTGGCCGCCCAAAGCGCAACGACTACGGGGAGGACGTGGGACACTCCGAAGCCAACGTCGGCGATGTTGACAAGATCACGATCACCACCGACGCGCCGGTGTGGCAACCGCCCTACATGAATCTCGATGCTCGTGGCGTCCAATTCACGGGCGTCCACCTTCCAGGTGAGCCCGAGTGACTCCAATGCAAGGCCCACAGACGCGAGTTGTTCGTTCTCGCGGCGTTTCCAATAGAGGAGCACGCTCGCGAAGTAGTCGTCGAACGTTCCGGGAAAGCTCTCACCCACCGCCGCCTTCGGAAAGAGCCGCTCCCCGCTTCCCGGACGTAGCGCGGGGACGTGAATCAGACCGCGCACGAACTCCCGTAGGGCATCGACGCCTGGGCCCCAATTCTCGTCCCAGATCGATCTCCGCAAGGTCCCACGTACGACGCCGGCGTGCCCTGTTCGGTCGACCCTAAGCTCACCGTTCCACACTTTGAAGGAGAGGTGAAACCGCTCTTCGGGAGAGACTTCGAAGCCGACGCTAAACGAATCCGCAATCTGCCTTGTTCCCGTACCCCAAAACAACTGAGCGAACTCCGTCATCTTCACATTCGGGCCATTGATCAGCAACGCACCCGGATCGTAAGAACTCTCCAAGGTCTGTTTGATCAACAGCGCCGGCTGCATCATACTCGACTTGCCGGAGCTGTTCGCCCCCGCAAGAATTGTGAGCGGACGGATCTCCATCCGCTGTTCCTTCGCGATCGACTTGAAGCCCTTGACGGTGATGGCTGTGATCAGGGGGATCTTCGAGCCGTTCGGGCCGTTTCTGCTTCGGCGCTGGGCCATCCTGCCTGCTATTACAGCACGCCCTGAATCCGCGCCCGCAGCTCCGGATAGCTCATCGCCCCCGGATGATACAGCCGCACGATGCCGGCCGCGTCGACCAGCACCAGCGTCGGAGTGGTGCTCGCGCCGTACCGCAGGAAGTTCGCCTCGCTTACCGGAGCCGGCACCTCGATCACAGCCGAATAGTAAGCCCGCCGCACCTGCTCGATGTAGCGCAGCTCGACTTCGGGCGGCGCGTCGACGCCTCCGGCGACGTATCCGTACTTCTGCGTAGGCGCTACGATCTCGAGTCCCCTGGCCTTGTACTCGGCCTTGAGCCGCGCCAGAATCGGCGCTTCCTGCTTGCAGTCCGGGCACCAGTGCGCCCAGAAGAACAGCAGCACCGGCTTGCCCTTGGGCAGCGCGACGCGTTCGAGCGGCGGCGCCGGCTTGCCCTCCATGGTCAGCAGATTGATGTTTTTCTGAATGCGCGTGCGAATCGACGTAGCGGAGTAGGTCTTGAGCTGATCCTGCAGATAGGTGATCGACTCGGCGCGCTGCCCTCGCGCCGCCAGCACGCCCGCCTGGACCTCGATCGCCGCGCCGAGGGCGGTCGGCAGGGTGGGCTCGCGGTCGAGCGTCCGGTTCTTCAATTGCGCGAGCGTAAGAGCGTAGGTCTGCTGCGCGTACTTTTCCGCCTCGGGATAGCGGCGCAGCTCCAGCGCACCGCGCGCCATCCAACTCATCGCCAGAATCATTTCGGGCGTCGCGCCGTGGGACGCGCCGTAGCTCCGGATGTACTGATCGGCGCGCACGAGATCGTTCCGCGACAGCGCCCCCAGCACGTCGTCGACGAGCGTGGCCGAGGCCGTCGAGGCCGCCAGCAGCGCCACCGGTAGCAAGCAGGATTTCATACGCCTACATCGAAGATAGCAGGAACCCGCCGTCCACCGGAACGCCTGCCGGTGTGGTACAACTACTCCTGTTTCGGGTCAATACAGCACAACCAGGAGAAAATTCATGAGCGCAAAAGCGAAACTCTTTGTCGCGACTGTTTTCATGTGCCAGATTGGTTTGGCGCAAGTGGCAGAACCCACAATCCTCCAAATTGAGTTGGCGAACGTAGTGCAGTACGTTGGCGACATTTCCGACGTGACGAGGTTCGCGACGGATCCCAACCTTACCACCGCAAGCCCCCGAAATTTTCAGGCACGAGTAACCATCGCGGACATTGTGGCCGTCAATGGCCAGCCTGCGATGGGAACAGCCACATTTAACACGCGTGTGATGAACCTGAGGACGGCTCCCAATCCTGGGGAGGCAATTGCCGATACCACGCGGAATGGGATGGATAACCAGAGCTTCGAAATCTTGCGCGCCGATGGGACTCCGATCGGGACCATCATGGCTCTGGGACTGGGCGGCGGCTCTGCGGTACCTGGGTCGCCTTTGGAGGTGACACAGGGCCCTGGCGCTATTGCCGGCGGCACAGGAGCGTTCCTAGGGGTGCGGGGACAGACCGGCACGAGAACGGGAATACCAGGAGGAACTGGGCCCCGCCAGGCCTCGATGGCAGAGGATCCTGCCAACCGGCGCCGGACTCCAGGAGGGAGAATTCGGTATGTGCTGACGGTAATCCCGACGTACGTCCCGCAAATTGTGGCTACGCCCAGCGGGTCGGCCGTATTCCACGCTGACTTTTCTCCCGTGACATCAGCGAACCCCGCAAAGGCCAACGAAGTTCTCATCACGAGAGCCACGGGCCTTGGCCCCACGCGCCCCGGAGTCGACCCAGGTCAACCTTTTCCCCTGGACACAGCACAAGAGGTCAATTCGCCATTGGCTGTATCTGTGAACGGGCAGCCGGCAGAGGTGATCAACGCCATCGGCTGGCCTGGACAAGTGAACACCTATCGCGTGGATTTCCGGATGCCCGCCGGAATCGCAGCCGGAACGGCGGCGATTCAATTGACAGCCGCCTGGATGGCGGGACCCTCGGTGAGTGTTCCAGTCCAGTGAAGGATATCCAAAAAAAACTACATCGAAGATAGCAGGAACCCGCCGTCCACCACGAGGGTTTGTCCGGTCATGTAAGACGAGCGGCCGCTGGCGAGCAGTAGCGCCACCTCGGCGATCTCGACGGGCTGGCCCAGGTGTGGGATCGGCTGCTGGCCGAGCTGCTTCTCGCGCCGCTCTTCGTCTTTCCAGTAGAACTCGCTCAGCGCGGTCTGGATCAGCCCGGGCGCGATCGCGTTCACGCGCACGCCCTTGGGTCCGAGCTCGACGGCGTAGGATTTCGTCATCATGATCAGCGCAGCCTTGGTCATGCTGTAAAGCAGGCTGTGGAACTGCGGCCGCAGCCCGGCAATGGACGCGATGTTGACGATCGATCCCGAGCCGCGCTCGCACATCCCCGGCGCCACCAGCCGCATCAGCCGGAACGTGCTCTTCAGGTTGATCTCCACCATCTTGTCGAACTGGCTCTCGTCCATTTCGAGGCACGGACCGTAGGCGATATTGGTGCCCGCGTTGTTCACCAGGATGTCGATGCGCCCGAAGGCGGACGTGGTGGAGTTGACCAGATTATCAAGCTGCTCCGCCCGGCCGACGTGACACACCACCGGCTTCACGTTCGCGCCGATCTCGCGCGCCGCCTGCTCGATGGTTTCCTGCTTCCGCCCGCAGATGACGACTTGCGCGCCCTCTCTCGCGAACACCTCGGCGATGGAGCGTCCGATGCCGCGGCTGGCGCCGGTGACGATGGCGACTTTGCCCGCGAGCAGACTCATGCAGGGATGCTCATGCCAAGCAGGCACGACGCGATCTGTCGAAGATCGGCGCTGCCCGGAATCTTGTAATGAAAGCGCCCCCCGGTTGCGCGGGCGATCTCTTCAAGCTCCGCCTCCGGCTCGCCGCCTCGATGCCGAAAGCTCAGCGTGACGTTGAAGTGGCGGGCGACCTCAACCAGCTCAGGCAGCCGGTCTCGATACAGATTGGGCGCGACCATCTGCGGCAGACACCCACGCGTCTTCAACTCCTCCAGACAAAGGCGCAACTCATCCGCCCCAGCCAAGGACACCTCGAAATCGAAATGCTTCCAGGAATCCTGCCCGGCCTTGATCCGCGTGATGTGCTGGTGCAGCCTCTCGACCAGAGGGAATTCCGAGCGCGCGGCTTCCATCGTGTACTTCGTGTACTCGGCCGCGCCCACCGAAGAGAGGATCTCATCCTCGGTCTTGCCTGCGACGGCGATGGGCTCCGCTCCCAGGTTGTAGCCTTCGCGCCACCCGGCGCGGATCGCCGCCCAAATCCCGGCGTGGTAGGGACACTCGAGCGCCGCGAGGTTAACGCCGGCCGATTTCAGAATGCTTCGGAAGCCGCAGAACGCCGCCTCCGGATCGCCTCCGCGCACCTGGATGGAGGATTGCGTGCCCTGAGGCCGCGGCAAAAAAGCGCGATCCACTTTCGTGGCGAAGGTGCCGATATGGTCGCGATCGGCGGGCGCGAAAGGGATGGCGTTGAGCACCACCTCGCGTCCCTCGTCCGTGCGCATGCGCCCGATCAGCAGCGCCCCCGGGAACAGTCCGCTGGCCGGAGAGGAATCCAGAGCGATTCGCAGCAGCAGCGGCTCGGGCGCGCCGCCGCCGTGTGCGTCCACGGCGATGTAGTAGGTGGACGGGTGAATCGGGTCCGGCTGGAGGGAGCCGGGAAATGGCGCGAACGTTTTCAGCTCGAGCGACGGCACGCGCGCGGCGAAGCGATTCCGAACATCGCCGGTAAGCTGTCTGCCCTCCACCTGCCGATAGATCAGATCGGCGAGCGCGGCCGCCTCGCCCGCCTTCAGCGGAAGGATCAGCGGGATCGACGTCATAGCGGCAGGCTTTTCAGATACTGCCGGAACTCTTCGCCCAGGTCGTAACGTTTCAGCGCGAACTCCACCGTCGCCTTCAGGAAGCCCAGCCTGTCGCCAGCGTCGTAGCGGGTTCCTTCAAAGCGATAGCCGTAGATGGGGCGGCTGCGCAGGACGTGCTTCAAGCCGTCGGTCAACTGGATCTCGCCGCCGCTGCCCGGTCCGATGGCTTCGAGGGAAGTGAAAATTTCCGGCGTCAGCACGTAGCGGCCGATGATGGCGAGGTTCGAGGGAGCGTCACTGGCCTTGGGCTTTTCCACCATGTTGCGGATGCGGTAGAGACGGTCGCGGCCGCCGTTGTGAGCCACCGGCTCGGCGTCCACCACGCCGTAGGCGGAGATGTTCTCCTTGGGCACTTCCATCAAGGCCACTACCGCCGCGCCGTAGAACTCGTAGACGTCCAGCAATTGCCGCAGGCAGGGAACCTCGGCGTCGATCACGTCGTCGGAAAGGATCACGGAGAAAGGCTCCTCGCCCACCAGCTCCCGCGCGCGCAGCACGGCGTGTCCCAGTCCGAGGGCTTCCTTCTGTCGCGTGTAGGAGACGTTGATCATGTCCGAGACAGCGCGCACCGTGGCCAGCAGGTCCTTCTTGTGGCGCGTCTCGAGCAGGTGCTCGAGCTCGAAGCTGACGTCGAAATGGTCCTCGATCGCGCTCTTGCCGCGTCCGGTGACGATGATGATGTTCTGCACCCCGGAGTGCATCGCTTCTTCGACCGCGTACTGGATGAGGGGCTTATCCACCAGCGGAAGCATCTCTTTGGGCTGCGCCTTGGTCGCCGGCAGGAAGCGCGTTCCGAGGCCTGCGGCGGGGAACACGGCCTTACGCACCTTCGTGATCATCGCTTTAATTCTAGCGAGTCGACCTGGAGGAGCGCGGAAAGGCGCGCCCCTGTCCGCTCCCTCACGGTCGCGGTTCTGACGCAGGAGGTGCTACTTGAGCATTTCGACGATTTCTCGCAATTCTTTGCGAACTTCGTCGAGCAGAGGAGACGAGGCGCCGAACAAGTCCGTTTGCGCCCGCTTGGAGGACCGCCGCTTGCCGGCCGCGGGCCCCGGCTCCGGCTTGCGTCGCGTCTCGAGGAATTTCCGCGCGCCCTCGATGGTAAAGCGCTTTTCGTAGAGCAGGCGCTTGATCTCCAGCACCAGCTCGACTTCCTTGCGCCGGTACAGCCGGTGTCCGGTCCCCGATTTCTTCGGGCCGAGGGTGGGGAACTCGGTTTCCCAGAATCGCAGCACGTAGGGCTTGATCCCGGCCAGGCGCGCCACCTCGCCGATGCGGAAGTAGAGCTTGTCCGGAATCTCCTGCACCGGGGCCATGCTGGCGGCGGCCGCGTTTTCTGGCGCACTCATGACGTACCCTTATCATAGTGTCCCCGCTCGCCGGAATCCATCCCGTCCGAGAGGCCTTGCGGGCCGGCCGGCCGCTGGACCGGGTGCTGGTGGCCAAAGGCGCTTCCGGACCGCGCGTCGAGGAGCTGATCGAGCTGTGCCGCGAGCGCGGCGTGCCGGTGCGTTTCGAGCCGCGTGATCGTCTGGACCGGGCTTCGGCCGGCGTGCCGCATCAGGGTGTGATCGCCTATGGCGCGGCCGAGCGCTACGCTACGCTCGAGGAGACAGCCGCGCAGGGCGGGCTGCACGTGGTGCTCGATGGCGTCGAGGATCCCCACAACCTGGGCGCCGTCATTCGCACCGCGCACGCCGCCGGCGCAGCGGCTGTGCTGATCCCGGAGCGCCGCGCCGCGGGCCTTACGGAAACCGTCGCGCGGGCGGCCGCGGGCGCGCTGGCCTACCTTCCGGTGGTGCGCGTAGTCAACGTGAGCCGGTCGCTCGAGGATCTTAAAGAACGCGGCTACTGGATCTACGGACTCGACGAGCGCGGCGAGCATCCCTACGACCAGGTTCCCTTCACTCAGCCCACCGCGATCGTGCTCGGCGGCGAAGGCCGCGGCTTGCACGAGCACGTCGCCAAGCGCTGCGATTTTCTGGTGCGTGTGCCCATGGGGGGCGGCGTGGCCTCGTTGAACGTGAGCGTGGCCGCGGGCATCGTGCTGTTCGAATGGCGCCGCCGCGTCACTGCCCGGTGAATTTCGGGGCGCGTTTTTCGAGGAACGCGCGCACGCCCTCGCGGTGGTCCTGCGTGAGCCCGCAGCGGGAATGCGTTTCCGCCTCGCGATCGAGCAGCGTGCGGAAGTCCGTCGCGGCCGCCAGATTCACGTTGGCCTTCATGTAGCGGAAGCTGGTGAGCGGGCCGTGCGCGATGCGTTCGGCGATCTGGCGCGCCTCTCCCTCCAGTTGCTCCGGCGCCACCACGCGATTCACCAGCCCCAGACGGTGCGCTTCGGCGGCATCGAATGGCTCGGCCAGAAACAGCAGCTCCTTCGCTTTGGGACCGCCCGCGTAGTGCGTCAGCAGCCAGGTGGTGCCGAAATCGCCGCCGAAGCCAACCTTGGCATACGCCGTGCCGAACCGGGCCGCGCTCGAGGCGATGCGCAGATCGCACGCCAGAGCGATCCCCAGCCCCGCGCCCATCGCGTAGCCGTTGATCGCGGCGATGGTCACCTTGGGCAGGCTGTAGAGCAGCCAGGAGAGCTCCTGGACTGTCCGCAACCAGTCGATGGCTTGCTCGAGCGGCAGGCCGGCCCGCTTCTCAATCGCGGCGAGATCCCCGCCGGCGCAGAAGGCCTTCCCCGCGCCGGTTACAAGGATCGCGCCCACTTCCGGATCGGCGCCCCACTGCCGCAACACCGCGATCGATTCCAGGAGCAATTCCGGCGTCACCGCGTTGAGCTTATCGGGGCGGTGAAACGTCAGCGTCGCCACACGGTCACGCACTTCTGTAAGGATGACGGGATCGGACATAACGCAAACTATACCGCGGTGCCCACATAGCCCGCCGCGAGCAGGCGCTTATCCATGCGGGCGAGGGTGCGCTCCATCGCCGGCGTCATCATCGGGGTGTGCCGAATTCCGCACAGGTACTCGGGGATCGCCCAGACCTCCTGGCCGGTGGTCATCCAGTGGATGCGGCGGTCGAAACGGCGGAGACTGACCGGCCGCGAATACGTCCGCAGCGTTTTTTCGCCGCGCGGATTGAAGTAGTCCTCGAAATAGCTCATCGCCAGCTCGCGGATGCCGCGGTACACCGGCTCGCGCGAGCGCAACCCCGAGTAATTGGATTTGGCCACCGCGCCCCAGCGCCCGTTCTTGCGATACACCGCCAGCACGTGATCGGTGTCGCGCACGGCTTCCATATCCAACAGCAGCGGAGGGTAGCCGAGCAGCCGCAACGCCAGCGCGCCGAACACCGCTCCTTCCATGCAATGCGCCACACGATGGCGGAGCACCAGGCGCGGCGAATAACAGGTGACGCCGTGCGGTTCCAGGTTGTACCCGATCTCCTCGTCGAGAAAACGCTGAATCCTGGCGGGCGTGGTGAGGCGGCGAAGAATCCTTCGCTCTGGCGCGTCAAAATGGGCAAGCATTTTGACAGGCTACCGCACTCGCTGTAGCTCGCGTATTATAGACTGACGGGAGTTTCTATGCGGGAAATGCGCCTGGGCGACGTGATCGACGACTTCTGCGTCAAGTGCCGCCGCCTCACCAACCACTCGATTGTTTCGCTGGTGGAGGGGATAGCCGCGAAGGTTCGTTGCCGCACCTGCTACAGCGACCACGATTACCGCCACGAGACGCCTCCGCCATCGAAGAAAGAGCTCAAGCAGAAGGAACTGTTCAACGCGGTGCTGTCGGGTGTCGCGCCGGCCCCTGCCGCGGCCGAGGATCTTCCCGAGGACGGCGGGAAGAAAAAGAAGAAATCGTAGCCGCGTTGTGTTGTATTCGTGCTCCGCTAACTGAAGTGCGCGGTTCGCATTCGGGCTGAGCCTGACACCCGGGCAATGCCTGAACAAATTCCGGCACGGCAAACTAAAGTTCGCGCCACGCGCTGCCCTTACTTCGCGAGGAACGGCCAGTGCCGGACCAGGTGATATCCGTACCGGACGACCGCCAGGTACATCCCCGCTCCGATCACGACCCCGACGATCGCCAGCCATTTCGCCACCTTGCCCCACGGGAACCCGCGGCCTTCGCGCTTTAGCACCAGCAGATAACCGGCGAAGATGCCGACGAAGAACAGCGCGCACATCGGCACGGCGAACAGCATCAGGTTGAACACGTCCGGCGTCGGGGTCACGATGGCCGCGATGATCACGATGGCCAGGATCGCGTAGCGCGAATTCTGGAGCAGCCACCTCGGACTCGCCAGGCGCAGCAGGCACAGAAAGAAGATCACGATGGGCATCTCGAACACCAGCGACACGCCCAGCATCACGTTCACGAACAGGCTGAAGTAGCGATCGATCGAGACCATCGGGACCACGCCGGCGAATCCGCCGATGCCGAGCAGGAACGCCAGGCCGAACCGGAACGCCACGAAGTAGGCGAACAGGCCGCCCAGCAAAAACAATCCGGCCGTGGTGGTCACGAAGGGGATAGCCCACCGGCGCTCTTTCTTGTACAGGCCCGGCGCAATGAACGCCCAGATCTGATAAATCACCCAGGGAGCGGCCACGAACAGCGACGCGACCAGCGGCGTCCACACCCAGACGATGGAGAATCCCTCCATCGGGTCGATGATGACGAGCTTGCCGTCCTTGATCCCGATCTTGTGCAGCGCTTCGGCCGCCGGCGCCTGCACGATTTGCCACAACTGATTCGCGAAGACGATGCACAGGAGGAACGCGACCCCAAACCCGGCCAGCGCCCGGATGATGCGATGGCGCAGTTCCTCCAGATGCTCCATGAAGGACATGCGCAGCATGCCGTCTTCTTCTTCGTCCTCCTCACCGGAGGGCGGAGGCGGTGGGGGAGGCGTGCCGCTCCCTCCGCCAGCGGGGACAGGCACCACGGCGGTTTCAGCCGGCGGCGCCGTGTCGGGCCGGTGCCCGTCGTACGGATCCTCGGGGTATGGGAAAGCCTCGTGCTGGCCCGGAGATACCTCTCCGCCCTTGGGTTCGTCCATGCTTTAAGCGCGCTCTGCCTAACTCGCCGGCGGCAAGACCGCTGGCGCCACCGGGTGCGTCTCGGCGCGGGCTACCGTGCCTTCCGGCTGTGCGGTGCCCTGTGATTCGGCGCCCGGAACTGCAGAAGCGCTTACCGTGGGTGAATCCGGCGCGGCCGGATCCGAGGTGGTCGTCGATGGAGTGGTGGAACCCTGCGATCCGGAGCCGTACGCCCCGGAATCGTAGTACGGAAGCTCGTCGTAGGAATAGTTGCTCTGAATGTCGTTGGTGACTTTCGCCGTGGCTTCCTTCAGCGATTCGTTCTCCTGCTCCAGGGAATGCATTTCGCGGTCGAACGTGGCTTTCAGATCGCTCGAAGCGCGCCGGAATTCGGTGAGTGCCTTCCCGATGGTTTTCCCCAGTTCTGGAAGCTTCTTGGGCCCGAACAGAACGAGGGCGACGACGAAGATGACGATCATTTCCTGTACGCCGAGCGTACCCATCGTGTGCCCTCCCATCTGTCATGATAGCAAAGCCCGCCGCACCCTGTTCTATTGTTCTGCTCGGGTTGGAGCGATTATCCAAAGAGCGCCATCTCGCAATGCGCTGCTGACACCACCGCGCTTCTTCTGACCATAGACTACTCCGTGCGCCGGCTCTTCGGGCAGGGGGTCTCGTGCCACTCGTTGATTCAGTGAACGGGCGTGCGCGGCAGTTATCGAAGCCAAGCCGTAGCCTGAATAGTTAAGAATCGCCTCCGTTGGCGGGCGACCAGCTTCCACCATTACCGACTCCAGATACCGATAGTTCCGGGTCTTTGAAGGCGGCGGACGAAATCGTAGGCTCGCCGTTCTCGTTCCAATCGACCCACGTGCGCGGGATGCGGCGAAAAAGTCTTTCGTCCCCAGAGATGCTCGGATCGTCTTCGAAAACACGCCCAGCCATGAGGGGTGAGAGGCTATTCCAGCTTGTCGATAATCGCCTTCAGCAAATGCGCGTCCTCGGGCAGGACGCGCTCGGACTCCTCGCCGCTGGCGCCGTTTCGGTAGTAGAAGAAGGGGGCTTCGCCCCGATCAAACACAACTTCGAGATCGGCCCCCTTTCGATGCCATTCCAGCTGAAGGCCGCCGCTCGATAGCGGCACCACGCGTGGGGCAGAGCTGGTAGGGCTGAGAAGACGGTTCATGAAGTTCAGCGCCGCACGGACCAAACTGGGATCGATCGGTCCGGCACCGTAACTATCCCAATCCGGTCGCAGAGTAAGGAGATCCGCGAAACCCTGCGCCAGCGGGTCGAACCAAGCCGGGAGCGGCTGCCGGTTATCCTGCCATTCGATCACGATCTCCTGTCCACGGGAATAGTACTTCCGCTTACGGACAACTAGAACTGGTTGCTGGTCCACACTAATCAGGCTACGGTCGGCTTTAGAGAAATGATCCAGGTAAGCAGCGGCGGCGTTTGCAAGAATGCCGCGTTCCTGTAGGGTTAGCTCAGCGGTTTCTGGGTGCAGGCATCGTTCTTGATCCTCCAAACGTCATGCATCGACCTGCTGGTTAGCCTTCTAAAAGTTTGTACAATCCGTTCGCGGCCGATGTCGAAAAAAGCGAGACCGTCGGCTACCTGACCGCGGGCCGTCAGGTGCAACACATACATCGGATGATTGTCCGAAGTTCTGACCGCCGGCTGCAAATCGACATGCAGGTGGGCCAATGGGCTTGCCGATCTCGTCCGGAATCACGAAGCGTACATGCATTCGCAAATCTTCAACCGGTCCGGGCGGCAATAGATCCGGCGACCGCCAGAAGGTGAAAATCTTCTCTACCTCCCCGTACCGTTGCCAGCCCTCGCCGGCCGGGATGTGGTTCACGTAGGTCACTTCACATTGATTGACGCGCGGCGTGCCGAGTTGGTTCTTCGCGAGGAACGTCAGAAACGTGAGGTAGTCGCGATCGAAGTTGGGCTGATGGTGTCGTCGTAATGGGGATACCGTTCCTCCTCACCCTCCTTGCGCCAGTTCTTGATGAAGCGGTCGTTCTGGACCTGAATCATCTCGTCCCCTTTCGCGTTCGTGAACCATAGCCGGGGAACTGGTGGACTGTCGTAAGCCTGGAGCTTCAACCCAACCATGGCGCGAGGGTTTTCCGGGAACTGTTCCAAAACTGGGTCCAGCGTGGGACGCTCTTCTGTTTTCGGGAGAGACTTTCGATACTCGTCCCAGAGTAGCCCGAGGTGCGCCGTCCGAATTAACGGCAGAGGCTCGAATTGGACAGAGAATACCGTTTCGACAATCGGGGGATTGTCGAAGTCCGGCAGATGCTCTGGACGGGGTGGCACCGTGCTCTGGCTCTTCAAAACAAATTCCACAACTTATGTTTTAGCGCAGCCGAACCATTGTATGGTGACCCGAGGTCCAGCGTCAATGCCCTTTGTCCGGGCTGGAGGTTTTGAGGCCCCTCCCCTTTATGATAGAGCCATTTTAGCTCCGAACGTGCCTCCGGCAATCAGGCCGGGCTCGCCTCGTCCCGAAGACTGCTAAGCTAGCCACAATGGTTCTTTCCGACGTCGATATCCAGCGCTACATCGAGCATGGCAAGATCAAGATCACGCCGCCGCCGCCGCCCGAACAGTTTGGAAGCTGCTCGGTCGACTTCCGTTTGGGCAGCGAGTTCAGCATCTTCGAGCACAGCCGGCACGCGTACATCGACCTGAAAGACCGCACCGCGATTCAGGAACTGATGCGGACCATCCAGGTCCCGGAGGGCGAGCCGTTCATCCTACAGCCGCGCGAATTCGCGCTGGCCATCACCCAGGAAATCCTGGAGCTCGACGACGACGTGCTGGGGCGCCTGGAAGGTCGCTCGAGCCTGGGCCGCATCGGCATCATCGTCCACGGCACGGCCGGCTTGTTCGATCCGGGCTGGATCGGCAAGGCGACTCTCGAGCTGAGCAACCTGGGCCGCATGCCGGTGGCCCTCTATCCGGGCATGCGCATCTGCTCGTTTACCTTCGAGCAGCTCTCCTCCCGGGTCGCGGTGCCGTATCGAAAGAAGGCGGGCAACAAGTACGCGGGCCAGGATCGTCCCTTGGCGAGTAAGCTGGCGAGCGAGACCAGCGGGTGATCCCGGCGTCTTCTCATTACGGTTGGGCTAGCTGGCCGGATGCGGCTTCGGCGCGCTTCTTGCGCCGGGCTCCCCGGGTGGCGGCCAGCAGCTCGCGGCGGCGGCGGCGCTTGACCTGGTCGTCCACCTTGCGCCAGAACTTGCGGAAGTAGTCGGCGGCGGAGACGATGCCGAACAGCACCACGGTCCACATGGCGATGGTGGCGGCGTCGGAGAGCGCGGCCCAGCGGATGCTGAGGATCACCAGGGCGATGGCCGTGACCTGCGCGGCCATCTTGGTCTTGCCCAACTCGCTCGAGCGGATGGTGTAGCCGGAGGCGGCGGCGATGGAGCGCAACCCGGTTACCGCGAACTCGCGGCCGATGATCAGGATCACCATCCAGGCCGGAATGCGGTGAATATCGACGAGCGAGACCAGCGCGGCCGAGATCAGGAGTTTGTCGGCGATGGGATCGAGCAGAGTGCCGACGGTGGTGACCTGCGCCCAGCGGCGCGCCAGATAGCCGTCGAGCAAATCGGTGCCGGCGGCGGTCAGAAAAACGGCGAGGGCGAAAAATTCGCGCGGGATCGGGATCAGCGTCTGCCAGACGGCGCTCGAGCCGTCGCCGAGCAGCGCCGCCACCAGCAGCGGCACGAAGAAGATTCGCAGCAGCGTCAGTAGATTCGGCGCATTCATCGGACTTTCACATGATATCCCAGTCTAGGAAGGCCGGATGACGTACCGGGCCAGGCGGCGGCGGATGGAGGCGGGCGTGACGGCTTCGACCTCGCAGCAATCGCCGGAGTAGCGCGTGGCGGTGACGCGGGCGCGCTCGTGGAGCAGGTGCAGCGGCGCTCCCTCGGCCACGGGGAAGCGGAACACGCAGGGCGAGAGGGGATCGAGCGCAAGCGTATCGTCGATCTTACGAAGCAGCGTCTCGAAGCCCTCGCCGGTTCGCGCCGAGATGGCCACCGCGCCGGCGGGCTGATGTTCGGGATCGCCAAGGAGCCGCCGGGCCAGCGTGGCCGCATCGGGCCGGTCGCCGGGGATTTGATCCACCTTGTTCAGCACCAGGATTTGCGGGGTCGCGCCGGCGTCGATCTGGCTCAGCGTATCGAGCACGTGCGCGGTGTGCGCGGCCGCGTGCGGCGATCCTGCGTCCACCACGTGCAGCAGCAGCTCGGCTTCGGTGACTTCCTCGAGCGTGGCGCGGAACGCCTTCACCAGCGTGGTGGGCAGGTTGCGGATGAAGCCGACGGTGTCGCTGACCAGCGTGCGGCGGCGCGAGGGCAGGGTGATGTGGCGCACGGTGGGATCGAGCGTGGCGAACATCTTCGCGTCGGCAAGAACGGCGGCCCCGGTGAGCCGGTTGAACAGCGTGGATTTTCCCGCGTTGGTGTATCCGACCAGGGCGATGGTGGCCAGCGGCACGGCCTGCCGTTGCCTGCGCTGCGTGGCGCGCCCTCCGCGCACGCGCTCCAGGTCTTGCGCGATCGCGTGGATGCGATGGTGGATGCGGCGGCGATCGGTTTCGAGCTTGGTTTCGCCGGGACCGCGGGTGCCGATGCCGCCTCCCAGGCGGGACATCGCGGCGCCGTGTCCGGTCAGGCGCGGCAGCATATAGTTCAACTGCGCCAGCTCCACCTGCAACTGGCCTTCGCGCGTCCGGGCGCGGCGCGCGAAGATATCCAGGATCAACTGCGTCCGATCGAGAACCTTGACGCCGAGCGCCAGCTCGAGATTGCGCTGCTGGGTTGGGGAGAGCTCGCGGTCGAAGATCACGACAGTGGCTTCGTGGAAGGGGATCAGCGCCTTGAGCTCCTGGACTTTGCCGGAGCCGACCAGAGTGGCCGCATCGCGGCGCGGGCGGGACTGGATCTGGCGCTCGGCGACGCGGGCTCCGGCGGTGGCCGCGAGCGACGCGAGCTCGTCGATCGACTCGTCGGGGTCGGCGCCGGCGCGCGATTTCCCGAGGAGGTTCAGGCCCACCAGGATCGCGACTTCTTGGGCTTCGCCCAACCTAATTCTCGGCGTCCGCCACCGCCGCCGGCGCGGCGCCGACCGACGCGGTGCTGGTGTGCGGCGCGGAGTGGAAGGGCTTGGACACCACCACCGTCGAGATCGCGTGCTTGAAAATCAATTGTTCCTGGTTGTTGGTTTCGAGGATCACCGAGTACTTGTCAAAGCTCTTGATGCGTCCGGAGAGCTTCACCCCGCTCATCAGATAAATGGTAAGGAACGTTTTGTCTTTGCGCGCGTTGTTTAGAAATGCTTCTTGTATGTTTTGCGCTTGCTTCTCCATGGGAGCTTCCTTCCTTTAAAGCCCCACGAGGCACCCGTATGTCGCCCCGCGCGGGCGGAATGGATCGGCCGGTGACTTTATGATAGCAGTGGGGAGCATTGCTGAAAACCACCGAGCCCATAAGGAGAGGGACCCCGGCGTTTCGCCGCACCACACTGGCGGTGTTCGCGGCCGGATTCTCGACGTTTGCGCTGCTGTATTGCGTGCAGCCGCTGATGCCGGTGTTTTCGCGCGAGTTCAACGTGAGTCCGGCGGCGAGCAGCCTGTCGGTGTCGCTCACGGCGGGCCTGCTGGCCGTGTCGATCCTGATCGCGGGCTCGATCTCGGACGCGTGGGGCCGGAAATCCGTGATGGTGTTCTCGCTCGCGGCGGCGGCGGCGCTGACCGTGGTGTCGGCGCTCATGCCGGGTTGGCGCGGATTCCTGACGGTGCGGGCGCTGGAAGGCGTGGCGTTTAGCGGGCTGCCGGCGGTTGCCATGGCGTATTTGAGCGAGGAGATCCATCCGGGGTCGGTAGGACTGGCGATGGGGATCTACATCGGCGGCGGCGCGCTGGGAGGAATGGCGGGGAGATTCACGGCCGGCATCCTGACCGACCTGCTCTCCTGGCGATGGGCGCTGGGCGCGATCGGGGGATTCGGCGTGGCCGCCGCGGTTGTCTTCTGGCGGGCGCTGCCCGCTTCCGTGCACTTTCATCCGCGCCCTCTGGAGCTGCGCGGCGCGGTGGCGGCGTTTCTCGATCACTTGCGTGATGCGGGCCTGCCGTGGATTTTCGCGGAGGGATTCCTGCTGCTCGGCAGCTTCACGACCATCTACAACTACATCGGCTACCGGCTTCTTGCCCCGCCCTACGAATTGAGCCAGACGGCGGTGGGGGCGGTGTTCGGCGTGTACGTGGTCGGGATCGGGAGCTCGGCGTGGGTGGGCGACCTGGCGGGGCGGCTGGGGCGAAGAAAGGTGATGTGGGCGACGATGACGGTGATGCTCGCGGGGTTGGCGGTGACGCTGGCGCGCCCGCTGGTGGTGATCATCGCGGGGCTGGTGATTTTCACCTTCGGATTTTTCGGATCGCACTCGGTGGCCAGCAGTTGGGTGGGCCTGCGGGCGCGGCATTCCAAAGCGCAGGCGTCCGCGCTGTACCTGTTCTTTTACTATCTGGGATCGAGCCTGCTGGGAGCGTACGGCGGATTCTTCTGGAGCGCGTGGGCGTGGCGCGGCATCGTGGGCTTCATCGGCGCGCTGCTGGTGGTG
>JBGPLI010000025.1:0-38018 GCA_041486445.1 Bryobacteraceae bacterium
GCGATCTTCATGGCCAACGCGGGGGGCGCGTGGGACAATGCGAAGAAGATCGTCGAGGTGGAGCTGAAAATGAAGGGCACGCCGCTGCACGACGCCACGGTGGTGGGCGACACGGTGGGCGATCCGTTCAAGGACACCTCCTCGGTAGCGCTGAACCCGATCATCAAGTTCACCACGCTGTTCGGGCTGCTGGCGGTGGAGTTAGCCGTGTCGCTGACCGCCAAGCAGGGTCCCGGCATGAGCACCGGGCTGGGGATCGCGTTCCTGCTGGTGTCGATGTTCTTCGTGCGGCGCTCCTTCTACGGGATGCGCATTCAGACCGGGAAAGCCGAAGGTTCCCCGGCGGCGCCTCTGGAGACGAGCGCGGTTCGTTAAGATACGGTCAAGTATGATAAAGGTTTCAATGCCCAGCGTCAGATTTCTCGTACTGGTGATGAGCGTCCCCGCGTTTGCCCAGCTCGACCTCTCCGGAGAATGGGCTCCCCGGTTTCACGAAGATCAACCCGAGCGCATTCCCGGTCCGGCGATCGGCGACTACCTCGGCATTCCCATCAACGACGCCGCACGGCTGAGAGCCGACAGTTGGGATGCCTCCTACCTCACGCTGCCCGAGAATCAGTGCCGCCCGCACCCGGCCGACTATTCGCCGCGCGGCCCGGCGAACATGCGGATCTGGAAGGAGCTGGATCCGGCGTCGCAGCAGGTGCTCGCATTCCACACCCACATCTCCTGGATGGCTCCGGAGCGCACCATCTGGATGGACGGGCGCGCGCATCCACCCGAGTACGCGGCTCACACCTGGCAGGGTTTCTCCACCGGGAAATGGGAAGGCGACATCCTGACTGTGACGACCACGCACCTCAAGGAAGGCTGGATCCGGCGCAACGGCGTTCCCCGCAGCGACAAGGGCACGCTCACCGAACACTTCATAAAGCACGACGACTACCTTACACTGGTCGCCATCGTGAACGACCCGGCGTATCTAACGGAGCCGTTCATTCGAACCACCGACTTCGTGCTCGACCCCACGCAGCAGATCGCCCCCTACCCCTGCGAGCCGGTCGTCGAAATCGAGCGGCCGAAAGGCGCCGTGCCGCATCACCTGCCCGGGACCAACACGTTTCTCACGGAGTTTCCCGCGCACTACGGCTTGCCCGCCGAGGCAGCCAAGGGCGGCGCGGAAACGATGTATCCCGAGTACCGATTAAAGATCAAGAAGTAAAGTGACCTTCCTGCTTACTGTTTTTTTGTCGCTGGGAGCGGGGCTCGCCTGTGCCCAGGATCTCCACATGGTGCCCGTGCAGGGCAACGTGTACATGCTGGTGGGCGCGGGCGGCAATATCACGGTGCAGGTGGGCAAGGAGGGCATCCTGCTGGTGGACACGGGGCTGGCGCCCACGAGCGACAAAGTCCTGGCGGCGATCCGGCAACTCTCCGACAAGCCCATCCGTTACATCGTTAACACGCACGTCCACGCGGATCACACCGGCGGGAATGAGAAGATTGCCCCGGCCGGCGTCACCATCACCGGCGGCAACGTGGTGGCCAATATCGGCGAGAGCGCGGGGAAAGGCGCCGCCGTGATCGCGCATGAGAGCGTCCTCAGCCGGATGAGCGCGCCGACGGGCAGCCAGTCCCCCGCGCCGTTCGTCGCCTGGCCGACCGATACTTACGCCAACGACGAAAAGGATCTCTTCTTCAATGGCGAGGGGATCCAGGTCTTCCACCAGCGCGCGGCGCACACCGACGGCGACAGCATCGTCTTTTTCCGCCGCTCGGATGTGGTGAGCACCGGGGATATCTTCCTGACCACCAGCTACCCGATCATCGACCTGCAAAGAGGCGGCAGCATCCAGGGCGTGATCGACGGGCTGAACCGCATCATCGATCTGACGATTCCCGCCGAGAAGCAGGAAGGCGGCACCTACGTGATCCCGGGTCACGGGCGGCTGTGCGACGAAGCCGACGTGGTCTACTACCGCGACATGACCACGATCATCCGCGACCGCATCGAGGACATGATCAAGAAAGGTATGACGCTCGATCAGGTGAAGGCGGCCAGGCCCACCCGCGACTACGATCCTCTTTACGGCGCGACGACGGGCTTCTGGACCACGGAAATGTTCGTCGAAGCGGTGTACAAGAGCCTGAGTCCGAAAAAGTAGCGGGCGCTCAGCGATTCCTCAGACCCGGCACTCCCGAGACCGGGCCGACGTAGGCCAGCAGGCGGCCCGCGGTGATCGCGGCGACCCAGCAGACCAGCGAGGCCCATGCCAACCCTTTCGCACTCGCGGAAACCGGCGCCTTATCCAGCTCCGGATCCCCGAACACTTTTTTCCGCATGATGCGGAGGAGCATTACTCCGCCAAAGACGAAAACCATCTTGACGTAAAAGTCGGTGTTGGTCGCCTTGGTAGTGGCGTCTGCGACCAGCAGAATCGTGCCGGTGACTAAATTGATCCAGAATCCCCACCACATCAGAGGGTACAGACGCTCCAGCGGCTTGATCGGGGTCCTGGGCGAAAGGCCGAGGAGCCGGAGGTCGATCACGGCATTGAAGCCCGCCACCATGGCCATGCCGATCGTGTGCAGGAAGAGAACCAACGGGTAGGCCAGCAGGGAACCTGACCCGAGCACCCATTGGCTGAACTCCAGTTGTTCCAGCCGGGCGAGAAAATCCATCATGGGCCGTTCCCCTCGCGCTCGTCGCGCTCCGCGCTCTTGTCGATCAGATAGCCCGCGAGTCCCGCCACGATGACGCCGCCAAGAACAAGAAGGCTGACTGTTAGGGCCAAAGGCACTAGAAGGCGTTTCCTATGAACGGCAACATGCGGCCGCAATACATCACCCCGACCACCAGGATCATCGCGGACGCGGCGACCAGCTTGGCGGTGAGCGGCGCGTCGTCTCCGGCTTTGAGGACCCAGGCTTCGTCGAACACCGTAAAGTAGAGGACATTCAACCCCGCCAGCAGCATCAAGACGACCTTCCACTCGAAGGCGACGTTATTCGTGTACTGCTCCGGCGTGGCGACAAAGAACAGCATGCCGGTGACGGTGTTGATGCCGAATCCCAGAATCCCCCACGGCAGCAGCCGGTGCAGAGCTGCGAACGGAAGGTTTTTCATCATGCCGAGGATTCGCAGGTCCACCAGTGAGGCGACGCCGAACAACAGGCTCAGCCCGATGAAATGCAGGGTCTCGCAGGTCGGCCACATCCACTTGACGCCGGTCACGAAACCGCCAACCTGGCGGCCCAGCGGCCCTTCCATCGTGGTGGTTTCGGCGCCGGAAACGATCTCGGGATGGCGGATCTCGCCGCCGATGTTCGCGGCCCGGGCCATCAGGCCGAACGTTAGGATCGAAAGCACAAGAATGACGGAAAGGTTCCAGCCCGGCACGCGCGAGGTCCGCCGGAACTGCCACAATCCCAGCCAGGCGAAGGCGCCCGTGAGCTCCATGAATGCCAGCCCCACCAGCGCCGCGCCCTCATGCGTCTGAATCAGGGTTTTTGACACGCCCGGACTCTTGGCGATCGCCGACTGCGCGGCATTGCCGGTCATGTAGGTCGGGATCGTCAACAGAGCTAGCCCCAAGAAGACAGCCAGGCTGGCCCGCTTCAGGTCGTCGCTTTTTGCAATGAGGCCGAGCAGGAACAGGCCCAGGGCAATCATCGTGCCGATGGTCGGAAAATGATTGATCAGAAGGTGTGCGTGCGCCAAATTCATGAGGGATTCCTTCGATACCGCTGCCGTTCGAACCGAGTCCCTCGTGGATCAGGCAGGGAGAAATTCCGTTACTGGACTACGCCCTTCCAGCCCCATCCATCCTTGGGCCGGGTGATGCCCTGCATCCGCAGCCGGTGGTCGGCTTCGGTGCGTCCCGGGTTGCCCGTGATGATCACGTGATCGCCCGGCTTCAGAGTTTCCCTGGTGACGCCTTCCCGGTTGAGCTGGCCGCCGCCGCCCCATTCCACGGCCCACCTGGTCACTTCTCCCTTGGGATCCTTCACTTCCACGTGAACGAACGAGTGGGGATTCCGATACAAGAACTGCACCAGGTCGCCTTCAATCGTGACCGTCCTGTCTTCGAAATACGTCGCCGCGAAGGAGTGGTGGCCTGAGCTGCCGGAACGCCGAGTATGACGGCACCGGCGATGAGAAGAACCAGCATCGTGTGTTTCATAAGGTCTCCTTCCAAAAGCTTTATAGGAGCGCGACGCCTACACCGTAACATGCTCCCTCGCCCGGTGTCAAGATTTGCGTTGACAGATGGGCCACTAAAGATGGCAATGCGCCGCGCCGCGCTTTTCCAGGTATTGCTGATGATACTCTTCGGCCCGCCAGAACTCCGCCGCTGGAACAATCTGGGTGACAATCGGCCGGCGGAAGCGCTTCTGCGCCTCGGCCAGCGAGGCGCGCGCGGCAGCCTCCTGCTCGGGCGTGTGAAAGAAGATCGCGGAGCGATACTGCGTGCCGAAGTCGGGCCCCTGGCGGTTGAGCGTGGTGGGATCGTGATTGTCCCAGAACACCTCCAGCAGATCGCGGTAGCCGGTCACCGCGGGATCGAACGTCACCTCGACCGCCTCGGCGTGCCCGGTCCGGCCCGTGCAAACGTCTTCATACGACGCCTCGGGCATGGCGCCGCCGGTGTAGCCGACCTGGGTTGAGGCAACGCCGGCCAGCCTTCGGAAGGTGGCCTCCACGCCCCAGAAACAGCCCGCCGCGAAGGTGGCTTTCTCCATGGATCTATTGTACCTATGGTGCGGGTATTGCTGGGCTTCAGGCTACAATGAGGACGGAATGACTCGCGAGCAAGCCATCCAGGAGATCACGCGGCGGTTGGTGAGCTATTACCAGCCCGAGCGGATCTATTTGATCGGCTCGACGGCGCGTGGCGAGGAGCGCGCGGAAAGCGACCTCGACTTCGTCGTAGTGGTGCCGGACGGCACACCCCGAACCAAAATGTTTGGGGGCATTCAGCAGCGCTTACTCGATGTTCCGTTTGCGGTGGACGTAGTTCCATTCCGCCGGAGCGCATTCCAGGAGCGTTCCGGATGGGTCATGTCGTTGCCCGCGATTGCGCTGCGCGAGGGGAAGCTCCTTTATGACGCGGTTGATCACCCACAACCTGTCCGTGTTGCTGCGAGCCTGCATTGGGTGAGGGTTGTCCGCTAAATTTCCTTATCGGTCGGGCGGGTAGATTCGAACTGCCGACCCCTGTGCTCAAGGCCGACCCCTGTGCCCAAGAGAGATTCCGGCACTCGACCACACTCACCTGTTTTAAGCGTATTTTGTTTCAGCCAGATACGGCATCGCGCTGAGGCTTTTTGAACTTTTGGGACCACACCGTCATTCACTGCTTCTGATTACGCCGTCGCAGTACTTCCATTAATCCGACCACAAGCAAGAGTATCCCAGAGTTCCATAAAAAAACCGACGCCTTTGAATGACCGAGCGGTCGCTCAGCCTCATCCAGGCGGTACGCTTGATAGATCGCCGACATCAAGGTTACTGCCGTCATAAGTGCGTATACACGCCCCCGCGATAAAGCTGTCGCATGATGGGGTGCAGCGTGGCTCTCCACGGTCATCGGGCCCTGCTTCCTCCGCTGCGCGCGTACGAAAGCAAGTGCCGGCACATAGAGAGTCAAAGCGAGTCCTGCGATACAGGCGATCAGAACCACCAAAGAGAGGCGATCGCCCGCGTACTTATCCCTATAGAGAATTGCAGGTATCGCAAATACTAGAAAAGAGAAGATGCATAGCAGAAGCAGGACACGTTCGATTCTCTTTCCAACGCGAAGCCATTTCCACATGTTATTCAGCCTGCACAGAAATCGGGCCCGGGCCAATTCGCGCGGCTGAGCAGGTAGAGTTCGTACACTTATCTATCGAAGCCCGACCGGTCCACGAAGATCTATTGTACTGAAGGCTGCTGGATGGTGACCACCACCGGCTGGCTTCGCTGCGCCGTGGCGAGCGATCGCACCTGGACCACGTTCACGCCGGCGCGGACGGTGGTCGGGATCTGGGCCGAGATGGTGTTGGCGGAGGTGGCCAGCAGCGGGATCGCCACGCCGTCAAACAGCACACACGAACCGCCCAGAACCGTCGGCGGAGGCAGCGTGGTAGCGGTGGCGGCGGAGGCGAGGTTCGCGCCGTTGACATTGATGAAAGAGCCGGGCGTAAAATTCGCCGTGCCGTCGTTGGCATTGACCACGCCGGAGGCGGAAATCTGCGGCTGGGTGGCCGCGCCCGCCGGGGTCAGCGGCACCACGCTCAGTCCGGAAACCGTGATCCCATAGACCGTACCCTGCGAATCCACCACCATCTGGTGAGGCGGCATGTTCGTGCGCGTCGCGCCGAATTCCGGGATCACAGGGCTCTCCGGCATGCGGGCGGCAACCGCGGTTGCGCCGGTCCGCGTGTCCACCGCTTCGAGCGTGGTGTGAACGTCGTCGGTGGTCGCGCTGGTGAGGCTCGTGCGGACCGCGGTGGTCATGCGGACGAACACGTTGTCATCCACCGGAGCGACCGAGGCCACGTTGCGCAATCCCGTGGTGGTGACGCCGATACTGGGCGGCATGAAGGGTCCCGCCGGCGGCGAGATGGTCACCTGGCCAGGGCTGGTCGCGCCGCCAATCGCGGTGAGGGCGCTGTTCAACACCAGTCCGTTCGCCAGCAGGAAGTTGGAGTGCGGGGACAAGCCCAGCGGACCGTAGTAGCCGATGATGGGCGCCGTAAAGAGCTGGCGCGAGGCAGTGAAGGTGTCCGTCAGCGCGTTGTAAAGATACGCCGTGCCGTTGCCAGCCAGCAGCATCGCGCTGGTTCCGTCGGCGGAGCCGAGCAGCGTCTGGACCGGCGCGGCCAGCGGCGTCTGCGCCCCCGTGGTGGTGACGCCGGTAATCGTGGTGCCCGTCCGCGGCAATGCGTAGTTCCCGATCACCTGCCACAGTGTCCCGGTATTGCCGCTCGGGTTGTTCATCACGAACTGGAGCCCGCTCAGGCCCACGGCCAGCGCGCTCGCCGCATTGACGTTGGCGTTGCCCGCACGCGGGATCGGCGGGAACCGAATCACCCCAGTGACCTGCTGCTGGTCCAGGTCCACCGTCAGGATCGACTCGCCGCCCGAATTGGTGACATACAGCGTGGTGCCGTCCAGGCCCATCGCCATCTGGTGCGGAAGCTGTCCCACGGGAATCGGCGGGAGGAACTGCATCTTCTGCGTGTCGAAAACCTCGATCCGGTTGTAGCCGGCGTTGGTGACGTAGACGCGGTGGCGCAATTCATCGAGCGCGATGTCCCACAGCCCCTGGTAGGGCGTGGCGGTGGCGGCGCCGCCTCCCCCTCCGCCCGGCCCGATGTTGACCGCGTTGACGGTGCCGGTTCCGGAGTTGGGCACCGTCGGAATCGGATAGATCACGCCCCGCATGGTGGAGTCGCGGTAGTTCATGTACGCGCGAATCGTAGGCGGCACATTGATGGCGTTGGGCGAGACGAGCTGGATGTTCACCGCCCCGCCGGTGTTATTGGCGCCCGCGCCCGTGTACATATTCGTTCCGGGAGTGCGCGTCACGCCGGAGCGCCCCGGATCCATCGTGAACTGAATGCTGGCCGGCGCAACGCCGCTGGACGCCGTGGCAATCAGCGCCGCCGATCCGCCGGAAATCGCCTGGGGCACCGCGAAGGTGAGCTTACCGCCGCCGATGTTGTTGATGTTCAGCCGGGCCATGGCCAGACCCGGATTGCAGTCGTCCTGCGCCAGAAACACCGTCGTCGTCTCGGGCATCAGAATGGGATTCTCGAACAGCGTCCCCAGCGGCAGATGGATCACGCCGGAGCTGGACAGGCCCCAGGCTTCCGCTGCATCCGAGGTGATCACCATCCTGGCCACCAGGCTCTCCGGCAGATTGATCCCCAGCCGGATGGCCAGGTTCCGCGGGTCCGAGAGCAGCAGCGTCGCGGCCTGGGGCGCCGGCGGCGGCGTGGTCAGCGCCGCGGTGTTGAAGGCGCTGTAGAGCGCGGATCCGTCCGGCGAGAACACGCTGCCGCCGACGTTGAACGTGGTGGAGAAGCTGCTGGCCATCGGGAACGGCGCGTTGGCCGTGTTCTGCTGCGCGATCACGTTCAGCGTGGCGATATCGTAAAGCGTGAAGCCGGCCATGAAGGACGACCCGTCCGGCGACATCGAGAGCGTGCTCGATTGCCCCACTACCGTGCGGCTCTGGAGCACGGTGCCCGACGCCGTCTCATAGACGTACACGATCGTCGAGGTGTTATTGGTGATCGAGCTCACGCCGACGATGTACCTGCCGTCCGGCGTCCGCACCAGCTTCCCGGCAAACTGCGTGGTGGGCCGAGCCTGCAACTGCTGGAGCGTCGGCGGGGTCGCCGGCGGCGGTGAGAAAGGCACCGCCAGAACCTGTGATGCCGCTGCCTGTGTGCTGTCGTAGATCAGCAGCGTATTGGCCAGGCTGCTGGTGCCCGAGCCGTCCGTCGAAATCAGCACGCGGCCGTCGGCGCCCACCTCGACTCCTTGCGGCTTGGCCGGCAGAGGGACCGTCGCCAGCACCCCGCCGAGGCCCACGCCCAGCTTGATGGCCGTGAGCGAGGAGCTGTCGTGATTCGAAACGTAGAGGAACGCGCCGTCCATCGACATCGCCGCGGCCAGGGGCGTCGCGCCCGTGACGATCGAGCCGATCGGAGTCTGCGCCGCATAATCGTAGACGTCGACCGAGCCACCCGAGGAGTTCACCAGGTACAGCCGGTGCCGGCTTTCGTCGAGCACGATGTCGCTAGGGGTGTTGCCCAGCCGGATCACGTCCCCGAATCTAGCGTTGGTTTGCGCGTGCAGACCCGACACCAAGGCCAGCGCCAGCAACAGCCGTGAGGAAAATGCGGATTGCAAGCGAACCTCTACCTAAGATACCCTACTCAAGTTAGTCTGACGGCGGTGTGCCCGCACGGTGTACAAGATGAAGCTGCGTGTTTCTAATCCGGCCAGGGCTCGCATGATCGCGGATCGGGCGGGCATCGCCGACACCAGCGCGAAGCGGCGCACGGGCCTCTTGAAGCACTCGGGCCTCGAACCCGGTGAGGGACTCTGGATCGCTCCCTGCGAGGGCGTTCATACCTTTGGAATGAAGTTCCCTATCGACGTGGTGTTTCTGGACCGCAAGAAGAAAGTGCTGAAGATCCGGCCCAACATGGTGCGCGGCCGGATCGCGTTCAGTTTGCGGGCACATTCGGTACTCGAACTTCCGGCGGGAACCGTCATGGCTACTGATACCCAGGTGGGCGATCAATTGGAGTTTGAGAAATATGACGCGTGAGGCGCGACAGTAATGGAGCGCGTTATTTTAGCGTTGGCCACCGCCCTGCTGTGCGCTTCCTGCACGCATCAGGTGCAAACGGCTGCGTCACATGGCGCAACCCGGACCGCGGTGTCCCAGGTGATGGCGCGGCAGGTGGAGAACGCCGTCGACGCCGGCGATGGCGACGTCGAGGCCCGCGCGCTGCGGCGGCGGCTGGCGGCCAGCACGACCGACCTTCAGGCGAGGCTGGCGCTCGCCCGGCTTTATGCCCGCCGGGGATTGCCCGATCTGGCGCTGGAGCATTATCGTCTCGCGGCGGCGCAATTTCCCGATTCGGCTCCGGTGGCGTTCGCTTTGAGCAAGACTCTGTGGGAAATGGGCGAGCCGGGCGCCGCGCTCGAAGCCGTCACGACGTTCCTGGCGAAACATCCGCGCGGAAGCTGGGAGGCGCTCTCGCTCCAGGGCATCCTCCAAGACGAATTGGGACGGTTTGCGGAGGCGGAGGCGGCTCACCGGGCGGCGCTCGCTCTGGACCCGGGCCGAAGCGCGCTTCACAACAACCTGGGATACAACCTGCTGCTCGAAGGCCACGCCGACGCCGCCACCGCAGCGTTCGAGCGCGCGCTCGAGCTCGACCCGCGCTCGCAGGTCGCTCGCAATAATCTGGGCGTCGCGCTGGCGCTTCAGTCGCGGCCCGCGACGGCCCGGGCTTTGGCGGAATGGCAGCGATCGGCGGACCCGGCGGTGGCCCACAACAATCTGGCCGCCGTGCTGATCGAGCAGCGGCGCTACGCCGAAGCGCGCACCGAGCTTGAGACCGCACTCGGTTTTCGCCGGGACTTTCCGGCCGCGCTGTCCAATCTGAAACTGTTGGCGGAGATGGATGGGCGGCCGGTCCAGGTACCTGCGCCGTCGCAGCCTGTCAACCTTTGGAAACGGGCCGCGTCAACATTCGGTAGGGTTGTGATCGGGATACCTGCGCCTAAGCCGGTTTCATCGGGTTCGAATGGAGCAGAGACTGCTTCATCAAGCGCAGAGGCGGCCACGGAGGCGAGCAACGCTCCGGTGGACGCCGCGGGGAGGAAGTGAGGACTTATGGAGCACTGCTTGATTCGGTTCATCCGCGATGAACGGGGGCAGGACCTGGTGGAGTACGCGCTCATCGTGGCCGCCGTTGGTCTGGCGCTGATCACCACCGTGAACCAGCTATCCGTCGCCGTGGTCAGCCTGTACCAGAGCATCACCACAGGCCTGAGCAGCATTGGCACCGGCGGACAGTAGGACCAGCCGGGCGCGCGCGCCGTCGCGGCTGGCGAGGCTCGCGATGCCGGACCTGGCGTCGGCGATTGCGGTGGTGACGCTCGCCTACTGTTTGTTCGTCTACGACGGCGGAAGGCAGCTCTTCCGCGACTCCGATTCCGGCTGGCACATCCGCAACGGAGAATCGATCCTCGCGAGCCGGTCGCTGCCGCGCACCGATCCGTATTCGTTTTCAAAGGCCGGCCAGCCGTGGTTCGCCTGGGAGTGGGGAGCCGACGCGCTCACGGGTCTCGCGTATCGCATCGACGGACTGCGCGGCGTCGCGGCGCTGTTTGCGCTCGCGATTTCCGCCTGCACGTGGATGTGGTTCCGTCTGCACTTTGCCGCGGGCGGGGACTTTCTGCTCGCCTGCCTGCTGGCGCCTCCCATGATCACCACCACCAGCTTCCACTGGCTGGCTCGCCCCCACGTCTTCAGTTGGCTGTTTCTGCTGGGCTGCCTGTGGTACTTTGAGCGCGCTCCTCTCCGCTTCAGCCTGCGGCAAGCGGTGTTGGTCGTTGGCGCCGCGGCGCTGTGGGCGAATCTGCACGCCAGCTTCTTTCTGGCGCCCGTAATCGCGCTGATCTATGCCGCCTCCCACGTCATCCGGCCGTGGCTGTGGCCCCTCGATCCGCGATCGGAGCACGCCAAGGCGCGCTGGTTCCTGTGGACGGCGCTGGCGGCGCTGGGCGGGAGTCTGCTGAATCCATACGGCTGGGGCCTGCACGCGCACCTGCTCTCCTACTTGCGAAACGACGGGTTGCTCTCCCGCGTGGCCGAGTTTCAGTCCTTCAATTTTCACGATCCGGGCGCCGCGCAAGTGGCGCTGGCGCTGGTGTTGGCCGCGGCCGGCGGAACGCTGGCGCTGACGCAGGGAAAAGTCGCGCACTTCCTTCTGGCCGGGATGTTCGTGGTGGGGGCGCTTCGCTCCGCGCGCATGCTGCCGCTGCTGGCGCTCGCGATCCTTCCGCTGGTGAACAGCGCCTTTGCCGAGGCCTTGCGGGGCGCGCGGGCGCTGCGTCCACGCCGGGGGCATGCGATCGACGCGGCGTTCCGCTACTCTTCCCGATTGCGCGCGATTGATCAGCGGTTGAACGGCGCGGCGTTCACCGTGGTGGCGGTGTTGCTTGCTCTGGTGGCGATGCGCGCGCCGGCCTATGCGGACCACATCGGATTCCCCGCCGGCACGTTTCCGGTGAAGGCTGCCGAGGCCGTCGCCAAGCTCCCCGCCGATGCACGCCTGGCCGCGCCGGACAGCTTCGGCGGCTATCTGATATATCGATTCAACGGCGGGCGGAAAGTCTACTTCGACGGCCGCAGCGATTTTTACGGCGTCGATTTCATGAACCAATACCTGGTGCTGCTCCAAGCCCGGCCCGGCTGGCAGGAGATCCTGCGACAGTATCAATTCACGCACGCCCTGTTGCCGAAGACTTCGGCGTTGAAGGCCGCCCTCGGGCAGGCCGGCTGGAGCGTACTATACGAGGATGATGTCGCGACGCTTCTGGAGGGTTACTGAATGGACCGTCAGAAAATTCTGCTGATCTTCGCCGGCGCGTGGGTCTCCGCCGCGCTGCTCACGTGGTTCCTCTACGCCTCGACCAAAGCGCCCAAAGTCGAGAAGACCGTGGCGATCCAGGCGGCCGCGCGCGACATGCCCGCGGGCACGCGGCTCCGGAAAGGCGACCTGAGGACAGTCCACGTCGCCGAGAAGGACGCGCCCCGGACGGCGATCGCCGACGAGAAGCTCGCTCTCGACCGTCCGCTGTTGTTCCCGGTGAGCGCGAATGAGCCGCTGACCTCCTCCAAGATCGCCAGCGCAACCGGCGCCGAGGGACTGCCCGCGACCATCGAAATCGGCAAGCGCGCCGTCTCGGTGCCCATTACCGACGCCAACGGAGTGGCCGGCCTGATCCAGCCGCGCGCCCATGTGGATGTCCTGTTCACCAAGACGGGCACGATGGCGGAAGCCGTCACGACCACGATTCTCGAGGACGTGATCGTGCTCGCCATGGGCCGGACCACGGAGGTGACCGCTGCCTCCGCCACCACCGCGGCGCGTCCGCAGAACCAGGCCGCGACCTTGCTGGTGACGCCGGAAGAGGCGCGCAAGCTCGAGTTCGCTAAGAACCAGGGAAAGATCAGCCTTGCCCTGCGCAATCCGCTCGATCAGAGCGCCGCTTCCGACAACGCCGCCACCACCTCGCAGGCCCTGTTCGGCAAAAGGACGCCCGACCTGCGTAACGACAAGCTGTGGGCGAAATTGACGGGCGTCGAACCGGAAAAACCGAAGCCTCCGCCGCCACCACCGCCGCCGGTCGTGGAGAAGAAGGAACCGCCGAAGCCGAAGACGGTCGTCGATGTGTTCCGCGGCGACAAGCACGTCCAGGAAGTATTCCAATGAGAATCCGGGTCCCCTTCCTTGCTCTGGCCCTGGTTCTGTTCGCCGTGGCCGCGGACACGCCGGTGGTGCGTCCGCTCTCGCTCACCGTGGGAAAAGGCGAGCTGCTTCAGTTCGGACAGGACGTCGAAAAGGTCGCGGTCGCCGAGCCGAGGATCGCCGACGCGATTGTGGTTTCCCCGCGCGACGTGATGGTGAGCGCCAAGGGCCCCGGTCATACCACGGTGGTGATCTGGGAGACGGGCGCGGCTCCGGCGCAATACGACATCACGGTGCAGGCCGACACCACCGAGATGGACAATCTGCACAAGGCGCTGGACGCGGAGCTCAAGTCCGGATTGCCCGATGCCATTATCGAATTCAACGGCAATGCGGAGACGATGGTGCTGACCGGCAAGGTCACCAGCGCCGAGCAATCCAAGCGCGCCGAAGCCATCGCCTCCACCCACGCGAAAAAAGTCGTGAACATGATCGAGACGCCCGCCAAGCCCGATCCGCGCGAGATCCTGCTCCAGGTGAAATTCGCCAGCGTCGACCGCACCGCGCTCGCGCAATTCGGCATGAACCTGTTCAGCCGCAATCCGACCACGCTCGGCGAAACCTCCACGCAGCAATTTCAGCCGCCGCTGTTTTCTCAGCTCCAGTTCCAGAACCAGCAATTCGGCAACGCCAACCTCAATCTGGCGAATTTGCTCAACCTGTTTATCTTCCGTCCGGACCTGAACCTGGGCGCCACCATCCAGGCGTTGCAGCAGCAGAATCTGCTGCAGATTCTGGCCGAGCCGAACCTGATCGTGATCGAGGGTTCGGAGGCGAGTTTCCTCGCCGGGGGCGAGTTCCCGTTCCCCACCGTCACCTCCACTCCCACCGGCGGCGGCATCGCTCCGGTGGTCACGGTGCAATTCAGGAAATTCGGCGTGCAGCTCAATTTCACGCCCACCCTGACGGCCTCCGGTGCGATCCACCTGAAGGTAAAGCCGGAGGTGAGTGCGCTCGATTTCAACAACGCCGTTACGCTCGAGGGGTTCCTGATTCCCGCGATCTCCTCGCGCGTGGCCGAGACGGAGGTCGTGCTCAAGGACGGCGAGAGCTTCGCCATCGCCGGATTGATCGACAATCGCGTGACCCAGGTGCTCAACAAAGTGCGCGGCGTGGGCGACATTCCGATTCTCGGAAATCTGTTCCGCAGCCGGAGCACACAGAAGACCGCGGACGAGCTGCTGGTGGTCGTGACGCCGCGTTTCGTCAGGGCACTGGCTCCCGGAGAGCAGCTGTCGCTGCCCGAGACCGCTGTGCCTTTTCTGCCGACGGTGGCGGAACAAAAGGCCGCGAAGGACGGCAAGAACAAGAAGAAGGACGATAAGAAGCCGGAGTTTGTAGGACCGCGTGGACATCAAATTCCAAATCAATAGGACGACCGAACGTGGCGCCACGGCCGTGCAGATGCTCGTCATCATGGTGCCCTTGCTGTTCGGGATGATCGGCTTCGCCGTCGACCTGGGCATGCTGTATTCGGTGAAGGGCGAGCTCAAGGAGGCCGCGAATGCGATGGCGCTGGCTGCGGCGCAGCGGCTCAACGGCACCGATGGCTCCACGGGCGCGGCGACCACGGCGGCCCAGCTTACCATCGAAAACACCAGCGGCTTCGGCAATCGATACGATTTCAACGGGCGCGCGATCGGCCAGACCACCGGTACGTCCATCTCCACGGTGTCCGATCCGGTGTACTTCAGTTCGGTCTCGGACGCCGTCGCGACTACGCCTTCTAGTGAAGTGACCGGGGCGACCGCCAAACACGTCCGCATCACCATCACCGGACAGCGCTCGCTTCTGTTCTGGAGCTTTCTTCCGCTGCTGACGGATCGCAACGTGGCGGTGCTGGCGACCGCCGTCGCGGGCATCAGCGCGCCGCTGTGCGTGGCCTGCGGCATCGAGCCTTTCGCGGTGGCGGCGATCGATCAGGGCGACGCCACGGATTTCGGCTTTACCCTGGGGACCAAGTATTCTTTCACGTATCTATGCACAGGCGCGCCCACGCCGGCGCTGCTGCCCCCGGGGACGCAGATGCTCAACTACGTCATCCTGAACCGCCTGGATCCGAACACCGCGGTGTTTCCCGACGAGGCGTCCCAGGCGTTTCGCGCCGGCGCAGGCGGGTTGCCCGGCAACACCAGCAGCGCGCAGGCCTGCTTCACCATCAACACCTCGGAGATAATCTGGACCAACGCGGCGGTGAACACTTGCAGCGCAAACCAGGTGGCGCCGGTGGTGACCGAGGCGCTGTGCGGTCTCGATACGCGCTTTGAGTCCGATACGCAGGCGGCCTGCCAGGCGATCACCGGCGTCGAAGTGTTGTCCACGGTGTATCAACCGGACACCGATGTGAACGATTACGACACTTACAACGATTACGGAGGCGACGGCCGGCGCATCATCACGATTCCGATTGTCGATACCGTTAGCGGCGCCGCCAGCATGAACGTGCTCGGGTTCCGCCAGTTCCTGGTGAGTCCGAGCCTGGGCGCCGCCAATATCAGCACCAACGATCCGTTCGGGCGCTTCGTCGCGATGTACATCGGGAGCGTGGCGCCGGTGAAGCAGGGGCGCTTCGACGGCTGCCAGCAGATCGCCGGGCCCGGCAAGGTGGTATTGCATCAATGATTCATCGCGCACGACACCATCACGCCCAAGGGGGCGGCGCATTGATGGAGGCGGTCATGTTCACGCCCATCGTGCTGGCGTTGCTGATCGGCACGGTGGCTCTGGCGCGCGTCACCTATACGTTCTACACGCTCAAGAAAACCATGTACACGATGGCGCGCCTGGTGGGCACGCAGCAGGGCGTCAACTTCTGCGACAGCCAGGACCCGGCGGTGGTAGCGGCGAAGAATTTTGCGCTCACCGGCGCGAGCGATTCCTCCGACAACCCCATTGTTCCGGGCCTGACGCCGCAGATGATCCAGGTCCGCATCGAGCGTTACGATCCGCGCTCGCAGGAGCTCACGGTGTGCGACTGCTCGGCCACGGGCTGCGACCCGAGCCAGGGCGGCCTCTCGCCCGATTTCATCGTCGTCTCGCTCGACGGGTTTCAAGTGCAACCGGTGTTCTGGGGATTCACCGTGGATCCGTTTCCGCTTCGTCCGACTGTGAGGGTGCCGTATGGCGGAACGTAAACCGATGTGGCGCACGCACTCTCTGCGTGCCGCGTCGGCACTTCTGCCGACGCAGGGTGTTGAGACGGACACTTGCGTTCACACGAGTGTGAACGCGGCACGCAGGAGTGCGTACGCCACGCGGGCCGGCCAGACCACCATCGAATTCGCGCTCGCCTACCTGGGCGTGCTCCTGCCGCTCACGCTCGGGCTCGTCTACATCTCGCAGCTTCTCTGGATCTGGCACAGCGTCGCCGACTTCACGCGGCAGGGCGCAGGCTACGCCGCCACGCACTGCTGGCAGAGCTCGGCGGGCAACGTGATCGGCTTCATGCGCTCGAACGTGCCGCTGATGCCCGACCGCGACCAGTTCCAAAGCGGGCCCGCGCGGATCACGGTCAGCTATTTCTCGAAGGACCCGGACACCGGCCAGCTCACCAGTTTCCAGTGCGACAGCGATTGCAGCACCAACTGCATTCCCGACGTGGTGACGGTCGGCGTCACCGGCTACGAGTATCGCCCCTTCGTGACGGCGATCGGCCTGCTCGCCGTCGCGCTCCCGAATTTTCAAACCAGCGTGCCGATGGAGAGCGCGGGCTGCGATCCAGACGCGGGAGCGTGCCTGCCTTAGTTATGCCGATCTCGCTGCTAGTCGCATCCTCGGACGAGCACTTTCGCGAGACCATTCGCGACAGCCTGCTCAATCTTCCCAACGCCAAGGTGATCTCCGAGTATCCTGAGGTTTCCTCCAACCTGTACATCCGCGTCCTTCAGGACCTGGAGCGCCATCCCGACGCGGCGCTGATCGTGGATTTGGCGAGCGACCCGGATGGCGCGCTCAAGGCGCTCGAGAAAGTGAAGCAGGCCGCCTCCGACATCTACGTGATCGCGTCGAACTATCACGCCGATGGAGAGACCGTGATTGCGAGCCTGCGGGCCGGCTCCAACGATTTCCTGGTCCAGCCCGTGCGGCGCATCGAGTTTCGCGACGCGATGGCGCGACTGGAGCGCACGCCGCGCCGCGCAGCCTCCGGCGCCAGCCGCCTCGGCAAGGTTTATAGCTTTCTCGGGACCAAGGGCGGAGTGGGCGCCACTACACTGGCAGTGAATTTCGCCGGCGTGCTGGCGCAGCGCAAGCAGCAGACGGTCCTGGTGGATCTCGATTTCACGGCCAACGATTGCGCCATGCATACGGGTGCTTCGCCGCAGCACACGCTGCACGAGGTCGGCGAGAATCTGGGACGCATGGACCAGGCTTTGTTTGAAGGCTTCGTGACGCGCGATCCGCTGGGTTTCTTCCTGGTGGGCCCGCCGGACCAGGTGGAACACAGGGCCCAATTTACGGAGCCGATGTTCCGCGAGTTCGCCAATTTTCTGGTGGAAAAATATGAGGCCATCGTGATCGACGCCGGCCGGTGGCTGGCGGACGAGGTGGCGCTGGCCGCCTTGCAGAGCTCCGGCACGATTTTTCTCGTGCTGACGCAACAGTTCCCCGCCATTCGCAATGCGCAACGCTACATCGCGGCGCTGATGCGGCTTGGATTCAATCAGGACCAGCTCAAGATCGTGGTCAACCAATTTCAGAAGAAGACCAACGCTCACCTGGCCACGCTCGATCAGATTCAGCAGACGCTGAATCAGCCGGTGTTTTACGGGATCCCGCCCTCGCCTGCGGCGATTGCCGCAGTGAATCGGGGGCGGCCCTTCGTGGCGGATCGAGCCGCGGCCGGCGATCTGGACCGCGCGTTTCGGAGTTTTGTCGATAAAGCCACCGGCGCGAGAGAGGCCGCCGCCAAGCCGGCGTAAGAGAATAACCAGTGGGCACGCGCACAATTCCACGCCCGGGCACGGGGGCCGATCGATGGTTCGGGATCAAATCCCAGATCCATTCGAAGCTGCTCAATACGCTCACGCCCGATCAGCTCAAATCGCTGAACAAGGAGGGCGTGCGCGAGCAGATCGGCAATGTGGTGGAGGGACTGATCGCCGACGATCAGATCCCGATGACGCTGGTGGAGCGCGAACGCCTGATCGAGGAGGTGCTCGACGAGGTGTTCGGCCTGGGTCCTCTGGAGCCGCTGCTCAAGGATCCGTCCATCAGCGACATCCTGGTCAACGGATTCGACAACATCTATGTGGAGCGCGCCGGCAAACTGGTGGAGACCAACGTGCGCTTCAAGGATCAGGCCCACGTGCGCATGATCATCGACCGCATCGTGTCCAACATCGGGCGCCGCATCGACGACTCCTCGCCCATCGTCGACGCCCGTCTGGCCGACGGCTCGCGCGTCTGCGCGGTGATCCCGCCGCTGTCGCTGATCGGCCCGGTGCTCTCGATCCGCCGTTTCGGCAAGAGGCTGCTCACCACCGAAGAGCTGCTGAAGAACGAAACGCTCACGCCCGGCATGCTGGATTTTCTGAGCGCGTGCTCGGAGGCGCGGCTCAACGTGGTGATCGCCGGGGGCTCCGGCGCGGGCAAGACGACCATCCTCAACACGCTGTCGCGCTTCATCCCCGAGGACGAGCGCATCGTCACCATCGAGGACACGGCCGAGCTGCAGATGCAGCAGCCGCACGTGGTCCGTCTGGAGACGCGTCCGATGAACATTGAAGGCGCCGGCGCGATCACGCAGCGCGACCTGGTGATCAACGCGCTCCGCATGCGGCCGGACCGCATCATCGTCGGCGAATGCCGTGGGCCGGAAGCCTTCGACATGATGCAGGCCATGAACACGGGCCACGACGGCTCTATGACCACCACCCACGCCAACTCCACGCGCGACGCCTTTTCGCGCCTGGAGACGATGGTGATGATGGCGAGCCAGAATGTTCCCGACAAGGTGATCCGCCAGATGCTGGCCTCGGCGATCCAGATCGTGATTCATTGCTCGCGGCTGAGCGACGGCACGCGCAAGCTCACCAGCGTCAGCGAGGTGATCGGCGTCGAAGGCGAGCACGTCGAGATGCAGGATATCTTCCTTCTGGAACGCACGGGCCTGGGCGCGCGCGGACGAATCTTGGGAAAATTCGCCGCTACGCGCGCCCGCCCGCACTGCCTGGACCGGTTGAAAGCGTACGGCATTCATCTTCCGGCGTCGATCTTCACTGAGGTGCAGGAATTGAAGGACCGGTGACGCGATGTTTTTCTTCATCGCCTTCCTGATTTTCACGGGCGCCCTGGCGGCGGCGGGATACTACGTGTGGAGCCTCCCCGAGCAGCACGCCGAGGACATGCTCTCCGCGCGTCTGCGCGAGCTGCGCGTGTCCGGAGGCGTGCGCGTACGTGCGGCGAGCGATCTGGTCCGGAGCGAGCGGCGCGGCCGGTTCGCTTTCCTCGGAGAATTCATTTCATGGGTAGGCGGGCTCCGGCGGCTCCAGGAGTATATCGAACAGGCGGACCTCAAGTACCGCGCGACGGAAGTATTCGCGCTGTCGGTGGGCGTCGCGGCCGCGGTCTACTTCCTGCTCGGCCTGGGAGGGCTGACGCTGCTGGTCCTGCGCGCCGGATTCGCCCTGGTGCTCGGGTTGTTCCCCGTAATCTACATTCTTCAGGTGCGGGCGCGGCGGCTGCGCAAATTCGAAGAAAGCCTTCCCGACGCGATCGACCTGTTCAACCGCTCCATGAAAGCCGGTCATAACATTCACTCGGGTCTTGAAACCGTCGCGAGCGAGACCTTCGATCCGGTGCGCATGGAGTTCCGGAAAGTGGTGGAGGAGCTGGCTCTGGGCTCGCCCATCGAGCAGGCGCTGCACGGCCTGGGGCGGCGCGTCCCGCTGATCGATTTGAAATTTTTCGTCACCGGCCTGATCCTGCAACGGCAGACCGGCGCGAACATGGTGCAGGTGCTCGAGAACCTGGCGCTGCTGGTGCGCGAGCGCCTGAATCTGGGCGCCAAGATGAAAGCCGCCACGGCGCAACAGCGGTTCTCCGCCGGTCTGCTGTGCTCCTTGCCGGTCGTGGTGGGCATCGGCTTCTGGTTTCTGAAGCCGGAATACATACAACTGCTGTACACCGATGAGATGGGTCAGAGGTTCCTTACCTACGCCATCATTTCCGAGATCGTCGGCATCTTGATTATCCGCAAGATCGCGAATCCGAAATTCTGATGCTCATTCCCGCTCTCTTCTTCGTGCTTATGTTCGCGACGCTGGCCGTGCTGGCGTGGTCGGGAATTGAGCTGTTCCGCAATCAGGAAAATCCGCTCGAGGACCGCCTGGAGGAATTGCAGGCGCATGCGATGGTCACGGCGACCCAGACGCCCCGGCGGCGCGCTGGCGGCGGGTTTCTGAACAGCTTTCTGTATCTGGTCAGCCTAGTGCCCGGAGGCGAGGGCTGGCTGCGCGATACCGAGCGGGAGCTGGCGCAGGCGGGCATCCGGCGGCGGCGCGCGCTGGCGTTCTACTCTCTCTTCCAGTTGGCGTTTCTGTTGAGCCTCGCCGCGGGCATGATGTACTTGCAGCGCAACAACGATCTTGCGCCGAAGTTCGGAGGCATGGTATCGGCGCTGCTGCTCGGCTGGCTGCTCCCGCAGCAGTTGCTGCACCGGCTGGTGAGGCGCTACCGGCGGAAGCTCCAGGACGCGCTGCCGGACACGGTGGATCTGCTCGGCATCGTGCTCGGGACGGGGCTCGCGCTGGACCAAGCCATGCTCCGGGTCAGCGAGGAGATGCAGTTCATCTATCCGGAGCTGGCCTCCGAGTTCGCCACCGTCGTGATGCAGGTGAAGGCGGGCCAGGAGCGCGCCAAGGCGTTCCAGCAACTGGTGCGGCGCACCGGCATCGAGGACATCAAGTCGCTCTCGGGGATGATCGTGCAGAGCGAGCGCTTCGGCACCAGCCTCGCCCAGGCACTGAAGATTTACGCGGATTCGCTGCGCATGCGCCGCCGGCTCCGCGCCGAGGCCGCCGTGGGCCGGGCGGGAATCAAGATGCTGTTCCCGATCGTGCTGTTCATCCTGCCGGCGCTGTTCGTCATCACGCTGGTGCCCGGGATGCTGAGCGTGCTGCACGATTTGCGGCAAGGCTTCGGCCCGCCACGGTAGCCGACCATTTTCAACGTTTCCGTAGTCCTTGGAGAGCGGTATTTGATTCCGAGCACCCCGCGTGCGCCGCCGAGAATTGGCGGCCGGCGGCACGTAACTCCTTCGTTTTCAGTTCCGGCGTCATTGAAAACCGCCGATCTGTGGCGAACGATCATGGAAAACAACAGGGAAAACAATTCTCCAGCCAACGGCCTGGACCTGGGCTGCTCGCTCGGAGGAAGCCAGGCGCAGGAGCTCGGCCGCATGCGTCGCTCCCTCCACTTGGTGTATCCTGCAAGTCTGACGGAGAACCTGATGAACACCCGCTTTCTCTCGCTGTTTATTGCCCTGGTTATCACAATGGCGTCCGGACACGCACAATCCAACGAATCCCCGACGAAAGTCACCGGGAACCCGACCTCAACCAGTTCGGGCCTTCAATACTGGAACATCGTGACCGGCACCGGCGCCACGGCGACGGCCGGGAAAATGGTAAAGGTGCACTACACAGGATGGCTGACAACCGGCAAAAAGTTCGACAGCTCCGTCGATCGCGGCCAGCCGTTCGCCTTTTCCCTGGGAGCCGGCCAGGTGATCAAGGGCTGGGATGAAGGCGTACAGGGAATGAAGGTGGGAGGGAAACGCCAATTGCGAATCCCTCCGGCGCTAGGTTATGGAGATCGAGGGGCCGGCGGCGTGATCCCGCCAAACGCGACGCTTATCTTCGACGTGGAGTTGATCGACGTCGGCAAGTAACTCCGGCCTGTGTTCGCTTAGTTCGCCGCTCTTCCCATGATCTGCGCGAACCGGTCGCCCGGCCCGGGCTGTCCGTGGATGGGGACGTGTTGCGCCACGTCCAGCTTCAAGCGCTGGATGTTCCTCTGGAGCGTTCTCATGTTCGGGTTCATGGCCGGATCCGGCGCGCCCTGAGCCGGCGGCGAGTACAGATCCGCGTTCACCAGGATCTTTTCCTTGGGCAGGTACACCATCAGCATGTTCGCCGCGTGGTTCAGTCCTTGCACGGGATAAAGATCGATCGTCCGGGAATCGTCGCTCAGCACGTACTTCTGGTTCACCGTTTCGATCGGCAGCGGCCGCCGGCCTCCCGAGAAATACGGGTAGTAGGTCGAGAACCTGTCCCCCTGGAGCGTGCGCGGAGCCGTGCTGAACAGGACGCGTTCATAGTAGTCGCGATTCGCCTCGGGCACGACGATGGTGGCGCCCTGCGCAAGATACGTGCGGAGTCCGCCGGTGTGATCGAAGTGGTGATGCGTATTGACGAGATAGCGAATCGGTTTGCCCGGCATCAGCTTGCTCACTTCGCCGATCACCGCCAGCGAGCGTTCCTCGTTGAGGGGCGCTTCGATCACGGTGGCATAATCGCGGAACTCGACCGCCAGGCTGTTATGACTGCCGCCGCCGATGAACCAGACTCCGTCGGCCAGCTTGGTGGACTGGGCGCGCTCGACCGGCGCCGCGGCGGTGCGAACCGGGTCCGGAACCGTCATGGCCGGAACGTTCACATTCGGCTGAACGCTGGTCACCTTGATCTCCATGGAGTTGTGGGCCGTGCTCAGCCGCGGATCTCCCTGATGAATATGGAGCACGCTGGGGAATTTCACTCCGGCGTAATCCTTATAGTCTGTGTAGCGCAGCTCGTACAGCATGTCGCCGTAGACCGGGTTGGCAACCCAGGTCTGGACCAGCTCCAACTGGTTCTGGTCGTTGAAGGTCCCGTTCACTCTGTATTTGCCCATGGTCGTGAACGACACCAGCGTGGCCTTGCCGTTCCGGGTGATCCCGCCCGGAGGGACGGGCAGCGTGATCGAGATGGCGGTCGGGTTGCTGGCCGCCGCGGCCGCTTTCAGAAATCCGTGGGGCGTCAGCGAGATGTCGAGCTGTCTGAACTCCGAAATGGGAAGTCCGGCCAGATACAAGCCCGGTTGCGGGATCGCCTTCTCGCCATCCAGGTTCCAGGCGTAATTGCCGTTGACCAGGGCCACCAGCGATTGCTCGCCCTGGAGCGGAGTCCCGCCGCCGCCGCGAGGCGGATTGTTTCCCTGCCGGCGCGTGAATTCCTCACGCGACGATTTGGCGTCGTAGTCGATGGTGCGCGTGTAGCGCGTCACCTCGAAGCGCGGCCAGTCGTCCTGCGGGCTGAAGCTCTGACCCACGGCGGCATTAAAGCCCGTCCCGGAATACTGAATCGTTTTCACATTGGCGGCACCCATGGCGTCGCTGGCTGCCCGCAAGACGGCGCGAGCGTCCTGCGCGCACAGAGTATTGCCCGTCACAAGGGTAACGGCCAGAATCACAGTGAAAAGACATAGCTTTCGTTTCATAGGACCTCCCTACTAACTCTTCGAGACTACCGCAGTGATGTCCGCTCTTCAACCCTGCGCGTTGTTGGCGCTGATCTGCACCGGGTAGCCATCCGGATCCACGACGTGGAACCCGAACCCGCCGCCCTGCTGGTCAATCGGAGTGATTCCGCGCGCTTTCAGATCGGCGGTCACGGTCTCCTTCTTGAAGTTGTCGACCCCGATCGCGAAGTGGTCCACCTTGCCGGGCGGCTTGCCTTCGCGCAAAACCAGAAAACCCTTTCCGAAAACGAGCTGGTTGTTGCCGTCCCGCTTGTTCACCTTGCAATTGAACGTCTTCTGGTAGTAATCGCTGGATCGTTGCAGGTTGGTGACCTGCAAAGAGATGTGGTTGATCCCGTTCCCCTCGAATCCGGCGGCCGACGCCGTCTCGGATGCGGCCGCCAGCAGCGCCAGGCCCTGCACCAAAGCCCGCCGCGACATTTTCCCGTTCTCGTAAGTCTTCAGCAGTCTCGAAATCGTGCTCGTCATCGAATTCTCCTTGTGATGGAATGCCAACCTTCCGGGTCCACATTAGTGTACTCCTCTTAGGGCGGCGGCGCTACCGCAGGGCTAGAGTCGCACCTGCCTGACGCCGTTGACTGAACGCCTGTAAGGAAGTATCATTGTCCTCACTTCCAGACTTCAGAGAGGAGAGAAGTTATGGCCCTACACAATTTAACGGTGAACGGCAGTCCTTATTCGGTGGACGTGGAGCCGGAGAGTCCGCTTCTGTACGTCCTGCAAGACAACCTCAGCTTGAACGGCCCGAAGTTCGGTTGCGGTCTCGGACAGTGCGGCTCCTGTACGGTGCTTCTGGACGGCCAGCCGATTCGCTCGTGCATCACGCCGATGTCCGACGCGGCGGGGCATGAGGTGACCAGCATCGAAGGTCTCGGCACCCTTGCCAACCTGCACCCGCTCCAATCGGCGTTTATCGCGGAGCAAGCCATGCAATGCGGTTATTGCATCAGCGGGCCCATGCTGTACGGAAAGGCGTTCATCGATCAGAACCCGCAGGCCACCGAGGCGGACATCCTGGGCGCTCTCGACGGGTTACTCTGCCGCTGCCATGCGCATACTCGCATGGTCAAGGCGCTGGTGCGCTACGCACAGGGGGTGGCATAATGCCTGGACAAACCTCCCTTCCTCAAATCGTCGCCTCACGCCGAGATTTCTTGAAAAGCGCGGGCATGCTGATCGTCGGTTTCAGCATGGCCGGAGGCCGGGCCGGAAAGCTGGCTGCGCAGAACGCGACGGGGCTGGTGGACGCAGCCCAGGTGGATTCCTGGCTGGTCATCGGCGCCGACGAAAGCATCACCGCCTATTCGGGCAAGTGCGAGTTCGGACAGGGGTTTTCGACGGTACAAACCCAGATGGTGGCCGAGGAACTCTCGGTGCCTTTCAGCCGCGTCAATGTCGTTTTTTGCGACACGGGTTTGACGCCGGATCAGGGCGTCACCTCGGGCAGCCAGTCCCACCCTACCGAGTTCGGTACGGCCGGCTTGCGCCAGGCCCTGGCCACCGCCCGCAACATGCTGTTCCAGATGGCGGCGCAGTTTCTCAATGCTTCCATGAACGAACTGACGGTGCTGGACGGCATGATCTCGGTGCAAGGGGCCCCGCCGCAGGTGAGCTACGGGCAATTGGTCCAGGGCAAGCGGTTCAATCTTACGTTGAACAGCAAGGCCGTGCCGAGGGACCCGTCGCAGTACAAGGTTCTTGGAACGTCGGTGCCGCGCCTGGACATTCCAACTAAGGTTACTGGAGAGTTCCAGTTCGTCCAGCAGGTGCGCGTGCCCGGGATGCTCCATGGAAAGGTCGTCCGGCCGCCGGTGGTGGGCGCCACGGTGGTCAACGTGGATGCGAACTCCGTTTCGAGTCTTGCCGGCAACGTCCAGGTGGTTGTGAAGAACAACTTCGTGGGCGTAGTCGCAGATAACCAATGGCATGCGATTCAAGCGGCGGCCTTGCTGCGCGTGACATGGTCCGCCGGCGTCACGCTGCCGAATCAGCAGGACCTGTACGTGTACATGCGCAAGCAGCCATCCCGCGACGCTTTTATCGTGAATTCGACCGACGTGGATCAGACGCTCAAGCAGGCCACTCGCACCCTGGCCGCCACCTATTTGCATCCCTATCAGATTCACGGATCGATCGGCACCTCTTGCGCCGTTGCCGACGTTAAAGGAGGCAGCGGTTCCAATGCCACAGCCAAAATCTGGTCGGCCACCCAGGGAGTTTATCCGCAACGCGACAGCGTGGCGATGGTCCTGGGAATCCCGCTCGCCAATGTGCACGTTATCTTCGTGGAAGGATCGGGCTGCTATGGGCTGAATGGCGCGGACACGGCGAGCTACGACGCCGCGCTGCTGTCGCAGTCCGTGGGCAAACCCGTGCGCGTGCAGCTTTCGCGCCGGGACGAGATGTTGTGGGCGGACCACTACGGTCCCGCGCACGTGATGGACATGCGCGCCGGCCTGGACAGCAGCGGCCAGATCGTCGCCTGGGACCATGAGGGCTGGACGCTCACCAAAGGCAATCGTCCGAACGCGACCACGCCCGGCAACATCGTCAGCGGTGCACTCGCCGGATTCCCGACGCCGCCGCTGGTCCCGGCGCAAGCCACCCCGCCCGCCACGTTCAGCAACAACAGCAACGCGGCGTCCGCTTACGTGACCGGCTGCGCCGGCGCGACCTGCGGAGGCACGGGAACCGTCGGCAGCCAGCGCGTACTCGTTCATACCATCGACTCGCCGTTCTTCACAGGCCCCTTGCGGTCTCCCGACCGGCTCCAAAACACCTTCGCGAATGAATGTTTCATGGACGAGCTGGCAGCGGCGGCGCAAGCCGATCCGGTGGCCTATCGTCTGCGCCATTTGAGCGATCCGCGCATGATCGCAGTCGTGAACGCGGCGGCTGCGGGCGCGAACTGGCAGACCCGGCCTTCTCCCAACACGGCGAACAGCCGGACCGGCGTCGCGGCGGGCCGTGGCATTTCCTGCGTGCTGTATGAGGGCAACAACGGATACTCCGCGATGGTGGCCGAGGTCCAGGTGGATCAGAGCAGCGGAGTCATCACCGTGACGCGGCTGGTGGCCTCCCAGGATTCCGGCCCGGTTTCGAATCCCGACGGATTGCGGAACCAGATGGAAGGCGGCGCCCTGCAAGGAATGAGCCGGGCGCTGCACGAGGAGGTGAAGTGGAACGACCAAACCGGCAGGGTGACTTCGATTGACTGGCTGAGCTACCCCGTCTTCCGGTTCGGCGATCCCCTTCCGGTGGTGGAGACCGTGCTGCTCAACCCGCTGAACGTGGCGCAAATGGGCGCGGGCGAATGCACCATCACCATCGTGGCCGCCGCCATCGGCAACGCGGTTTTCGATGCCACCGGCGCCCGGCTGCGCCAGGTTCCCTTTACGCCCGCGACCGTGCTGGCCGCGCTGGCAGCGCGAAGTTGAAACATCGCGATTAAAGCATCCCCGCGATCTGTGCGCGCGCCCGCTCGGTCAGCGCCTTCCGAATCGCGCACCGTAAGCCCGGCCGTGGGGATGGGCTCGCCGATGCGCAGCGTCACCCGGCCGCGGCGGAAGGTGGCTGGCAAACGTAGGTTGGGGTCGGATGCGTTCTTCAGAGAACGTGGAAAGCAAGTCATGCCATGCGCTGAGAGGCGAGGATCAATAATCCGCACAGTACAGAAATGACGCGTTCGTTCTGGTCGCCCTGCGGCGTTGACCGATCAAAACAGAATACCGCGCCGCCCAGGGGCCGCCCATCGCAGTGCACGGGATACGCCACGACACGCCGATCCGCGGTTGGGGCGAATAGGTCGTCTTTGGTAAGATCCGCAACTGTAACCTCGAACGGTTCTTCTCTTGACAAGCAGCTAAGGAGGAGGCTCCGCGCGGGAATCTCGAGATCTACTAGGACTGGTTTGTTCACCGCAGCCACGACCTTCCCGCCGTCAGGGGACATAGCGATAAGTGCCGCCTCCCTGACTTCCAGGCGTTGAGCGAGCCGATGGAAAACATCGTGGAATCGATCGCGAAGAGCAGGCTCACCGGGTACAGTGTCGACGAGAAGCTGGGCGCCATCGGTGAGCAGGGCCTGAGCTTCCGTAACGTCCCTGAGGGACTCCGTCAGAACGAATGCGTCGGTCGCTAGGCCGAATCCCGCGGCGAGCCGTTCCACAGCCTCATCGAAGCCGTCGACTTCGACGACGTAGACTCGGTTCCCTTTGACCTCCTCGTCGATGTCCATGACGACTCGCAAATGAGCAGGGACATCCGACCCTCGCCGGATGCACCAGAAGAGCCCATTCTTCAGAAAGTTCTTGTCGCGAATGTGGTCCTGGAACAGTCTCAACATCACCGTGCGATCCTGGCCACCGTACCCAATGACGATCATGCCCTGGGGGCGGGACAATCGGTAAACCGTCTCGAAACGGATGCCTGGGGTTCGCTCAAGTTCGCCCTCGGTGTTCAACACGTTCCCGTGCCAATAGTCCCCATGCAGGCGGATCACGCGGGGTTCGCAGGGAGAAGGGAGCTGTTCCTCAAACGCCTCCGGGGCAGCGACTTCCACAAGCGACCCCTCCAACACCCCTTCGCAACCGCGGCGCACCAGATCGTCGAAGTTTGTCGTGTAGACCGTGTCGAACACCCGGGAATTGAGCAACTGAGCGAGACGGCGGTAGCCCTGGCTTGGCCGCGCCTTTCCGGTGTGTGTCTTCAAAAACCGCGCGCGCACGCCGGGAGCTAGCAGGGCGTTTTCCATCGCCAGTTGATACCTGCTCTTCGACTCGTCCCACCAGAGCTGACTCTTCTCCCAGGTTCGAATCGTCCCACGCGCCACATCCGGTGAAGTGTGAGGGTCGATCCGGTTGCCATCGCTTTCAAAAATTGCCTTGATCGCAAAGTCCGCAAGCTCCTCAGCGAGCGGAACTCCAGAGCTCCTGGAGGCCCCAGCTCCGAGAAACAACGAGAAGCCAGGTCGCTCGCTGTCGAGGAAGTGCCGCATCTGCGCTACTACGGCTTGCAGGGGAGCCTTGTGCATTGCGCGACGAAGGCTACGGAAGGCAGGCGTCTACATACTCGTGAAGTTTTTCCAGAGAAAAGGGTTTCGGGAAATTATCTCTAACGCCAAGCGCTTCTAGCCGAGACCGAAGATCCTCCCCAAGGAAGATCGAACTGATGGTAACGATCGTCATCTTGGGGAAAGCCTGGCGCGCGGCCTCTATCACGCTAAGCGCGGCCTCGGTCTTGGGAAAGTCGCCGGCCTCGCTCGGCACCTTGAGATCGAAGATCCCAACGTGATAGGTCACGTCCCCTGACCGGATAAGATGGAGTGCCACTGCGGCATCGCCCACGGATTGCAGCGCGTATCGGTTACCTTGGAACTCGTGCTCCAGCAGGAGTCGGTGCACCGGGTCGTCCTCGAGAACCAGGATGCTGACGGTAGATGTGTGTTCGCTCACAGCGTTCATTTACTTGTTCTCCATTGGGAGGGACAGGGTAAAGACGGAGCCACGGCCGGCTTCGTTAGGGGAATAGGTGAGCATGCCACCTTCTTCTCTAAGAATACCACTCGCTATAGCCAATCCTAACCCTGTGCCGGCCCGCCCGCCACCAGGGAGAAGCGAGAAGTACGGATAGAAAATGTCCTTAGCGTAGGCCTCAGGCACGCCGTCACCTTCATCGATTATGTAGACTCTATACTGGTTGAACGCCTTAGTCAAGGACATCTTCACCATACCTCCGGACTGGGAGTGCTTCAAGGCATTGTTGACCACTTCACCCAGGGCAATTCCAAGGCGGTTCTCGTCCCCGCAAATCGGGCACTCTGGAACTTGTGGCAAGTTGAGCTCTAGCTTGATGCCGCTTTCCTCCGCTTGCTGTTGGAATGCCGCAGCAGTCGCCTGGACAACCCGAAGCAGGCAATAGTTCTTGCGCACGGGAGCGACGCGTTGATGCTGCCGAATCAACCGGCTCCTTTGGACGATGCTGACCAGATGCTCAGCCTCCGACTTCAGTGTCCCCATAAAATCGCGTCTAGTAGCGGAGTCGTCTGTCCGTCCGATCATGTGCACCAAGCCGCCTACGTTCTGGCTAGGCTGTGCAATGCTGTGAATCCACTCATCGAGTAACCCGTATGCATGGGAAATCGCGATTTCCGCTGCAGCCACCTGAGCGAATGGGGCCAGTCGCCTTTGATGTTCAGGGCGGGGCGGAGGGCCCTCGAAAGACCAGCAAATCAGGACCCCCAGCGTCTTCCCGGAATGGATCAGCGGAAGCCCCAGCAAGGGCCCCTGAATACCGAAGATGTCAAGACCTTCTTTGAGTACGCGCGGGTCCTGTCGTGGCCGTTCGGAGTAGACTGGCTCGCCCGTTCGCCATACCGATGCCGCGAGGGAGTCCTTGCTCATCTCGTGTGTGTAGCTGCCGACTAGGTGCTGCTGACCTTCACACCCGATCTGTGCTCCAAGCCGCAGGAGGCCACCCGTCTCCTCCGCGACGTAGACGACTCCCCTGTCGAGGTCATATGTATCGCGCACACGTTCCAGTATGCTGGACAGGAGCTTTTGGGGTTCCGCGAAGACTCGCGCTGGCGCGGAAAGGCTGGCGAGCGCGTCGCGGAGCGACATTTCGGGACGAGCGGAATTGACCACAACCGCTAACGAGTCTGCGACCCCCTCGAGCATCTCTTGGTCTTGCTTATCGAAGTTCCGAGCTGAAGAAGACTCAGCGTTCAACACCCCGAGCGGCTGGAGTTGACCTGATGAATCCCTTGCCGCAATGAGGACTGCAATTTCGCTCCGGGTCTTAGGGCTAGCCTCGAAATATGGACCTTTGTATTTCGCAACGTCGGGAATCGAGATCGACTCTCGCTTTTTCCAAACCGTCTGCATGACGCTCCTTCGCGGGACCCGTTGATTTTGCCTACGAAAACCGTCTCCCACCTGAACGGCAACAATCAATGTCCTCTTGTGGTCATCCCAGAGAGCCACTGTGCCTCGATCTGCGCCAATCAGATTCAGAGCCTCGGAAAGGGTCTTCGATTCGAACGAATACAGGTCGCCAGGGCTGGCTTTGCCAGGCAAGAGAGTCTTCAAGAAGCTAACGAATTCCCGGGCCTGCAGCGCCACCACAAGGCGGCTCGATAAAAACGCGGCGAGACTCACATCGGCATCGGTGAACTGGATGCGAGAACCCGGACGGCCGTTCTTGCCCTTCTTGTTCTGAACCTTCACCAGGCCCAGCAGCTGACCCTTGCGGTTCTTAAGCGGGAAGGACAACAGGGAATGGTCAACCCCGTCCTTCAAGTGGAGGGGTCTATTACCAGCGAAGTACGGGCTGTTGCGCAACGCCTTGCCCGTGAGTCGTACGATCCGACCACAATGGGCCAGATGTGATGTAAGCCCTGCGTGTTTCTTGCTCCGGATCGGCAACTTTGGGGCTGGTTCGGGATCACCATGGCCACTATCACAATCCTCGCTGATTAGCTCCAAAACACGCTTGTCGTCTTCGCTCCGAACCAAGAAAACACCGCAGCTCTCCGCGTTGAGCACCGTTCGAACGCGGCGAGCGAAGCTTTCGTACGGCAGCAATTCTTCCTGGGAATGGCGCCGGAATATGTCGGACAGTGTCTCATCGCCCGCGTTCAAGCTTGCGAGAAACTGGTCGAGAATCCTGGTTGCTGACCGATTCCGCCCGGACTTTTTTCGAGGTTGCAGAATAGCAGGTATTATACATCAATTTGTCAAGCAATCCGGCTCAAATTCAGCCGCGCTATTCCGCGTACCGCGGCGCATCCCCTTCCACTAGCCTTTCCTCGTGCTCCTGCGATCCGATGCCGCCATCGAACTGTCCCACGCAGCGTAGACTGTCATCGCGCAGATTCGGCCCCTTTAAAGCATCCCCGCGATCTGTGCGCGCGCCCGCTCGGTCAGCGCCTTGCGATCGCGCACCGTAAGCCCGGCGGTGGGGATGGGCTCGCCGATCCGCAGCGTCACCCGGCCGCGGCGGAAGGTGGCCGAGTGCATAGGCAGGATCTTGCGCGTCCCGCCGATGGCCACCGGCACCAGGGGCACGCCGGACTTGATCGCGATGTAGGCCGCGCCGTCCTTGAAGGGCTGCAGCTCGCCGTCCTCGGTGCGCCCGCCTTCGGGAAAAATCAGCACGGAAATCGATTTGTCGCGGACGATCCGGGCAGCGCGGGCAAGCGTCCTCACCGACGCGCGCGGATCCTCTCGCGGCACGGGGATGTGCCCGGCTTGCGTCAGGTGCGTCCCCAGGAAGGGGATGTGAAACAATCCCTTTTTCGCCAGAAAACGAAATTGCACCGGAATGTGACTCAACACCACGGGCGTATCCATGTAGCTCGCGTGGTTCGCCGCGAAAACGTAGCTCCCGCCACGATGGATCTTGCGAATCCCCTCGACCTTGACTTTCACGCCGGCGAACCTCAGCAGGGATCGCGACCAGACGCGCGCGACCTTGATCTGCGTTCGCCCGCTCTGATCGAACAGCGAAACGAATACGCTGATCGAGCCGAAGAAAATCGTGGAGAGGATGAAGAGCGGGTCGACAAAGACCAGGCTCCAGAGGAACGCCATGAGTCGTCCTATTGTACGAACTGACGCCGGGCCTCTCCTACCAGAAATAGCGATCCGGTGATCACCACCACGTCGTCGGGCGACGCCTGCCGGCGGACCGCGTCGAGCGCGGCGGCGATGTCCGGCGCCGTCTGCCCGCGCCCGGCAAGCTCGACGAGCGTCTCCGGCCGCAGCGCCCGGGTGCTCTCCGGGGCGGTGAACATCAACTCGTCCGCAAGCGGAAACAGGATTCCCGCGATCTCTTCGACCGCCTTGTCGCGCATGGCTCCGTAGAGGAGCCACCGTTTGCCGCCCGAGTAAAACCGCTCCAGATACCGGGCCAGCGCGCGCGCGCCCGCCGGGTTGTGCGCGCCATCGAGCAGAATGTCGGGATTCGGCGCCACCTGCTCCAGACGCCCCGGCCAACGCGTGTCCTTGATTCCGGCGGCGATCGTTTCCGATCGCACGCCTAAAGCCTCGAGGGCAACCACGGCGGTGACGGCGTTTTCCACCTGGTGCTCGCCCGCGAGCGGGCAGACCAGTCCCGAGAATCGCGACCCGCGGGCGTCGATCTCCAGATCCCGCACCGCGAACTCGGCCGCCCGCGTGACGCTGATCCCGAGCTCGGCGGCGCGGGCGTCAATCACCGCTTCGGCCTCGCTCCGCTGCCGCGCGAACACGGCCGGAACGCCCGGCTTGAGGATGCCGGCTTTTTCCCCCGCGATCGCTTCGATCGTGTGACCGAGGTAGACCTCGTGATCGAAGTCGATCGGAGTGATCACGGTGAGCGCGGGCTCGACCACGTTGGTCGCGTCGAGACGGCCGCCCAGACCCACCTCGACCACGGCAGTCTCGACGCACATCTCGCGAAACAGCCAGAACCCCATGGCGGCGACGGTTTCAAAATACGTCGGGTGGGAGTCCAGAGCCAGCGATTCGGCGATTTGGTGCACCACTTCAAAGGCGCGCTGGAATTGATCGCGCCGGACTGGCACGCCGTCGATCTGGATGCGCTCGGTGGGCTCGATCAAGTGGGGCGACGTGAACAAGCCCGTGCGGATGCCCGCCGCGCGCAGGCCCGCTTCGATCATGGCGCAGGTGGAACCCTTGCCGTTGGTGCCGGCCACGTGCACCACGCGACAGGCGCGCTCGGGATTTCCGAGCGCCGCGAGCACCGCGCGGATCCGGTCCAGGCCCAGCTTGGCGGTCTTGATTTCGTTGCCCAGCGCGTAGAGGAACCGCACCGAGTCGGGATAAGAGATCACGGTCCTCTCTGACAGCTAGGAGTCGAGGTCAAACGCGGCCTGGAGCGGAATTTCGATGTTCGGATTCTCGGTGCGGAGCACATCGCAAACGGCGCCAGCGGGTTCTTTCCGGGAGTAGCACAAAGCGCTCTTCTCTTCCGGGTCGATGATCCAGACCCACTCGACGCCGATGGAAAGGTACTCCTGGATCTTGGGGAGCATGCGCACCATGCGGTCCTCCGGCGAGAGGATCTCGACTACGAGAAACGGAGGGGCTGTAGGGATGCCCGTGCCGATGTTGTCGTCGCGCCAGACGGCGATGTCGGCGACCCGGTAGCGGCGGGGGTTGATCTGGATGCGGATCTCGGGGATGACCCGGAGACCCAGCGTCCGGCGCAGTTGCCGTAAGCGGTGATATAGGTTCCCTTGCACGTCGCCATGTGGAATTTCACCCATGTTCCGCTCCACCACCTCGCCGTCGAGATACTCGCAATCCGGCCCGTCGAAGCTGGTTCGCAGGTACTCCTCGACGTCCATCAGCGCTTTCGTGCTCATCCAGCGGACCTCAGTGGCATTATGACACTAGCGCGCTCCGGTTAGTAGACGCGGCGGCGCTGCATTGTCGTGTATATTCAAAGTAGATACCATCTTATGAATACACAGCTCGCCAAGTGGGGCCATAGCCTGGCCGTCCGGATTCCGAAATCGGCCGTAACCAGCGCCCGGCTGCGGGAAGGGGACCGGTTGAACGTCACGGTGGAACAGGAGGGCGTCCTGGTGATCCGTTCGGCGCGCCGCAAGTACAGTCTTAAGGAACTCGTTTCGGGCATCACCAAGCGGAACCGCCACGACGAAACCGGCTGGGGACGGCCAACCGGCAAGGAAGTCTGGTAGTGCCGGCGTACGTGCCTGACGCAGGCGACCTGGTGTGGCTGACCTTCGATCCTCAGGCGGGGCGCGAACAGGCGGGGCGAAGGCCGGCACTCATTCTTTCTCCAGCCAGCTACAACCAACGCAGCGGCTTGGCGATCGTGTGCCCTGTCACAAACCGCGTCAAGGGATACCCTTTCGAGGTGCCCCTTCCTCCGGGCTCGCCGGTGTCCGGCGTGATTCTGGCCGATCACTTGAAGAGCCTCGACTGGCGCAGCTGGCGGGCTGAGTTGATCGGCCACCTCTCGGGCGATGCATCCGGCGAGGTGCTGGACCGCCTCGCCCCGTTGTTGGGTTTCTGAACCGAGGACCGGCACCTGCCCAAGCGCGTTGGTACAATCAATGAGAAAGCATACGAATGAAGCGAACCAATGAAGCGAACCACTGAAGCTACGGCCTTCAATTTGAAGGTCGAGTTCTTCCGCGAAGTCGACGGGCGCTGGATCGCCGACATCCCGGCCCTCCCCGGCGTCACCGTTTACGGGCGGACTCGCAAGCAGGCGCTTGCGGCGGTGGAGGCGCTGGCGCTTCGGGTGATTGCCGATCGTCTGGACCATGGCGAGGCTGTACCCGGCGAAATGACGGTATCTTTCGCGGCATAGCGGTCACAAGTCACTTGGTCGCAAACCGGTCTTCTTGCCTAACAATTCCAGGGCGCCCGGTCCGAGTTCTACTCGGTCGTGGTAGGCGAAAACGTAGTCGGGCCAGCCGGATTTGGCCAGTATGCGATGCGATCCCTTCTGGCGCTTGGCACGCCAGCCTGATCGGAGGAGAGCAGCGAGCACTTGTCGGGCCTTAGCCGCAGACCACTGTGATTTTCGAGAGCTCACATCCACCTCCTGTCGGATTGCCGCCCAGTGACGGCAGCCAGCGGATGCGATTAGAAATCAATGCCCCGAACCGAAGGGGGTGGAAACGATATATTTAAAAGCGCTAGCAACTCAATTATAGTTGATCTCAGGTTCGATATGTTGACTGCATCCTCGACTTTTTGGGCGGCGTCGGCGTCTTTGTGAACGGAGCCAGAAGTTGATCTTTCGCGAGGTCGAAGATCGCGACCTGATCGCCAAAGCGCGGCGGGGAGACGTCGAGGCCTATAACCTCCTCGTGTCCCGATGGGAGAAGCGCATCTTTAACTATCTGTGGCGGCTGGTTTCGAATCGCGAGGACGCACTCGACGTAAGCCAGGACGTATTTTTGAAAGTGTATCAGAGCTTGCCCAAACTCGACGATCCGGCCCGCTTCCCGGGCTGGCTGTTCCGCATCGCGCACAACGAGGCGTTCTCGATGCTGCGGCGGCGGCGGCCCGAAAGCGAGCTGACCCATGAACCGCGCACGCCACCACCAGGCCCAGGCCTGCTGCCCATCGAGCTGTCGCTCGCCGTCCAAAGCGCGCTCGGACGCCTCACCGAGGATCAGCGCGAGGCGGTGCTGCTGAAGGTGTATCAAGGGTTTAAGTTCGAGGAGATGGCGGAGATTCTGGGCTGTCCGGTCTCGACCATCAAATCGCGGCTCTACACCGCGCTCGATCTGCTGAAGACCACCTTGGCTCCTACGATGTTGCGAGGGGAATCATGAGCTGTTCATCCTATGACTGGAAAGCCTACGCGCTCGGCGAGATCGATCCAGGAGATCGCCATCAGGCCGAAGCGCACGCCGCCACCTGTCCGAGCTGCCGCGAAGAGCTGGCGACGCTGCGTTTGACTCTCGATGCGATGTCCACGCTGCGTGAGGAAGAAATCCCCCGGCGCATCGCCTTCGTGTCGGATAAGGTGTTTGAGCCTCGCTGGTGGAATGGCTTTATGCGGCCGTCCTTTGCCGCCGCCGCCGTTATCGCCGCCGCGATTCTGGTTCATGGGTGGATGATGCGGCCCGTGTCATCGATTGACGCCGCCGCCCCGTCCATCGACACGGCGGCAATTCAATCCAGAATCGACGCCGCCGTCACCAAGGCGGTCGCCGAAATCCAGCAGCGGCAAGCGCAGGAGACGGCGAAGGTTCTGGCCGTCGCCGAACAACATTTTGCCGAGCAGCGCCAGGCGGACCTGGCCACGGCCGGCTACAACCTCGACCTGCTCCGCAAGGAGCTCAACACGATGTACGCTCTCAACACGGGAGCAGGAATCCGCTAATGAAACGACTTCTCCTTTTGTTTTTCCTCCTCCTTGGCGTTGCTCTCTGTGCGACCCCGGGTGATTCGCCGCGCGTGAGCCGGGCCATGCTGGCCACGATTGAAAAGACTCTCGACGACCGCGTCACGCGGCTGTGGGACGACAATCCGTTCCTGCTGCTTGGCGCCACGCGCGGCGTTTATTTGGAAGGCTACGGAGCCGTGTTCACCGCCGAGGTGAACCTGGTGTCGAGCCCCGCCGGGCTGATGCACCCCGTGCTCTCGAAAGAAGACATCGAGCGCTACCGCCTGAAGAAACTGGAGCGGATTCCGCAGTTGATCAAGGCGCTGCGCCAGGCTCTGGCTGCCTCGGCCGCTTCGCTCGAAACCATTCCGCCGGAGGAGCAGGTCGTGTTCGTGGCGTTTCTCTCGCACTATCCGTGGGAGGACCCCAACGGCCTTCGCGTGCAGGTCACTCTGCAAACGCAGAAGAAGAAACTGATGGAAGCAGTGCGCGCGGGCGCAGCGGCCGCGGACGCCGTGATACGCGTCACAGAGAACTAGAGAAGTGAGCGCACAGTGTATGCGTTGTGCGCGATGTGAGGACAAACGATGCGCCTGGGCGAGATGCTCATTGACCGGCGTCTGATCACGCAGGAGGATCTCGACCGGGCGCTCGAATTGCAGCGCGAGCGCGGCGACAAGCTCGGCAAGATTCTGGTCGACCTCGGGTTCGTCGCCCAGCGCGACGTGCTTTCGGCGCTGGCCGAGCAACTGCAAGTCCCGCTGCTCGCGATCGACGGCCCGCCCGCGGTCTCGCCTGAAATTGAAACGCTCTCCCCCAGGTTCCTGCGCCAGTTCCGCTGCCTGCCGGTCGCGCTGCACGATCACACGGTCACGCTGGCGATGGCCGATCCGCTGGATTTCGAGACGCGGTCGACAGTGGCCTCCTGCACGGGACTCGCGGTCGATCCGGGCCTCGCTCCCGAGCAGGAAATTCTGGACGCGATCGACCGCTACTACGGTCAGACCTCGAAAGACGAGACCGAGCTGGCGACGCCCGGCGAATCCGAGGACCTCGAGCACCTGCGCGACATGGCCAGCGAAGCGCCGGTCATCCGGCTGGTGAATGCGATGATCGCCCAGGCTGTCGAGAGTCGCGCCAGCGACATCCACATCGAGCCGTTCGAGAGGGACTTTCGCGTCCGCTACCGGATCGACGGCGTGCTGGTCAGCCAGGACCCGCCGCCGCGCGAGCTCAAGGCGGCCATCATCTCGCGCGTGAAGCTGATGGCGCGGCTCAACATCGCCGAGCGGCGCCTGCCCCAGGACGGCCGCATCAAGATCAAGACGCTCGGTCGCGACGTGGATCTGCGCGTCTCCACGCTCCCCACTCTCTACGGAGAGAGCGTGGTCATGCGCCTGCTCGACCGCTCGGCCGGCGATTTCTACGATCTCGAGCGGCTGGGTTTTGACCAGCACATGCTCTCGCGCATGCAATACTACACGTCGCTGCCGCACGGCATCCTGCTGGTGACCGGTCCCACCGGCAGCGGCAAGTCCACCACGCTGTACTCGGCGCTCAAGCGCGTGA
>JBGPLI010000026.1:0-36636 GCA_041486445.1 Bryobacteraceae bacterium
CTACGCAGTACGACAGCCTTACGCAGCAGGCCCTGGCCGCCATACCGGCTTCGTCATATACGGGGGCGACGCTGACCGCGGCCGCGCTCGTCGTGGGAGACGTCTTCGCCGTGCACACCGTCGCCGGCAATTATGCCAAGGTGCTGATCACCGCCTACAGCAGCGGCTCCCTGAGCTTGCAATTCACAACCTTTGGCGCTGCCAGCGGCGGCGCCAACGCACCGATGATTGCCGCCGTGGAGAACGCCGCCACCAACATCCCGCCCGGACTTCCCAATGCGGCCATCGCCCAGGGCGCGCTGTTCGTCATCAAAGGCAAGAACCTCGGCCCGGCGAATGTGGCCGTCGCGGGCGCCTTCCCGCTGCTCACCTCGATCGGCGGAACCTCGATGCAGGTAACCGTCGGCGGAACCACCGTGGACGCCATCATGTACTACTCGCTGGCGACCCAAATCGCCGCCATTCTTCCTTCCAAAACGCCGGCCGGAACCGGAACTCTGACCGTCACCTACAACGGCCTGGCCAGCGCGACGGCGCCGATCGTCGTCGTGGCCAACAACATCGGCGTATTCACTTTGAACACCACCGGCTCCGGAGATGCCGTGGCAACGCTGCCGGCCACCAACACCGTCGTCTCGTCGAGCAATGCGCCCAACCCTGGCGAAATTGTTACATTGTGGGGCACAGGACTCGGCGCTGTGACTGGGGACGAATCGCAGCCCGCGCAGCAAACCGACTTAACCAACATTCCGCTGAAGGTTTTCATCGGCGGCCAGCCCGCCAGCGTGCTGTTTCGCGGCCGTAACGCCTGTTGCTCCGGCGTCGACACGATTTACGTGACGGTTCCGCAAGGGCTGACAGGTTGCGCCAACTCTGTGATCATGCAGATCGGGAACCTAGTGAGCAACGCGACTACGATTCCTATCGGCACGAATGGCCGGAATTGCGTGCCCATCGCCCCGAATCAGACGGGCGGCGGCCTGGGAGCGGGAACCCACTCCTTCGGCGGGTTGTCTATGGTCCGCCAGTCGACCACCATTGCCGCCTTCGGACCGGTTCCGGCTCAGACCATCAAGATGGATCTCATCGGTGGCGTGTTTGAGAAGGTTACGACATCCTCGACTCCTCCCCAGGGCTCGGAGATCGATATCACTTCTTACGGTTCCTGCGTCGTGAGTACGCGCACGAGTGGACAGCCCGCCACGCCCCCCACCGCCACCGTGCAATATCTGGACGCAGGAACCATCACCGTGAACGGCCCAGGGATCAACGGCAGCCGTCAGATTTCAAAGTCGAGCCCTGGCGGAGGGATTCTTCTCTACGGCCTCCTTCTGGATAACACAGCCACCACACTTGCGGCCGGCACGTACAACTTCACGGGATCGGGCGGCCCCGATGTGGGATCGTTCACCGCCAGCTACACCATGCCTACCCCGTTCACCTGGACCAATCCCTCCAGCGTCGCCACCATCGTGCGCGCCAACGGCGCCACCGTTACTTGGACCGGAGGCGACCCGGCGGGATACGTCACCATCGCCGGCCAGAGCAGTCTGAATGCGGCCAATGGGACGGCCACGGCCTCTGTCTCGTTCATTTGTACGGCCCGGGTCACCGATGGCAGCTTCACGGTGCCGCCCGTCGTTTTGCTCGCGATGCCGCCCACTACCGCAGCTCCCGGTTCCACTTTCGCCATTCCGGGGAGCCTCACCGTGTCTCACATCGGAACCTCGGTAACCGCGATCCAAGCCTCCGGCATCGAATTCGGCGGTATTGGAAGCGTATTCGTTTACGGCGCCTCGGCGACGTATCAGTAACGTCGGGCCAGAGTCCCTCAGGCGGCGTGCAACCTGGAGTCTGTTCCCGAGGGAAAATGACTCACATGAAACCATATCACCACAAAGATCGCCGCCGCTCATTACCTCGTCGATCTGCCGCAGCCCGGCGGCTTCGGATGACAATAGGATGAAGCCATCGCAGACATCACGTCGGCAGCCGTTCGCCGTTATATGGCTGAGATCGGGAGAAGAGGCGGCAAGTCGAAGACGATTTCCGCCGAAGACCGCCAGGCCAACGCCCGCCACGCGGCGCTGGAGCGATGGCGCCGCGCTCGCCCGGCATCCAGCGCGGCCCATAAGCCGATCTGGAAGATCGCGGAGGAGTTGCTCGCACAAATTCCGGACGCCGATTTTCGCAAGTTGCCAACCGACGGGGCTCGCCAGCTTGACCAATACCCTTACGGGGCGCGCAAGAGACGTCCGTGAAGAACGTCTTTGCGGATGCGAGTTACTGGGTGGCGTTGTTGAACCCGCATGACCAGCTTCATCGTCGAGCGAAGCAACTGGAAGGCTTTGTAACGCTGCTGGAGACTCCTCAGTGAGACATCGGCCCCGTTCGTAGCGACTCGCGGTTCCGCTTCGGGCAACGCCGGTTGGGGCTTTTGAAAGACGACCCGAAAGAGACACCCGAAAGAGCCTCTTGACGGCGGTCTTGGGCATGTGCTAGCTTGCGTTCCCAGGGGGGTATACGTGAATTCAACGCTAAAAGCCTTTGTTGTGCCCGCTATTTGGACGCTGGCACTTCTTCTGGTTTGTGTTCCGCTGTGCGCGCAAACCGATACCGGACGCATTCTCGGGAGCGTTCTCGATCAGACGCAAGCCGTGGTGGTGGGCGCCACCGTGACCATCACCGACACGCAACGGGGATTGACGCGCAACCTCACGTCGAATGACGCCGGCGAATACGTCGCTACCAACCTTCTGGCGGGCGTCTACACCGTGAAGGTCTCGGCCCCGGGTTTTCGAATCGTCGAGCGCCGGAATGTCGCATTGGAGGTCGCCACCGACGTCCGCTTCGACGTTGTCCTACAGCCCGGCGACACGCAACAAACCGTGACGATCACCGAAGAGGCTCCTCTGGTGGACTCGACCAGCGCGGTTCTGGGTGGAACGCTCACCAACCAGACCATCAATGAGATGCCGCTGAACGGGCGCAATTTCATGAACCTTCTACAACTGCGGCCGGGCGTGATGATTTACCCCGGCGGCGGCAAATGGAGCCAGACCACCAACGGCCTTCGCGTGGATCACAACGTCTATATCGTCGACGGGATCGACAGCATCGAGGGCTTCTCCGCTCTGAGCGTGGTCAACGGGAACAGCTTTTCGGGCGACACTTCGTCGACTTTGCCGATCGACGCGATCCAGGAGTTCAACACCCAGCAGAATCCCAAGGCGGAATACGGCTGGAAGCCCGGTTCCATCGTCAACATCGGGATCAAGTCCGGCACCAACAGCCTGCATGGCACGGCCTACGCCTTTGGCCGCGATAGCGCCCTGGACGCCGCCAATCCCTTTATCCCGCGGGGACAGGAGAAACAGTTAACGCAACTGGAGCAGTTCGGCGCAACTGTCGGCGGACCCATCAAAAAGGACAAGCTGTTCTTTTTTGGCGCCTACGAGGGACAACGCGAGCTTATTGGAGCCCCGCAAAGCTACCTCGTGGCGACTACGGCGTCGCTAGGTGGCAGCAATGTGACCAACAGTCTTACGGATGCTTGCAATTCGGTGGCGGCGGCAAAGCGGAGTCCGCTCAGCCTGAACATGGCCGGCATGGACGCCAACTGCAAGGTCGTCTCGCCTCAAGCCAACCTGTTCCAGTCCGGCACTTCCCTCACCACGGTCCCGATTATTCCCCTGGACACCCTGCAGGACAATGTTCTGGCGAAGACGGACTATCGCATCAATGAGCGGCACAACCTGAGCGCCGAGTATTACTACAGCACTTACCGGGGATTGGGAAGTCAGAACCAAATCCACGATTACTGGCGGGCATCCAACGAGATCACGTCCCAGATTGCCGGCGTGCACTGGACCTGGATTCCGAATCCCAGCCTGGTGAACGAAGCCAGATTCGGAATGAACCGCGTGCGGCAGTTCTTGGGTTCGGGCGAGTGCACGGCGGGTGTTGGCCCGGATACCAGCTATTTCCAAACAGGCGCGCAGTCTTGCGGATTTCCGCAACTGGCGATCCAGGGCTTTACGAACATGGGCGGCAACTCCAACTTCCCCAAGCTGCAAGGCCCGGATTATACGTACCAGTTTCTGGATGACGTTTCCTGGACGCGCGGCAAGCACGCTTTCAAGGTCGGAGCGGAGCTCCGCCACATGCAGTACCACGGGGGCACTTTCCGCTACGGCAAGGGCCAAATCGTCTTCAGCTCCGGCACTGGTGCGACGGCGCTCCAAAACTTCATTTCGGGCACGCCGGCCCGGGGAAGTCTGCTGGTCGGAGACCCGGTCGTCACCATCACCGACTGGGGCTATTCCGGCTTCATGCAGGACGACTGGAGAATTTCGTCCAGGTTCACGCTGAATCTGGGAGTGCGCTACGAGTTCGTTACGCCGATCAAGGAAGCCAACAACCAGCTGGCGAACTTCGATCCGGCCCGCGGAATGGTGCAGGTGGGGAAGGGAATCGATAATCCCTATGAGGCCGACGCGAATAATTTCTCGCCGCGACTGGGCTTCGCCTGGGACATCACAGGCAACGGCAGGACCATATTGCGGGGCGGCGGCTCCCTGATTTACGCGCTGCAAGGGTTCAACGTTCTCACCTCGCAGCAGGGATCGACGGCGCTCACCACCGGCCTGAACACCACGCCCACGGGCGCGCTTCTCAACGGCGTGCCTGGCCCGGGCACTATCACCGCCGGCGCTGTTGCTCTGGTCGGCGCGCAGCTCAACTGGACCCTTGCCGGGCCAGTCTTCCCGGGCGGGAAGATAACTTGCACCACGGCCGCGCCGTGTCCGATCCTGGCCGTGGATCCGCGTTTGCGCACGCCGTACGTGACCACCTGGAACCTGGGAATCCAGCACGCCCTGACACGGACGCTGGGCCTGGACGTGTCCTATGTCGGCAATCATGGCTCGAGAATGACCAGCATGGTCGACGTCAACCCGGCGGCGCTCGGCTCGGGCTGGGCCGGCAATCCGGCGGCGGCGAATGTGACGGCCGGGAATGCCAGCCGGCCGTACTTCAGCAAGTTCCCGTACCTGTCGAACATCAATTTGATCGAGAACGCCGATCGGAGCAACTACAATGCCCTGCAGGCCACTCTGACGGAACGGCCCGCCCACGGCTTGAACTTCACGGTGGGCTACACGTTCGCGCATGCGCTCGACATGCTCGGGCGGGACTGGAACGCAAATGTTCCGATGTATAGCTTGAATCCGAAGCTCGACTATGCGGCCAGCCAGTTCGACGTTCGCCATCGTATTACCGCGACGGCGACGTACGCCTTGCCGGAGAAGAAAGGGTTCGCTCAGATGATGGAGGGCTGGCAGCTCAACACCATCCTGAACGTAGCGACCGGGTCCCCCTGGGCCATCACCGACAGCACTACCGACGTAAGCGGAACGCGCGAGTTCACGGACCGTTGGAATTTCTACGGCAACCCCGGCGACTTCAGCTACCGCGGTTCGACGCCCATTCCGTGGTTTTCCGGCACGACCAACGCAGGTTGTCTGTCGCGCGCTACCGGTCAGGGACCAAACGCCGTGAGTTCGCTCTCGAAATGGGGCTGCTTTGTCTCGGGCGACTCCATGATGCTGCCTCCGGCGCTGGGAACTCTCGGGAGCATGGGCCGGAATATCTTCCGGAACAACGGTCTGCACCTCACGGATTTCTCGGTCACCAAGAAGTGGAGACTCACCGAACGGGTCAGCGCCCAGTTCCGCGTGGAGTTCTTCAATATCTTCAACATCACCACGTACGCCAATCCGTCCTACCCCGGCCAGACGACAGGGTCAGGGCAGCCCGGCAATCCGACAACCACCACAAAGCTCGGCACCTGGCTCTCCACGCCTGACGTGGTGAACGCGAATCCGCAGGTGGGAAGCGGAGCGGCGCGCTCGACGCAGTTGGGTCTGAAGTTTATCTTCTGAGGTCGGTACATCAATACAGCGTGACCGGGACGCGCTCTTTGGCCTCCCGGTCGAAGGCTTGCGCGTCGACGAAGCCGCAGGTGTGGGCGGCGAGCATTGCTCCCATGCTCGGCACCGCGTCGGGACGCGCAAATTTCGCCGGATTCCACAGGTCGGCGCGGACCAGCGCGCGGCTGCATTGGACGTAGGCTTCCTTCACCCGCACCACCACCACGGTGCGCGGCGTCTTGCCTTGCATGGAGAAGCGTTCGGTCAAGGCCGGATCGCGGCTGATGCTCGCCTCGCCATTCACGCGAAACGTCTCGGGCACGCCCGGGACCAGGAACAGCAGCCCGATCTTGGGATTCCGCACCAGATTCCGGAGCGTATCCAGGCGGTTGTTGCCGCGCCGGTCCGGAATCAGCAGCGTGTGGTCGTCGGCCACCTGGACGAAGCCCGCAACATCGCCCCGCGGCGAGTTGTCGGCGGCTTCCTCTCCTTGCGTCCCCACGATCACCAGCGGCGAGGCCGCGATGAACGCGCGGCAGTACTCGTCCAGATGATCGATCTGCTTGCGGATGGACCGCTCCAGCGCGGGACCGTACAGCTCGGAGAGCTCGGTTGCGTCGCGGACGGCGTGGTTCGAATCAAGCTCCATGCTTAATAGTGTATCCTGTGCTGTTGGGCGGACATCGAATCTTCACTATGAGAAGAGCTACGCTTTCGATTCTGATCCTGGCATCGGGGGCGAGCCTTTACGCCCAGGGCCGGGGTGGACCTCCGCCCGGACCGCCGCCTGTGCCGAAAGCCGCGGCTCCCATCGATCTTACCGGCTACTGGGTGTCGCTCATCACCGAGGACTGGCGCTACCGGATGGTTACGCCGCCCAAAGGCGATTACGAATCGGTTCCGCTCAATCCGGACGGCAAGAAAATCGCGGACGCCTGGGATGCGGCCAAAGACGAGGCCGCCGGCGAACAGTGCAAAGCTTACGGAGCTGCCGGCCTGATGCGCCTCCCCACGCGGCTTCACGTCACCTGGCAGGACGACAACACGCTGAAGCTTGAAGCCGACGCCGGCACGCAAACGCGAATGTTTCCGTTCGGCGCGCCGCGAGGTCAAGGCGGAGACTGGCAGGGAGTTTCGACGGCCACCTGGGACCGGCCGGGCAGCCCGTTCGGATTTCAGTTCGGGCTCGGCGCGCGCGGCGGGCCAACCGGGGGATCTCTGAAAGTTGTGACGGCCAAGATGAAGCCGGGATACCTCCGCAGGAACGGAGTCCCGTATAGCGCCAACGCCGTCATGACCGAGTATTTCGACCGCTTCGACATTCCCGGCGGCGAATCGCTGCTGGTGGTCACCACCGAACTGACCGATCCCACATATCTTTTCCAGCCGTTCTGGACCAGCACCCATTTCAAGAAGCAGGCCGACGCTAGCGGCTGGAATCCCACCCCCTGCGCGGCGAGGTAACTTCCGATGAGACGGATCACCATCTTATTTGCGGCGCTGCTCGGCGGCGCGCCGCTTTTCGGACAACCGGCGCCGCCCGCGCGGGGGTTTGATCTATCCGGATACTGGACCACGATTTTCCACGAGGACGCCATGGAGCGCGGCAACGGTCCCGAGCTGGTCGACTACGGCGGGTTTCCCATCAACGAGGCGAGCCGCCTGTGGGCGCTGTCCTATAGTCCGTCCCGCGTGACGCTGCGGCATCATCAATGCGATGGCTACGTCACTGCCTATCAGGTCCGCGCCATCGGGAACGCCCGCGCCTGGGAGGAAAGGGACCCGCACAACCAGAGGCTGATCGCCGTCCATTGGTACAACCAGACGTTCGAAGGCCACCGGACCATCTGGATGGATGGGCGCCCGCACCCTCCGGCATACGCGCCGCACACGTGGATGGGATTTTCGACCGGCACGTTCGTCGGCAATGCCCTGATGGTCCAGACCACGCACATCAAGCAGGGCTGGTTTCGTCGAAACGGCCTTCCGGAGAGCGACCAGGCCACGGTGGTGGAGTTCTTCGTCCGTCATGGGGACCATGTTACGTACACCTCCGTGATCACCGATCCCGTGTTTCTGACCGAGCCTGCGATCAAAACGACGGATCTGTATCGCCAGCCCCTGGACCCTAGCTCCTGGCTGTTCGCCTGCGACGATGGCGAGCAGATTCTGGGACGAGGGCCGGACGAGGTGCCCAATTTCCTGCACGGCCAGAACCCGTTCGTTCGCGAAACAGCCGACAGGCATAAAGTGCCGTTGCTGGGACTCCTCGGGGGCGCCGAAACCATGTATCCCGAGTTCGTGGCGAAGCTCAAGAATGCGACCGACGCCGAGGCGCTGGCCAGGACTCGCCCCGCAGCCGGGCCTCCGCAGACCAGCCGCGCGATCGATCCGACGCCGCACGACGGCGAAATCCACGTCTTGCCGGTGAGGAATAACGTCTACATGCTGCTGGGCGACGGCGCCAACATCACGGTGCAGGTGGGAGACGAAGGCGTGTTCGTGGTCGATTCGGGTACGGGACAGTTGGCCGATAAAGTCATCGCCGAGATCCGCAAACTCAGCGACCGGCCGATCCAGTTCATCGCGAATACGAGCTTCCGTTCCGAGCACACCGGAGGGAACGTGAAGCTGCGTGCGTCCGGAGTCGATCCCAGCGTGCAGGGTTCCTTCTTCTCGCTCCAGTTTGTGGATGCGGGCGTGGGCGCGACGATCATGGCGCATCAGAACGCCGAGACCCGTATGGTGGAGGCGAACACGCCGTCGCAGGGCTGGCCCAGCGATACTTATCTCGAAGAGCGCCGGCGGACGTTCCACAACGGAGACGCGATCGAGCTGTTCTTCGAGCCCAACGCGGTGACCGACGGAGACAGCCTGGTGCAATTCCGCCGCGCCGATGTCATCGTGACCGGCGATATTTTTTCGACCACACAATACCCATTTATCGACATTAAGAGCGGAGGCAGCGTCGCGGGAGAGATCAAGGCGCTCAACGATATTCTCAACCGGACCGTCTACCAGCACGAATCCGAGGGCGGCACGCTGATTATTCCTGGTCACGGCTACCTGTGCGACGAGCACGAGGTGGTGGAGTACCGCGATATGCTCGCGATCATTCGGGACCGCGTGCAGGCGTTGATCAAAAGCGGCGCCACGCTCGATCAGGTGAAGGCCGCGCGCGTCACCGCCGATTACGATACCCGTTACGGCGCGACCTCCGGACCCTGGACTACGGACATGTTTGTCGAAGCGGTTTACACCAGCCTGAAGAAGTAAGTAGCACAGACCTCCTGGTCTGTGTAACACTGAAATTTTCCCATGCCTACTCTCACCGGACGTCATTTCCTCCAGATTCCAGGACCCACCAACGTGCCGGACCGCGTCCTGCGCGCGATGGCGCGGCCCACCATCGACCATCGGGGCCCCGAGTTCAGCCAGTTGACGCTGGAAATTCTCGGCGGTCTCAAGCAGGTGTTCAAGACCTCCGGAAGCGTGGTGATCTTTCCCGGTTCCGGCACCGGAGCCTGGGAAGCGGCGCTGGTCAATACCCTCTCTGCCGGCGATAAGGTGCTGATGTTCGAGACCGGGCAGTTCGCCTCGCAGTGGCGCGACCTGGCGACGAAGCTCGGCCTGGATGTCCAATTTGTGCCCGGCGACTGGCGGCACGGCGTGGATCCCGGAGCGGCCGAAGCCTTGCTGAGCGAGGACCGCTCGCATCAGATCCGGGGCGTGATGGTCCTGCACAACGAAACCTCCACCGGAGTGGTCAGCAACGTCGCCGCCGTGCGGCACGCAATGGACCGTGCCGGGCACCCGGCGCTGCTGATGGTGGATACGATCTCCTCGCTCGCCTCGATCGACTACCGGCACGACGAGTGGGGCGTGGACGTTACCGTGGCCGGCTCGCAGAAGGGCCTGATGCTGCCGCCGGGGCTGAGCTTCAACGCGATCAGCGAAAAGGCGCTGGCAGCTTCCAAATTGGCCCGGCTTCCCAAGGCCTATTGGGACTGGCAGCCGATCCTGGCGGCGAACAAAGCCGGCTTCTTCCCGTACACGCCCGGAACGAATCTGCTCTACGGACTGCGCGAGTCGCTTCAGATGCTCTTCGAGGAGGGACTCGACAACGTCCTCGCCCGGCACACCCGTCATGCCGAGGCCGCGCGGCGCGCCGTCCGGGCCTGGGGATTGGAACTGGTCTGCCTCGACCCGGCGGCCTACAGCAGTACTCTCACTGCGGTCATGCTCCGGCCCGAACATAACGCGGACGAGTTGCGCCGCGTGATCCTCGAACACTTCAACATGTCGCTCGGCGCCGGCCTGGGCAAGGTGCAGGGAAGAGTGTTTCGCATCGGTCACCTCGGCGATTTCAACGACCTCATGCTGGCCGGAACGCTCAGCGGCGTGGAGATGGGGCTGGATCTGGCGGGCATTCCCCACTCCAAGGGCGGCGTCGCCGCGGCACTCGACTATCTGACTCAGGCAGCGCGCGAGGCCGCATTGCAAACGGTCTGACGGCTTACCAATCGACCGGCAAATTCGGTTTGGTGTCGCGAAGAATCTCCAGCACCGCGCGGCGATCCTCCGCCGAAAGCCGCGCGAACTTCGGGTTGACTTCCTTCCCGGTCAGCACATCATGGAGCCGCTGGTACACACGCTCCCGGGCGATGTCCGGCATCCGGTCGAACGCCTCGCTATACACCATGTAGGTGAGCGGATACCGGAACAGCCGCTTCTGAAGATCAAAATCGCGAAGCGAGCGGCCCTGTTTATCGCGCGGCCCGCGCTCGGAGAACGTTTTCGTGAACGTCGAGACGCCCTGAATCGGTTCCCGAATGGGCGTTTCGTCGGCGAAAAGCATGTACGTCACCATGTCGTCCACAGCCGCATCGAGCTGGCTGCGGGAAGCCTCCAGCTTGCCGTCTTCTTTCGCGATGCGAAACTCCCAGCCGATCCGCGTCATCAGGTTGGTCATGCGGGTTTGATGCTCCAGCGTCATCAGCGCGACCACATCGCTGGTGGGCGCCAGATAGGCGGACGTGTCGAATTGAGGGGCCAGGCCGGCGTGCCGCTGCGCGCCCAGTGTGCCGCTGACGTACCATCCGCCCCAGCGGTCTTCGAGCGGGGTGCGGTGGTCGGTGAGGAAAGACCCGGGATGCAGGCCGCGCTGCCCTGCTGGATAAAGCGAGCTGACCATGCGGCCCGGCACGGCCAGCGTCTGCGGACCGCCGTGACAGCTCAGGCAATCGTCTCGGCGGGAGAAGTCCGGCGCGGCGGCGTTTCTGGCGTCGAGAGTGTAGAAGATGACACCCTGTCTGGGGTCGAGCGAGGCGAGCTCCAGCACATCGGCGCCTTGCACAAACCCGACCGAGACGTTGTCGTTGAAATAAATCGCGCGCGGGCGGGCGGGGGAAATCCGGTCGGCCTGGAAGCTGGTCTTGGAAAACACCAGCACTTGTGAATCGATGTTCACGCCCAGGTTCTTGAGCAGCGACGGCAGGTATCCCCAGCGGTTGCTCTGGAACTCGAGCTTTACTTCACCTTTCTCGATTTGCTTCTGCAGGCGCGCCACCGGATCGTCCGCGGCAAGCTCGGCGTATTGGATCGCCTTATGCTCGAGCGGCAGCTCGATCGTGTCCTCCAGGCGCTGAGCGGCCGCCAGCGTCACGCCGGCCAGAAGCAGAAGGCTGCGAGACATCATTTACATGATAGACTCACGGGCGTGCTGCACCTCGTGAGACGTTTGACGCGCGCGGCCCTTTGCACGGGCTTGGGCGCCTTTCTATTTTCGAACCGCATCCCGGCGCAAACCGCCGTGGTCATGTCCCAGTACGGGCTTGGCCGTACCGCGGCCAATCTTACCGAGCATCTGCTGAAACCTTCCAACGTCAACCCTGCTGCATTCCGAAAGCTCTTTTCCAGATCCGTTGACGACTCCGTCTACGCCTTGCCGCTCATTGTTCCCAATCTGAACATGCCGAACCAGGGTTTGCGCAACGTCATGTTCGTGGCCACGATGGGTAACACCGTCTACGCCTTCGACGCGGACAATCCCGCTCCCTCGGTGCCCTATTGGTCGAGGAATCTTGGGACCCCGGCCACCGGGGATTCATGGATCGGCCCGGTTCATCACGGAATTCTGAGCACGCCGTTTATCGACAGGAGCACAGGAACCCTCTATGCCGTGGCGAAAGTCCAAAATACGCTCACCGATATTGGCTCCTGGATCTTTGCGCTGGATGTTCTTACCGGCCAGCTGAAATACAACTCACCCCAGCGCGTCGATTTCCCATTCGCGGGCGGTCCCACGCTGCTCCACACGCCGGATGTCATCCAGCGCGGAGGCCTGCTGGTTTCAAACGGTGTTCTGTACGTGCCGTTCGCCAACATCGTTCCCGATCCCAATGATCTGCATTGGTCCCAGGAGGGCTTTCTCCAAGCGTTCGATGCACACAATGTACAGAGCCGGCTGGGAGTGTTCCAGACGACACCAACCGGACTGAAAGGCGGCATCTGGCAGGCTGGACGCGGCGTGGCGGCGGATTCTCTCGGCAACATCTATATTGCGACAGCCGCCGGGACCTACGACGGTGTCGCCAATTTTGGAAGCAGCGCGATCAAATTTACCGCGGGCGCTCTTCACATCCTCGACTGGTTTACCCCATCCACCTGGCAATACCTGCTCGCCAATAACATCGACCTGAGCGCAAATGGCGTGACGCTGATTCCCAAAACAACCCTGATGTTTGCGGGAGGAAAATCGGGCGTCATCTATCTGCTCGACCGGAACAATCTCGGCAAGCTCGAGGGTTCGCAAGCCGGGGAGCTGCAATCGTTCCAGGCTTCGATCGGGTGCGGTCTCACCGATTGCGCGCAAACGCTCGGCACCGCGTTCTGGAGCCGGGCCGCCGATGGGATGCTGTATGTGTGGGATCGCGGCGACGCGCTGCGCGCCTATCATTTCGTGAACGGCCGTTTTGACACGGTGGTTTCGGCCGTTGGCCCAGCGCGGCCAGCCATGACGGGTGGGCCGAGCGTATCCGCGCAGGATGGCGATCCGGCCAGCGGAATTGTGTGGGCGACCTCGATGAATGTGAATGACAGCGGCGCCCATGCTCCCGGCACCCTGCATGCGTTTCTTGCGAGCGACATCAGCCAGGAACTCTACAACTCCGACGTTTACGCGAGTCGTGATGCACTGGGCAATTTCACGAAGTTCGCCGCGCCGGTGGTGGCCAACGGCCGGGTATATGTCCCCACGCAGACCCAGGCCGTTGTCGTCTACGGGCCATCATGCGGCTTCAAGATCACCTCGCGGCTGACCGTTTCGGCGGAACCCTGGACATCCATACCCGGCGGGCTGTCGCAGAGCCTGACTATTAAGAACAAGTCGGCATACGCCATGGGAGCCCCGTTCGATATCGTGCTGGATCACTTACCCATCGGGGGGGTTCTGTCGAACGCCACAGGAACGACCTCCTGTGCCGTTCCCGTCAGCCCGTATGTCCGTGCCGCAGGCGCGCCACTTTGGTTGCAACCGGGGGCATCGTTTTCGGTTACCCTCCGCTTTGCGACGGCCTTGGCGAGCATCCCCTTCACGGTTCGGGTGCTGACCGGAGGCGGGTCCAGGTAGAAGCGCTCACCGCGGCCCGGCGTAATATCCCTGGCGATGGTAAATCGTCAGCCGCGGCGAGTTCTCCGGAGCCTGGAGCACCACCTTGACGCGATGATATTTTCCATCCCGCGCCGGATTGGCGGGAGAATATCCCAGCAAATACTGATTGCGGAGCGCGGCGCCAATCCGGGCGCAGACGGCCGGAAGGTCGTTCAGATTCTCCACCGGGAAGTGCAGGCCTCCGGTTTCTTCCGTCAATTCCGCGAGCAGCCGCGGCCCGCCCCGTTCCTCGCGCGGGCGTTTCGCCAGACCTTCGGACGGAAAAATGCCCATGGCGTAAACCTGCACGTCGCCTTCCTGAAGGGCGCCCTTGATCTCGCTCTCGGTGTAGCGGCTATGGTTGTCCCCGCCGTCGGAGAGGATCACGATGGCCTTGCGCGGATTGGACGCGTTCTTCATCTGCAACAACGCCAGATGGATCGCATCGAACAGCGACGTTCGCCCGACGGGCCTGGCGCGCAGCAGCCGCTGGTAGACCTCGTCGGATCTCCGTGTGAACGGGACGATCAGCTTCGGCCGCTCGTTGAACTCGACCAGGAAAAACTGGTCCTCGATGTTTGCGCTCTTGAACAATTCGGCCGCCGCTTCCAAGGACTTCCGCATCTTGTCGCGCATGCTGCCGCTGGCATCGAAGAGAAGACCGACCGAGACGGGCGCGTCCTCGCTTGCGTAATGCGTGATTTTCTGCTCGACGCCGTCTTCAAACAGCCGGAAGTTCTCCTGCGTGAGACTGGTCACCGGAGCCCCCAGGGACGTGCTGACGTGCGCCGGAATCAGGACCAGCGGAACATCCACCTGGAGATCGGAGCGCGCGGGCGGCTTGAGCGGAAACTGGAAAGCGACCAGCAGCCAAGTCAGGGTCAGGACCAGCGCTCGAATCATAGAGGACCGGTGAAAGGTCCTCAGTATATCACTTGCGATCGGTCACTTGGCGCCCACCCGCGTGAAAAAGTACTAGCCTCCTTAGGACCGCAAATTTGATGTGAATGGGGCAAGTTCTTAGCATCTGTCCGCTCCCTTACGGTCGCGGTTCCGTGTAGCCACGGAACCGCCATGCGTAAGCATGCGGACAAACGCGTGAGTGCGGCTGGGGCGAGGTCCGCTAGAACTTCACCTTGGGGGTTTCCTTGGCGGCTGTGTCGGCCTTGAAATAGGCGTCGTTGCGCTGGAAGGCGAACAGCGACGCGGCGATGTTCTTGGGGAACAGCTCGATGTCGGTGTTGTACTTCTGTACGGTCTCGTTGTATTTCCGGCGCTCGACGGCGATGCGGTTTTCGGTGCCCGCCAGCTCATCCTGGAGGCGCTGGAAATTTTCGTTGGACTTCAGATTGGGATAGTTCTCCACCACTACCAGCAGGCGGCTCAAAGCCGAGTCGAGCTGCGAGTTGGCCGCGATCTTTTCCCCGGGCGTGCGAGCGCCGCCCAGAGCGGCCCGCGCGCTGGTGACCGAATTGATGACGGTCTGCTCCTGCTTGGCGAAGCCCTTCACCGTCTCGACCAGATTCGGAATCAGGTCCGCGCGCCGCTCCAGCGCCACGTCCACCTGCGACCAGGAGCCGTTCACCGCCTCGCGCTCGGTCACCAGGTCGTTGCGCGCGCTCATCAGGTTGCCGCCGAGCACCATCGCAAACAGTAACATCAAGCCCAGAACAATCAACGCTATTTTCATTTTCCCTCCAGCCGGTTGGCGAATTCGACCAATCTCCCAATGCATTCCAGATAGCGGGCGAACAGCTCTCCCGGATCTCCTAACTCAGGACCCGTCTTGTCCTCGCGCACGTCCAGCAGAAGCTGGAACGGCGCCACGTCCATGCGAAGCGTCTCGGCCAACTGATGCACCACGGCGCGGCGCTCGGTTTTCGCCTCCACTCCGGCCGCCACCAGCGCGTGCCGGCCCAGAACGCAGAACGTCGAGACGGATTCGACGCATAAATTCAAGAGCGCAGCCGGATCCGACAGCACCTGCGACGCCTGCTGTCTAAGACGAAAAAGCTTGGACCGAAGTTCGTGCTCCACCTGCGCGCGATAGTACTTGGTGTCGACCCTGACGCCGGCGATGACGTCCATCCCGTACAACACCTTGCGGCGATCCTTCATGTCGCGGAATTCGATGGGGAAGCTGTCGGCCGAGTGGTGCACCTCCTCTTCGCTCATCAGCAGCGGCGGCGGATGGCCACGCTCGCGCCACCAGCGCAGGACCGGCTCGCCGTCGCCCAATTCGCGCGGCGTAATTTCCTTGAGCACGCACAGCACGTTCAAATCGGAGAATTTCGCGTGGTGATTGGCCGAAGCTCCCGAGCCATACAGCACCACCGAGATCAAGCGGTCGTGGAAGGCGCGCTCGAGTTTCGTCACCAGTTCTTTGAGATCATCCATAGGTCGATCACCAGTCGCTCGAAGCTCCTCCGCCGCCCGAATCGCCGCCGCCGAAGCCTCCGAACCCTCCTCCTCCGCCGCCGCGGTCGGAATAACCGCCGAACCCGCCGCCGCCCCAGCCGCCGCGTCCCATCAGGTTACCGAGAATCATGCCGGTGAGAAAGCCTGTGCCGCCGCCGGACATGCCTCCGCCAATCCGGCTGAACAACCACAGCAGCGCCAGCAGGCCGCTCAGCACCAGAGGCCAGGGAATCGGACTGCTGCCGGAAACCGGACGCCGGACCTGCACCAGAGCCGGCTCGCCGAGCGCCACTCCCTTCGCGTCCGCGATCCGCGCGCCGATCTGTTCGGCTGCGACGAGCAGAGCGCCGCCATAGTTGCCCTGGCGCAGGATCGGCCGGATGCCGCGCAGCACGCCGCCGGCGAATCCGTCGGGAACAATCGGCTCCAGGCCATAGCCCACTTCGGCGCGTTGGCGATGCTCGCGAATCGCGAGCAGCACCAGGATCCCCTCGTCCTTCCCTCTCTTGCCGACGCCCCACTCGCGATACAGCCGGTTGGCCACGTCCTCGATCGGATCGTCCTCAAGCGAACGGATCGTGACGATGGCCATCTGCGCGCCCGTCACCCGCTCCAGGTTCCCGCAGTACGCCTGGAGACGCTGCTCGCCGGCCGCATCCAATACCTGAGCGAAATCGTTGACGTAGCCGGCGGGCTTGAGCTTCGACGTATCGATCCCGAACGCGGCCGGGACCAGCAGCGCCGCGCATGCGGCAGCCGTTTCGAGGGAGTTCATACGGAGCGCTACAAGCGCATCAGGTCCTCGCGCCGCACGCGGAAGCCTTCCAGGCGCCCCAGCATCGCCACCGCCATGTTTTTCGGATGGAAGAACTGTTCGGAGAGCTTCTGCACTTCCTCCGCGGTCACACGCTCGATGCGCTCCAGCATTTCGTCCAGCGAAAAGAAACGCTTAAAATACAGCTCCTGCCGGGCGAGATTTCCCATCCGGCTGGAAGTGGACTCCAGGCCCAGCACGAACGATCCCTTCAGATGATCCTTGGCGCGGCGCAGCTCCTCCGGCGTAACCGGGTGCTCCACCATCTCATGCAGCTCGTGCGCGATCGACTCCACCACACGGCCGGCCGAGCGTAGGGACGTGCCCGCGTAGATCTGCATGCAGCCGGCGTCGCGGTACATGGTCAGCTCGGAGTACACCGTGTAGGCCAGGCCCTGCTTCTCGCGGATGTTCTGGAACAGGCGCGAGCTCATGCCGCCGCCCAGGATCGCGTTGAGGATGTAGCAGCCGAATCGCGACTCGTGCGGCATCGCGATCGAAGGCACTCCCAGGTACACGTGCACCTGCTCGAGCGAGCTCTTGTTGCGGAACACCAGCGGTGCGTGCGGCCGCGGCGTGTCGGCGACCGTCGGCGTGCGACCCGGCTTCAGCCCCTCCAGGTGATCTTCCGCCAACCGGATCAGGTGCCGGTGCTTCAGATTTCCCGCGGCGGTCACCAGGATGTTCGACGGCGTGTAGAACTGCCGGTAATAGCGCTCCACCTTGTCGCGGTCGAACCCGCGGATGGTTTGCTTGGTGCCCAAGATGGGCCGCCCCAGCGCGTGTCCTTTCCAGAAATTGCTCGAGAAGATCTCATGGATCAGGTACTCGGGGTTGTCGACCTCCATCTTCAACTCCTCGAGGATCACGCCCTTTTCCTTCTCGATGTCGGCTTTCTCAAACAGCGGATTGCGCACCAGGTCGGCCACCACGTCGAAGGCGTGCGGCAAGTGCTCGTCCAGTACCTTGACGTTATAGCTGACCAGCTCCTTGGACGTGAATGCATCCAGGCCGCCGCCGATCGAATCCACCGAGCGGGCGATCTGCTCGGCCGACCGATTCTTGGTGCCCTTGAACACCATGTGCTCGATGAAGTGCGAGATCCCGCTCTGTTTGGGAGACTCCTCGCGCGAGCCGGTCCCGATCCAGATTCCAACCGACACGCTGCGCACGTTCGCCATGTGTTCGGTGACTACGCGCACTCCGTTTTTCAGAACTGTGCGTTCGATATCGCGGACTCCGCGGTTGGGGCGAGGCATGGACGCTCTGATGCCATTGTATCGCGGGCCCGATGCTAAACTGTAGATATGCTGCAAGCTGTTGTAGGCATGGAACTTGTGGATCTTCAAACGGCCTTGGGACCGGCCGAGCCGCGTTTCCGCGCCCGCCAGATCTACGATGCCGTCTATCGCCTGCGGGTGACTGAGCTCGGCGGAATCTCCAACCTGCCCAAGCCGCTGCGCGCGCGCCTGGCGAAAGAATTTCCGGTGGGGCTGCCTGAGATCGTGCGCCGCTACGACTCCTCCGATGGCACGCGGCGCTATCTGCTGCGGCTGGATGACGGCAAAACCGTCGAGACCGTGTGGATGCCGGAAGGAGAACGCTCGACCATCTGCATTTCAAGCCAGGTGGGCTGTCCGGTCGATTGCAAATTCTGCCTCACGGCGCTGATGGGGCTGGAGCGCAACCTCACCGCGGGTGAGATTGTCGGGCAAGTGCTGCGCATCGGCCTGCCAACCGAGCGCGTCAACATCGTGATGATGGGGCAGGGCGAGCCGCTGCTGAACCTTGCCAACGTCATCAAAGCCACGCGCCTGCTTACCGATCCCGAGGGGATCGCGATTTCGCCGCGGCGGATCACGCTCTCGACCTCCGGCATCGTCCCGAAGATCGAGGAGCTGGGCCGCGAGCCCGTGCGCCCCAAGCTGGCCGTTTCTCTCAATGCGTCCACCGAGGAGCAGCGCCGCGCGCTGATGCCCATCACGCGCAAGTATCATCTGAAAGATCTGATCGAGGCGTGCCGCGCCTACCCTCTGCGGCCTTGGGAGAAGCTGACGTTCGAGTACGTGCTGCTGAAGGGCGTGAACGATACCGACGCCGACGCGCGCCGGGTGGTGCAACTGCTCGCGCACTTGAAGGCGAAAGTGAACCTGATCGCGCTGAACCCGGGTCCGGGGATTCCGTTCGAGACGCCCGAGCCCGGTCGCGTCGCGTCGTTCCAGGCGATCCTGCGGCGCTCGATGCCCTGCTTCATCCGCAAGCCGCGGGGGCTGGATGTGTACGCCGCCTGCGGGCAGTTGAAGCGGATGGAAACCAGCGAACGAATTGTTCAGCCACGAATGGACACGAATAAACACGAATGAAAAACGGCGTTGTTGCCGCACCCCCGGTAGAGGAGAGCCGCTGCCCGCTCACGATCCTCGGGCGGAAACAGGATGTCGACGCGGCGGAGCGTCTCCGGACTCAACTCGGGGCCGGCGGCGCTCTTGTGGAAAAGACGCGTCATGGCTCATTATCGACGGGCCAACGGATTAGGAACAGAGTCCAGCGCTGGGCGGGATCTGATTCCGACAACGGATCGTATAATGCCGCGCTTCGATGGCGAAATAGCCGCTACTTCACCTTGACGTACTTCCTCAAATTGTGTGCGGCGACGTCGGCCGAGTAGATGCTTCCCGCGTCATCGGCCGCAATGCCTGACGACGTTGTCCCGACGTCCAGCTTGTCGGGGTCCGCAGGGTCGGGGATGAAGGCCTTGAGCGAGCCGTCTTTGGCGTTGCCGACCATGATGCCCCTCAACTGGCCCTTCTTGACTGATGGATCGGGGAATGCGGTACCCACATAAATCGTATCGTCTTTGCCCACGAACACCGAGCTCGGCTGACCGAATTGCTTCCACGCGGCGATGAAGTTGCCGTCCAGATCGAAGATCTGGATCCGCTGGTTCCTGCGATCGGCAATATACACGCGATTTTGTGAGCCGCCGATGAAGATATCGTGGGGCTCGTCGAAGTCGCCGGGCGCCGGTCCTTTGTGTCCCCAGGTCTTGATGAACTTTCCGTCCTTCGAAAATTTCACGACGCGGCCGGAGTTGTGTTTGTTGGGATTATGGCCATCCGTCACAAAGACGTCGCCATTGGGCGCGACGGCAACGCCGGTCGGCCGGTCGAAAGTATCCGGACCATTCCCGGACACGCCCTCCTTGCCGATCGTCATCAGCACCTTGCCGGCCGGACTCAATTTGAGGACTTCCTGGCCGCGGATCACGCCGTCCGCGTTCTTGGCCGACATGCCGAGCACGGTCGCCTCATCGTTTACGTCGCTGGTCCATATGTTCCCTTCCCGATCGATGGTGAAGCCGTGCGGATAGGCGAACAGGCCCACGCCGAAGCTCCTCAGAAGCTTGCCCGACGCATCGAATTCCAGGATCGGTGGATTGGACTCGCCCCGTCCGATGCAGGTGGCGTGGCCGGGGGGCACCGTGTTGAAGCATCGATGAAAGATCCAGATGTGGCCGTCGCCATGGACGTGCACCCGGATGACCTCTCCCCAGTGGCCTCCGTTCATACTCTTGGGAATGGTCGGCCAGCCCTCCGCGAGGCGATAAGGGTTGGGGAGTTCCCTTGGTTTGGGATATTGGGTCTGCTGGGCCGCAGCTCCCAACACGGCGATAGCAAAAACAAATCCCGCTCTGCCTGCACGTGACATCGTGACCTCCCGTAGAAAACCAGGATAGTATGTTTTGCGACTGGTTGCTGCCTAAAACAGCAGCTTCAGGGCGAACTGGATCTGCCGCGACTGGGTGGAGGTCCTGAGGAGTTGGGCCACGGACGGAAGCCGTTGCTCGGTTACCGCCGTGGGACTGCCCGGGAAAACAACGGCTGCGTTAGCCGTGTCCGCGACCCCTACCTCTGGAGTCCCGAAGTTGGCATGATTGAGGAGGTTGAAGGTTTCTACGCGGAACTCCAGTCTCCCCGCCTCACCAAGCACTTTGAGCGCCGTATCCTTCGAGATGGAAAAATCCACGTTGGACAAACCGGGGCCCCGCATGGAATTTCGCCCCGCGTTTCCAAGGAACCCAACCGACGGAAGAGCGAACGCGCAGGGATCGAACCACAGATTTGGCGTACCCACCGGCGTTCCCGGCGCGATGAAGTCGCAGCCGCGCGACGTGCCGCTGGTGAGGTTCCCAGCCGAGACCCCGGGAAGGAAGTCCGGTCGATCCAACCCGGCGATGCCGCCCAGCACCAAGGAACGCGAGCGGTTGCCGTTCAACACCGGAGAGAAAGCGAAGCCGGTGCGGACACGGATAATGCCGCCCAGCCTCCAGCCGTTCACCAGCGCCCCCATCGCTCCGCTCGCGTTGGATAGCCGGGGTAACGAGTAGAGTGTATTGAACGACCAGTTATGACGAAGATCGAAGGAACTCGGCGCACGATCCGTTGCCCGGTTCCAGGCGTCGGAGGCGGCGAAATGGCTGGCTGTGTTTTCGGCGTCGATGATGCCTTGCGTCTCATCGATGACCTTGGAGTAGGTATAGTTGCTCTCAAACTGCAAGCCCCGGGTCAGGCGCTTTCTGAGCCCGATTTGCAGCCCGTGATACCAGGAGTTGGAATCCGCCACCATGCGATTGGCGTTGCCCCAAGCGGGGTTCAGGCGAATCGTATCTGTGGCCAGCCAGCAATGTGGCCCGTTGGGATTGAACGTCGTCGCTCCCTGGTTTGCACAAAACTTAGACCCGTTGACAATAGTGGGGGTGCCCAAGGGGCGGGTGGGGTTTCCCTCGGTCCGGCGGTACAGATTGATACCCCGGTTATAGGCATAGGCCACATTGAGAGCCATGCTCCAGGGCAAGGCCTGCTCCACCGATAAATTGCCCTGGAAGCTGTGGGGCTGCTGCAGGTGGAAGTCCACGCCAGCGGCCGATATATTCCCGGTTGTTGGCAACGTTAGCGGGACGGTAAAGGAAGCGGCCTGCCCAGCAGGGTTGTTCACGGTGACGGAGTATGGCCACCCGAGACCTCCGATTCCCGAACCGTATGAGGCGATGTCATACAAAATGGCGGAGCCGCCCCGTAGGGCGGTTTTTCCATTTCCGAATACGTCCCAGGCGAAGCCAACCCGAGGGCTAAAGTCGAGCCGCGACGGATTAATAAACAGCTCTCCGGGATTATCGGCCTGAAGGCATCGAGGGTCGGCGCAGGTGGGTTTCGCATCGACCAGAAGATTGCGAATGGCAGACCCGTGGCCCAAAATCTCGCGTGGACTGATCAAAGTTTCATAGCGCAGTCCGAGATTCAAGGTAAGGCGCGAATTCACCTTCCAGTCATCCTGTGCGTAGAAACCCAGCGAGTCGCTGCGATATTCGGCGTCCAGGATAGAGTCCGCCGTCTTTCCCGAGTAACGACTCGCGTTGCCCCGGAGGAAGTCGCTAATGGAAGAGAAGGTGATGCCTCCTGTGCTGGTCGCTCCTGACGTGAACGCCGGATGATAATTGTTGATGAGAGCGCCGAACTTCAGCGAGTGCGCTCCCTTGGTGTAATACACGTCGTCGCTCCAGGAGTAGACCTCTGTGTTCTGGCGTATGGGGGCGCTGGGGCGCGGACCAAATTCCGTGAATCCCGTGATGGTGCCGAACCCCTTGCCTGTCACAAGGTCATATTGGGGGCCGTGAATACTCGTAGGAGAGAGGAGGCTGAGCTTGGGGGCGCTGTATGAGAACCGGCCCGAGTTCAGCACGGTTGCCGAGAAGATGTGGGTTTCCGATACGGTCAGAAACTTGCTATTGCTGGCCCGGTCCGCTATGAACCCTGGGTAGCCAAGGGCTGCCAGCTGGGTGGTGTTGTCCTCGGTGTACCGGCCAAACAAACTGTCATTGTTCGAAATCGCGTAGTCCACGCGCCCCTGCCCGTAGTCCTCCGTGGTCGGCTTGCTGAAGGGGAAGGTCATCCGGTTTCCCGGCAAATTGGGGAGTGGAAACAGCGCCACCCAAGGCTTGGTCCGTGGATCGATGGTGGCGCCATTATCGGTTCTGCAGCCTGCCGGAAGGGGTTCCGTCCTGCATTCGGCCGGAATGGTGGGGTTAATGATGGTTTGTCCGAACCGCTCCCGCAGCGCCTCGTAGGTGGTAAAGAAGAACAGCTTGTCCTTCTTTATGGCTCCGCCCAGGGAGCCCCCGAAGTTATTCCGCTTGAATGGCGGCAGACGACCCGGTGTGGCTGCTGTCGTGTAGTCGAAGAAATTACGTGCGTCCAGGGCGCTGTTGCGCAGGTACTCAAACAGCGATCCGTGAAAGGCGTTCGTCCCGCTCTTGGTAACAATCGCCATCTGGCTTCCCATGGTCAAGCCATACTCGGCGCTGAAGTTGTTGGTGATGACCTTCCACTCGCGGATGCCTTCGATCCCGAGCGTGGTGTTGGCTATGGAACTGGAGGTACCGCCTAATACGTTCCCCATGGCGGCTCCATCGATCATGTAGCTGTTGGACCGGAGCGGCGCTCCGTTACTGCTATACCAAGCGCCCACGAAGGTCCCACCAGCGGTTGTGTTTTCGTTTCTCGCGACCCCGGCTTGGAGAAAGGTCAGATCAATGTAGTTGCGGCCGTTGAGGGGCAGTTCGGCCACAAGAGCCGCGCTCACGACGCCACCCAGCGAGGAGCTGGTGGTGTTGACCAGTTGCGCGTCCGCAGACACCTCGACCGTTTGCGACAGCTCTCCCACCCGGAGCGCGAAATTGACGACTGCCTCCTGGCCCACTTCCAGCGTTACTCCGGTGCGCGCCTCCGTCTGAAATCCAGCAACTGCCGCTCGGACTTCGTAAGATCCCACGGGTAAGGCGGAAAAACGGTAGGAACCGTTGTCGCCAGACATCGCCGTCCGTGATTGTCCAGTCTCGGTGTTCCTAGCCGTCAGCGTCGCCCGGGGTACGAGCGCGCCGCCGGGGTCCCTCACCTCTCCCAGGATCGTGCCGGCCGGCAGTTGCGCAAGAGCGGCGGAGGGAACGCACATCATTGCCCACAGCAACGAAATACGGTTCGCGGTACTCCTCATTTGTGTCCAACTCTTTTCCCCCCTCGTCCTGCGTAGCGAACATTATAGCGCTGAATCAACTTATTTTCGTCGATGGGTTTTACTTCAGGTCGTTGCGGAAAACCACTCCGCCCTTCATCACGAACTTGACTCGTTCCGTCTCCGTGATGTCGGCGAGCGGATCGCCGGACACTGCGACGACGTCGGCGTATCTGCCTTTTTCGATGATCCCGACCTGTTTGCCCAGCTCGAAGTTCAAGCTTTCGGCGGCGTCGCTGGTGGCCATACGCAGCGCCTGCGCCGGAGTCATTCCCCATTTCACGTAAATGCCGAACTGGAAGGCTTGCAAGCCGTGGCCGACAGTGTAGGCGCCGCTCCCGAAAACCTCCGGCACTCCAGCCGCCTTCAGCCTCTTGAAACTCGTCTCGGTCAGCTTGAAACGCGTGGTCTTGCCACCGCTGGCTTTCAGATCCTTGGTCTCCAGGTCGCCCATCAGATCCCAAAGCGTCTGCTGCACCACGCGAGGTTTGCCGTCCGGCAAGGGCTGCTTCAGCAGCCGTATGGTTTCGTCATCCAGGCCCTCGGCTCCCGTGACGCCGACGATCACGTGCATGGGCGAGTCGACTCCCGCCAGTAGGCAATTGCGCAGACCCTCTCCGCCGTAGGCGTGGCACGCCACTTTCAAGCCTCGCCGGTGAGCTTCATCCACGATCGCCTGCTCCTCTTCCAGCGTCATCGACGGAACGTTGATCATCTTGCCATCCGGCGTGAAAGCGCCCGAGCCTGAAGGATCCGGGTATCCTCCGCCCTGGTAATCCTCGGTGTCGTAGATCTTGATCCAGTCGACGCCGTAGTGTGCGCGTTCCCGCACAGCGGCCCGCGCCGTCCAGGGTGAATTCACCCCGCTGGCGAGCTGCCAGGACTGCGCTCCCGGGCCCTGACCGAACGGCGCCGGCGCCGATGGAGCCGCGTAGTAGCTGGCGCCGCGCGGATCGATCTGCGGCCCCGACACTTGCAGCCGCGGTCCCGGAACCTGGCCCTTGTTGATGGCGTCGCGCAGCTCCACGATGGCATAGCTATACTGCGAGCCCATGTCCTGGAGTGTGGTGAACCCGGCGTTCAGATTCCTCAAAGCGTAGTTCAGCCCGACATACGCCTGACGCCCGTCGTTGGGTTGCGGATCCTGCATCAGGTGCACGTGGCGGTCGATCAAGCCCGGCATCACGGTCGCGCGGCTCAAGTCGATGACCATCGCGCCCTGCGGAATCTGGACCCGTTCATTCGAACCCACCTCGACGATCCGGTCGCCCTTGATGACGATGATCTGGTTCAGCAGATTCGTGCCCGACTTCGGATCGAACAGGCGGCCGGCGCGAATCGCCACGCCTTGCGCGGGCGGCGCCTGCATATTGATCTTTGAGGCGTCGAACGGGGCGGAAGATTCAGGCCGCCCTTGGGCGCACAACGCAATCGGGAAAAGAAGGGAGATGAGTATCCGTGACATCGTAGCTGACAGTATATACCGGCCGGCCGTCAGCCTGCTCCGCTTGCTCACGCTCGCGGTTCAGCAACATAGCACCCGCTACTGAACCACGACCGTCAGGGAGTGGAGCAAAGGAAGAGGATCTTCTTGAACGGGAGCATAATCAGCCGCCCGCGCCGGCCGTATGGGTCAATTCGCACCCAGCGGCCGGGCGATGTGGGTTCTCTCGCGCAGCGGCGGGTTAGCTGGCGCGTTGCAGGCTCGTGAGCCACGCTTCATACAGATAGGCGGCGGCAAGCACCAAGCCAAACGCTGCCGCGACTACCGTCAGGGTCTTGCCCCACCGGTCAACCGTTTCCAGCTTCACGGCGAGCTGAACCTGTTTGGGAATCTCCTTTTCCTCACCGGGGCCGAGATGGACGAGATCCTCTTCCCGGTTTGCTACAAATTTCCGATATAGCGCCAGCCCGAGTATGGTCAACGCCAGGATGGACCAGAGAATAACATAGGGTGTGAATGTCATGGCCTTTACTCCTCAGTGGACGCGCATTAATGGATCGCGGCGGCACCCTCTGCCGACAACCTCGAGGATGCCGCCGCGCCCTATGCGCTCTCCTGCCTATCTACAGTGCAATCAGCGGGCCAATCCTACTTCTTCCCGGCGGCCACCGGCTGCCACGCCGGCGTGGCGTCCTCCCAGTTGTTGTCTGTGAGCGGCCTCTGACCGGAGCCGTCCGCCCTCATGACGAACAGCTCGCCATAGGGCTGGAACGCGCGGTCGTAGGTGGGCGCTTCATCCCTGAACCCGAGCCGCGAGCTGCTGAACAGGATGTAGCCGCCGTCGGGCGACCAGGCGCTGTGCGCGTCATTACCCGGCGCATTCGTCAATTGCTTGAGGCCGGAGCCGTCGGGCTGGATCGAGAAGAGGTCGAAGGCGTGATTGAAGGCGCGCGTGAAGGCGATGCGGTCTCCCGAGGGCGACCACGAAGGGAAGTTGTCGTAGTCCGTGGTGAGCGTCTTCACCGAGCCATCCTCCAGATTCAGGATGCGAAGGCCGTGCTCCTGCTCGCCCCAGACGCGATACACGATTCGTTTTCCGTCGGGCGAGAAGCTCGGGAACCCCGTGTTGCCAGGCCCCCCGGTGAGGTCGCGCGCTTCCGAGCCGTCCACGCGAACTATCCTCACTCGCGCCGGCTTGTCCTGGCGCGCGGTGAAAAACGCGCCGAATCCGAACGCGATCCACTGTCCGTCGGGAGACCCGGACGGCACCATGGCGATCCCGCCCTTTTCTTGGAAGACCGGCCGGGCGAGCGAGCCGTCCGCATCCATGATCGAAATGGACGCTCCGCCGGAAGCAGACACCGCCAGTCTCCCCTCGCGGGAAAAAGCGGGAAAGAACTCCGAGTAGGCCAGATCGAAATCCGGGTCCCGGCTGAACAACGCTTGATTCTGGGGGCGTGGCGCAAACGATGTTTTTTGATAGACCACCTGCTTGCCGTCGGGCGACCAGGCGGGATTGCGTAGGTCTCCTGCGGCCCCCCGATCGCCCGTCGAAAAGGCCAGTCCCTGCTGCTTGCCCGACTTGACCAGATAGCCCACGCGATCCGCACTCAGGAATTGCGGGGCCACCTTCACCTCCGGACCCGAGGTGTGCTCCACTCGCGAGCCGCTGGCGACGTCGATGGAAACGATCTGCGACGCCGCTGTCGGGGCGCCCACACGGGCCGCGAACGTCTGCCCGACAGCCATCTCATAAAACACGACACGCTTCCCGTCGGCCGACCATTTGGGCGACCCCGCGAACATGCCCGCCGAGGTGAGCCGGCGCAAGCCCTTGCCGTCGGGCTGGATCACGTAGATGCTTGCCTCCTGCACGTGTTCCCATCCCAGGCTGTGCGGCCTGAATTCGGTATTGCGGTCCGAGGAGAACGCGATCCATTTGCCGTCGGGCGACCAGCTCGGCCTGAAATCGCCGCCCGGCGCATTGGTCAAATTGCGCGCCTTGCGCGTCGCGAGATCGAGAATCCAGATATCGGCGGACCCCGATCCGCGCGAAGAGACGAACACCAGTTGCCGACCGTCCGGCGAGAGCGCCGCCTGATCGTCGTAGGCCGGATCGTCCGTCAACCGCTCCAGTCCCGAGCCGTCCACGCGCACGCGGTAGATATCGGCGGAGCCGTTGCGCTCGGAGGTGAACACGATCCACTTCCCGTCCGGGGAGAACGACGCGCTGTAGTCGAATCCCGAGGTGGGGAACAGTTTCCGCTCGCCCGCGCCATCCGCGTTGGCGATGTACAATTCCGCCGCCGAGGGACCGATGCGGTTGAAGAGGATCTTGTTCCTGGCGTACACCGGCAAAACCGCCGCCGCCCCGGCGAGCAGTAACGCAATCTTCATCGTCATGGAAATCTCCTTACAGCCGCGTCCCGTTCCTCAAAACCGATGCCCGCGTGATTTGCGCGATCTCCGGGGTGCCGCACTGGCGCATGGTCAGCGTCAGCTCCGCGCGCAGAATGTCGAGCACGCGTTCGACGCCCTCCTGGCCGAAGGAGGCGAGTCCGTAGATGTAAGGCCGGCCGACCCCCACGGCGCGCGCTCCGATCGCGAGAGCTTTATAGACATCCGAGCCCCGGCGAAATCCGCCGTCGACCAGAACGGGGATCTGCCCACCCGCGGCGTCCACCACCTCGGGAAGAATGTCGATGGTGCCGCGGCCGGTTTCGGTGGCGCGGCCGCCGTGGTTCGAGACGATCACGCCGTCCACACCGTGCTCGCGCGCGAGCCGCGCGTCCTCGCCGGTATCGATCCCCTTGAGGACCAGCTTCATCGTCGTCAGCTTCTTCAGCCGGTCGACGTAGGCCCAGGTCGCCTGCGGCGGATTCATTTGGCCGGAGAGTCCGGCGAACATCGGCTTGCCCCGCTGGTTCTGTGTATTCGCGCCGGCGGTCGCGGAATTGGTGTGGCACGTCTGGCAATCGCGGCGGTCCGCACGCGAGAAGCGCGTGGCGGTCTCGGTATTCCGCCCGGCCAGAAGATCGATGGTCCAGGCCAGCACCGGGCAGCCGGCCGCCTCCGCCCGCTTCACCAGCTTCTCGGTGTCGTCCCAGGTGAGCGGCATGTAGAGTTGAAACCAGGGCGGCGTGCCGAGGTTCTTGGCGACGTCCTCCACCGGCGTCGAGGTCACCGTGGAGAGCATCTGCATTGTCTTCTTGGCCCGTGCCGCGCGAGCCGTGGCCAGCTCCCCTTCCGGATGGAACGCCCTCTGGCTTCCGACGGCGCTGACATAGATGGGCATGTCCCATGCCGCGCCGAGCACCTCGGTCCGGAGATCGGCTTTGGCGACGTCCACCAGGCGGCGGGCGCGCAATTGGAAATGCCCGAAAGCTTCGCGGTTGATGCGCAGCGTGACGTCGTCGTCCACTCCGGTGGCCAGGTATCCCCAGTGCGCGGGGGGCAGCGCCTTGCGGGCCAGCGGCTCAAAGTCCATGACGCTGAGCGCGTCCTTGGGGCTCGAGAGAGCGGGGGCGTCCTGGGCCCAGGCTTGCGCCACGAGCGGACTGGCGGCGAGGAAGCGCAGAAATTCGCGGCGATGCGAGAGGGTGCGGCTCATGCCTGGATTGTACTACCGCTTCGGGGCGAGGAAACGCCGCCGCAGGACCAGCACGCGCTCCCCGCGCTGGTTGAACGCCCGGACTTCGACGTACACTGTCCCCCGGTCGGGCTTGCTCCGCGACTCGCGTTTCTCCAGCACCTCGGTCTCCGAATACAGCGTGTCGCCGACATAGAGCGGCGTCTCAAACACCACGCTCTCAAAGGCGAGGTTGGCGATCGCCCGGCCGCTGGTGTCGGCGACCGTCATCCCCAGCGCGAGGCTGAACACCAGCGTATCGACCACCGGCCGTTGCGGGGAGTGGTGATGGTCGAGGAATCGCGGGCTCTGGTTCATCGAGAGCAGCGCGAACCAGGTGTTATCGTGCTCGGTGATGGTGCGGCCGGGCCAGTGCTTGTAGAGGTCGCCCGGCGTGAATTCTTCGAAGTAGCGCCCGCAGCTCATTGGGATGGCACCGCGATCTTTCTTTCCAGCGTGAGCACCACCTCACCGCGTTGGTTCACGCCTTCCGACCGGACGGTCACGACGCCATCCTGCTTGGCCACGATCGAGGAGCGCGCGTAAATGGTGTCGCCGTGGAACACCGGTCCCACGTGCCGCACGTCGCGGTATTCGAGCGTGGCCGTCGCGCGGCCGCCGACGTCGGCCTCCGACATCCCGATCACCAGCGCCACCACCAGCGGACCCACCACCAGCCGGCGTCCGTGCTGCGTGCCGGAGGCGTAGTGCTCGTCGATGTGCAGCGGGTGCTGGTTCATGCTCAGCAGGCTGAACAGCGTGTCGTCGAATTCGGTGATGGTGCGGCCCGGCCAATGCTCGAACTTCTGGCCGGGTTCGAGCTCGTCGTAGTAGCGCCCGTAACTCAGGAGACCTCCGAGTTGTCAACGTGCCGTAACGACCCGGGTGCCAAAGCCGTCAACGCATCCAGAATTGCAGGCACAAGTGGCCGCAGGTGAACGAGCCGGTTGGAAGGTGCACGCAGCACAAGGATTCCGACAAGAATGTTCTCATCAAGTAGAATGCGCACCGGCGAGCAAGAATTCGCGCGCCATATCGAGCGCCGCAATGGCCTGATCACGTCTCACCGACGGGAACTGCCGCAGGAATTCATCGAGCGATTCGCCCCCTTCCAGGTAGTCAAACAGCGAGCGGACGTGAACCCGTGTGCCCGCAAAGACAGGGGCGCCTCCGAGAACCTCCGGGTCGCTGCGCCAGACATGCTGTTCGGTTGCCATGCTGTTCGTGGTGAATCTCCCGTCAGTATAGCTCAGGCGGCGGGTGCTGTCGCCTGGGCACCCTCGGGACGCAGTTGTGCGCGAAAATTAATGAGTGATGTTCCGGGTTGCTCTCGCCGCCACCCTGCTCGCCGCCTCCGCCTCCGCCGCGGGCTGGACCGAATACCGCTCCGGCCCCTTTCACATCCTGAGCGACGCCGGCGACGGCCGCGCGCGGGAGCGGCTCAATGAGATGGAGCAGCTTCGCTACGCGCTCGCCGCGATCCTCGACAAGAAAGAGCTGGATACGACCTTCCCCGTCGACGTGGTGCTGTTTTCGAGCGCGCGCGAATACGGACCGCACGCGCTGGCGAAACCGTTTGTCGACGGCGGCTCGGCCACGCTCGCCGCCTGGAGCGCCGATACGCCGCTGCCTCGGGACTGGCTCCGCGCGCTCACGTGCCTGCTGATCGACCAGAACGCCGGCCGCATGCCGGAGTCGATCGAAACCGCGCTGTGCGATCTTTTTTCGACCATCAAGGTGAGCGGGCCGAAGATTTCGCTGGGCGCGCCCCTGCCCTCGGGCGAGCTGCCGCCGGAGCGGACGCGCGCCTGGGCCAAACTGCAACTGCTAGCGACCAATCCCGACTACAGCGGCAAGCTCCGTGTGTATCTGAATAATCTCCAGCAGGGCGGAGACGAGGATGCCGCCATTCGCAATGCCTTCGACCTGACGCTGGCGAAGCTCAACACACTGGTGGACGCCTACGCGCGAGCCGGGAATTTCGAAGCCGCTTCGGTCCCGGGCCGCGCGCTCAATCCGAATCGCGACTTCATCGAGAAGCCCGTCGAGATGGCGGCGATGAACGCGTTGTTCGCCGAGCTCGCCGCCGGCGGCAAAAGTTTTCCGCCGGACAGCCCCCGCGGTCTTCTGGCGAAGGGAACGCGCCCGGCGCTGGAGCTTGCGGTGAAGGCGAATCCGCGCTGGGGGGAGCCGCACGTCAAGCTGGCCGCGCTCGAGACCAACGCCGTCTCGAAGGTTCTCGATCTCAAGACCGCCACAACGCTTGAGCCGCGCAACGCCGCCTACTGGCAGGCTCTGGCCGAGGCGCAAGCCGCCGCGAATCTGTACGCCGACGCCGGCAAATCGTGGTCGGCGGCCGAGCACGCCGCGCCCAACGACGACGAGCGCGCGCGCATTCATCAGGCGCGTCTCGACCTGGAGGAACGCCGCTCCGATTTCGACGCCGCCGAGAAGAAGCGCATCGCCGAGGAGAAGGCCGCCGAGCTGCAACGGATCAAGGACGCCGCCGCGGCTGAGGTCCACGCGGCCGAGGCTGCGGCCAACGAGAAGCTCGGCCTGCGCCCCAGGCCCGCCAACGTCGTCGCGTGGTGGGACGATGCTCAGGGGGAGAAGGTCGCCGGCACGCTCACCCAAGTCGATTGCCTCAACGGTCAACTGCGCTTGACGATTCAAAAAGACGGCGGTGCGGCGGTGCGCCTGCTGATCCGCGATCCGAACAAGCTGGTCGTCGAGGGGACCGGCGAGGCGGCTCTCGGCTGTGGCGTCCAGCGCCCGCCGCGCAAGATCAAGCTGCAACACGACGGCAAGCCCGACGCGAAACTCGCGACCGCCGGAGACATCGCGGTGGTAGAGTTTCCCTGATGGGAAGGATCCCGCTGCGATGGATCGCCATTAGCGTTTTTCTTCTCTCCTCCACGCTCAGTTACCTGGATCGCCAGTTGGTGGCCGCGCTGGCGCCGACTCTGATGAGCGAGTTCCGTCTCTCGAATTTCGAGTTCGGCGAGATCGCCTCGGTCTTCTCCATCGTTTACGCGCTGACGGCCCCCGCGGCGGGCCTGTTCATCGATCGCGTGGGGCTCAACATGGGCGCGAGCATTTCGGTGATCGCGTGGTCGCTTGCGGGCGCGGCCACGGGACTGACGCAAAGCTTCCGCGGGTTGCTGGCGTGCCGCACCATGCTCGGCATCGCCGAGGCCGCCAGCATCCCCGGATTCGGCAAAGCGGGAGCGACGTATCTGGAGCCGCGCGAACTCGCCCTGGGCACCGCGTTCAACCAGATCGGGATCAGCCTGGGGTTGTTCGCCGCGCCGCTGATCGTGGGGACGCTCGCGCCACGATACGGCTGGCGATCGGCATTCGTCGCTTGCGGCGCGCTCGGCCTATTGTGGGCGCCGCTGTGGTGGTTCACGGCCAAGCGCGTTCCCGCAAGGCCCGCGGCGAACCAGGCGCCGGCCGCGCCCGTGGCGGATTTGTTGCGCGACCGGCGGCTGTGGGGGATGGTGATCGCGAACATGTTCATCATGACGCTGTATACGCTGTGGACCAATTGGACCACGGCGTATTTCAACCAGGCCTGGCACCTCACTCAGGAAGAGGCCAACCTGCGCTACGCCTGGCTTCCGTCGATTTTCGCCACACTCGGAGGATTTTTCGGCGGCGCGCTCGCCTTTCGCTGGATCCGCGGGGGCGCGGGCCTGATCGCGGCGCGGCTGCGCATTTCTTGGGTCAGTGCGATCGCGGCGCTGTTCGCTACCGCGGCGATTCCGCTGATGCCGACACCCGCGCTCGCCACAGCGCTCATCTGCATGAGCTTCTTCTGGACTCTGTGCAGCTCGACCAACATGTACGCGCTGCCGATCGACCTGTTCGGCTCCGGCCGCGCGGCCTTCAGCGTCGCCGCGCTCACCTCCGGGTACGGACTGATGCAGGCGTTCGTTTCTCCGGCCATCGGCTCGATCGTCGATCACTTTGGGTTTCCGCAGGTGTGCGTGGCGGTGTCGGCGATGCCGCTGGTGGGTGTGTGGATCTTGCATGTCGGCATTTCGTCACATGCCGATATGTCGTCTGTCACACTTCATACAAGCAACTGATTTTAAATGTTTTACTTGTGGACCGCGAACTGCCTCTTATCTGAAGATGAGGCCGAATCTCGTTTTCTGGGTGGCGCTGCCGCTGGCCGCGCAGAACCTGTTCCAGGGCAGCGTTTCGAGCGGGGAAGCGACCGCAACGCCGCTCACGCTTTCGCTGGACGACGCTATCGCCCGCGGGTTGAAAAACAACCTCGGCGTGTTGGCTGGGGAGAATCAAGGCCGCTCGGCGCGACTGGAGCGATCGAGGGCGCTGAACGCCCTGCTGCCTCTGGTCGTCGGCGGGATTTCGGAGACTTCCAAGCAAATCAATCTGGCAACCTACGGCTTCAAATTCTCAGGATTCCCAACGGTGGCCGGTCCGTTCGGCTACGCCGACGCGCGCGCTACCCTCACCTCCACGCTGTTTGACTGGCAGGCGCGACAGAATCTTCGAGCCACCTCGCAAGCCGTCCGCGCTTCCGAGCTGTCGTTTCAGGATGCGCGCGACCTGGTGGTGCAAGCCGTGGCGGCGGCGTATCTCGAAATCATCGCCAGCGGCGCCCGCGTGGACGCGACGCGCGTGCAGGTGGCCACCGCACAGGCGCTCTACGAAAGGGCGCGGGACCAGCACCAGGCCGGCGTGTCGCCGGCGATCGACGAGTTGCGCGCTCAGGTGGAGCTGCGAACGCGCCAGCAGCTCCTGCTCGCGGAACAGAACCAGCTCGCCAAGAGCAAGCTCACGCTGGCCCGTGTGATCGGCCTGCCCTCGGGCCAAGCGTTCGAGATTTCGAGCGCGGCCCCCTTCGCGCCGCTCGAAGGACTCGCGCCGGATGAGATATTGCGGCGGGCCTACGACTCGCGCGCGGACTACCGGAGCGCCAAGGCGCAGCTCCAAGCCGCGGAAACGGCACGGCGGGCGTCGCTCGCCCAGCGCTATCCCGTCGCGAGCATCTCCGCCGATTACGGGGACCTCGGGAAGACTCCGCTGCAATCGCACGGTACCTTCGAGGTCACCGCCTCGGTCAAGTTCGGGATCTTCGTGGCCGGGCGCTACCGCAACGATCTGGAGCAGGCCGATATCACGGTCAAGCAGCGGAAAGAGGAGCTCGCCGACCTCCAGGGGCGGATCGACTTCGAGGTGCGCGCCGCGCTGCTCGATCTGACATCGGCCGCCGACCAGGTGGCGGTGGCGCGAGGCAATCTGGACCTGGCGGGCCAGACGCTCACGCAAGCGCGCGACCGGTTCGCGGCCGGCGTCACCGACAACATCGAAGTGATCCAGGCGCAGGAGTCGGTAGCGAACGCCGAGCAGAATTTGATATCGAGCGTCCATGCGCACAACCTGGCCAAGGTGAGCCTGGCGCGCGCGGTGGGCCTGACGGAAACGAGTTTGAAACAGTTCATGGGAGGAAATTAATCATGGCCGAAACTGTCGATCGGGAAATCCACTCGGTGGTTCGCACCGGGAAGGGACGGAAGACTCTGGGGCGCGTCCTCGGCCTTCTCGTGCTGATCGCGCTGGCGGGCGGCGGCTACAGGATCTGGGCGGAGCTCGCGCGCGTCGAGTCGACCGATGACGCGCAAATCGACGGGAGCATCAACCCGGTCAGCGCGCGGATCGCGGGCCAGGTGGTCAAGGTGCTGGTCGAGGATCAGCAATATGTGAAGGCGGGCGACTTGCTGGTGGAGCTCGACCGCGGGGATTACGAAGTGGCGGTCGCAAGGGCGCGGGCGGATCTGGCCGAGGCCGTCGCGAACCTCGAAAGCCAGCGCACCGATGTCCCCATCACTTCGGTGACGACGGCCAGCGTGTTGAGCGGCGCGCGGTCGTCCCATGAGGACGCGGCGGCGGGCGTCGGGTGGTCCGAGCAGCAACTCGGCTCCGCGCGCGCGCGTCTTGTCACGGCCCAGGCCAACGTGCGGGCGGCCGAGGCGAACTACACCAAGGCATCTCAAGACGCCGAGCGGTACAAGACGCTGGTTGCCAAAGACGAAATTTCCCGGCAGCAATACGACCAAGCCGTGGCGACCGCCGAAGCCGCGCGAGCCACGCTCGACGCGCAGAAGGCAATGGTGGGGGAGGCTCAGCAGAACATTTCCGTGGCCGAAATGGCGGTCGAGCAGGCGCGGACGAAAGTGGCCCAGGCCGACGCGACGGTGCAATCCGCGATGACGGGTCCGCAACAGGTGCGAGTGAGCGAAGCTCGCGCGCAATCGGCCGCCGCGAAGGTCGCGCAACAGAGGGCGCAGCTCGCGCAGGCCGAACTCAATTTGAAGTACGGCGTCATTGCCGCGCCGGTGAGCGGCATCGTCGGAAAGAAATCCGTCGAGATCGGGCAGAACGTTTCCGTAGGCCAGCAGTTGATGGCCATCGTGCCTCTGGACGACCTCTGGGTGACCGCCAATTTCAAGGAGACGCAGCTTCGGTCGATGAAACCGGGCCAGACGGTCAAGGTGAAGGTGGACGCGTTCGATCATGAGTACCGCGGGAAAGTGGAACGAATCGCCGGCGCGAGCGGCGCCAGGTTCAGCCTGCTTCCGCCGGAGAACGCGACCGGAAATTACGTGAAGGTGGTGCAGCGGATTCCGGTGCGCATCGCGCTCGACGCGGGGCAGAACAGCGACCACATTCTGAGGCCGGGGATGTCGGTGGTTCCGACGGTACAGGTTCGATGAGCACACCGGTTATTCCGGCTGGGGAGTGGCGTCCGAAGCATAACCCCTGGGTGATCGGCCTGACGGTCACGCTGGCGACGTTCATGGAGGTGCTCGATACCAGCATCGCCAACGTGGCGCTGCCGCACATCGCGGGCAACCTCTCGGCCGGGCAGGACGAAAGCACGTGGGTGCTGAGCTCCTATCTGGTGGCCAACGCCGTGGTGCTGCCGATCAGCGCGTGGCTGGCCACACGGTACGGACGCAAGCGTTTCTACATGACCTGCGTGGTGCTGTTCGGCATCAGCTCGCTGATGTGCGGGCTGGCGCCGAATCTGGGCATGCTGGTGCTGTTCCGCGTCATTCAGGGATTGGGAGGAGGAGGACTGGCGCCGAGCGAGCAGGCCATCCTCGCCGACACGTTTCCCGCGCAGAAACGCGGCATGGCGTTTGCGATGTACGGCATGGCCGTGGTGCTGGCGCCCGCGATCGGGCCGACGCTGGGCGGCTACATCACCGACAATTACGACTGGCGCTGGATCTTCTTCATCAACGTTCCGGTGGCGATCCTCTCGTTGCTCCTGACGTCGCGGCTGGTGGAGGATCCGCCGTACTTGAAGGCTCCCCAGAAGGCCGGTTTCACGGTGGACTGGGTGGGCCTGGGGCTGCTCGCCATCGGTATCGGCGCCGCGCAAGTGGTGCTCGACAAGGGCGAGCGCGAGGACTGGTTCTCCTCGAACTTCATCAACACGTTCGCCGCGATTTCGGCTGTCTGCCTGATCACGGCGGTCTTCTGGGAGCTCCACCACGACCATCCCATCATTGACATCCGCTTGTTCAGGAACCGGAACTTCGCCGTCTCCTGCTCGATGATGTTCGTCATCGGCGCGACGATGTTCGGAGGCACCGTATTGATTCCGCAACTGCTCCAGACGCTGATGGGTTACACGGCGCAGGA
>JBGPLI010000027.1:0-35871 GCA_041486445.1 Bryobacteraceae bacterium
CGGGCCATACACGATGTAGCTGTGCCCGGTCACCCAGCCGATGTCGGCCGAGCACCAGTAGGTGTCCTCATCGCGCAGATCGAAGACCCACTTCATGCTCGCCGTCAACTGGGTGAGGTAGCCGCCGGTGGTGTGGAGAATTCCCTTGGGCTTTCCGGTGGTGCCCGATGTGTAGAGCACGTAGAGGGGATGTTCGCTGTCCAGGTGTTCAGCGGGACAATCCTCGCTCGCGTTTTCGTCGAGCGCGTGCCACCAGTGGTCGCGGCCGTCCTGCATCGGTGTTTCCGAACCTGTGCGGCGGTAGACGATCACGTCGCGCACGCCGGGGCATTCCGGCAGCGCTTCATCGACGGCGGGCTTCAGCGGCACTTCCTTGCCGCGCCGGTAGCCGCCGTCGGCGGTGATCACGATTTTCGCGCCCAGGTCCTGGATGCGGACCTTGAGCGCCTCCGCCGAGAACCCGCCGAAGACGACGCTGTGCGTGATGCCCAGGCGCGCGCAGGCCAGCATCGCGATGGGCAGCTCCGGAATCATCGGCATGTAGATGATGGCGCGATCGCCGGCCGCGTAGCCGAGCGACTTCAGCACGCTGGCGAATCGCGAGACCAGGCGGTGGAGTTCCTGGTAGGTGAGGAAGCGCTGTTCGCCCGGCTCTCCTTCCCACAGAATCGCGACCTTGTTCTTGCGGTGCGTCGAGAGATGGCGGTCGAGGCAGTTGTAGGCGACGTTGGTCCTGGCGCCGGCGAACCACCGCGCGAAGGGCGGGTTCCACTCGAGCACGCGCGACCATTTTTCGAACCAGTGAACCTCCCGCCCGGCGATCTCGCCCCAGAACGCTTCCGGATCCTGCTCCGCCCGGCGGTAGAGATCGAGATATCCGTCCATGCCTTGCACATGGGCCTTGCGGACAAACTCGTCACTGGGAGGGTAGACCGTCGCGATGCTCATGGAATCGAATTTTAGCAGAGTGGGTGCAGCCGTTAAGCCCGCTTACTTCGTGCGCGGTTCAGTGCCGACACTGAACCACGAGCGTCAGCGAGTGGGTCCCGACGTTTTCAGCAAGGCCCTATGCTAGCCTGAGTCTTTCATGAGCCAGTCCGGCGGCGCGCTCAAGGCCACTCCGCTCCATTCCGTGCACCGGCGGATGGGAGCAAAGATGGTCGATTTCGCCGGCTGGGACATGCCCGTCGAGTACTCAGGCGTGCTCCAGGAACATCGCGCCGTGCGCCAGAGCGTTGGCGTATTCGACGTGAGTCACATGGGCGAGATCGAAGTCCGCGGCCCGGATGCGCTGAAACTGGTGGATTACGTTGCCACCAACGCGGCGTCCAGGCTCAAGATCGGGCAGGCGCACTACTCGGCCCTCCTCTATGGGCATGGCGGATTCCTCGACGACATTCTGGTCCACAAAGTCGCCGGCGATCATTACTTTCTGTCGGTCAACGCGTCGAACCAGGAGAAAGACTACGCGCACATCGCATCCCAGAACCACTTCGACGCAACCGTGGAAAACGCCAGCGCGCGCTACGCGCAGATCGCGATTCAAGGGCCGCGGGCGATCGATACGTTGCAGAAGTTGACGCCGTGCGAACTGGCTCCGCTCCGTTACTATCACTTCATCGATGGAACGGTCTCGGGCGCGGCGGCTCGCATGGCGCGCACCGGCTACACTGGGGAAGATGGATTCGAGATTTACATGACGCCCGGGGAAGCGCCGCGGTTGTGGGATGAAATTCTCGCCGCCGGCGCGGAGTTCGCGATCAAGCCCTGCGGCCTGGGAGCGCGCAACACACTGCGCCTGGAAGCGAAGATGGCGCTCTACGGCCACGAGATTCACTCGAGCATCACGCCGTGGGAAGCGGACCTGGATTGGATCGTGAAGCTCGACAAGGGTGACTTCATCGGCCGCGAGGCACTGATCTGGCACAAGCAGCGGGGCGTCACGCGCAAGCTCGCCGGATTTGAAATGAAGGGCCGCGGCATCGGCCGCGACGGTTATGAAGTGTACGTCGACGGAGCGGCGGCTGGTTGGGTGACCAGCGGGGGACCCGCACCTTCTTTAAACAAGAACATCGGACTCTGTTACTTGCCCTCTGAGCTGGCTGAAATTGGCCGCGCGATTCACGTGATCGTGCGAAATCAGCCGGTCGAGGCGGTGACAGTTCCGACCCCTTTCTACAAACGGGCGAAATAGGACATGTATCCGGACAATTTCCGTTACACGAAAGAGCACGAGTGGGTGCTCGTCGAAGGCGACACCGGAACCGTCGGCATCACCGATCACGCGCAAAGGGAACTGGGTGATATCGTCTACGTCGATCTGCCAAAGGCCGGCTCCACCGCCGAACAGGGCAAGACGGTCGGCTCGGTCGAATCGGTGAAGGCCGTAAGCGATCTTTTCTCGCCAGTCTCGGGCGAAGTGATTGCGGTCAATGAGCTGCTGGCCACGACGCCGGAGAAACTGAACGAAGATCCGCACGGCGCAGCGTGGCTTTTCAAAGTCAGGTTGTCGGCGCCGGACGAAGTGAAGCAGCTACTGTCGGCGGCGGATTACCAGAGCTACATCGCGGCCGAGTAGTCTTCTGCCGGCGGAAACGCGCACATCAGGTGGCGATCGCCGTAGGCGTTGTCGATCCGCCCCACGCTCGGCCAGAATTTCGACTCGCGCACGAACGGCAGCGGATAGGCGGCCTGTTCCCGCGAATAGGGGTGCCGCCACTCGCCGGCGACGACCGACGCGGCTGTGTGCGGAGCGTTCTTCAGGGGGTTATCCTTCGGATCGGCCTTCCCGTCGATCACCGCCTGAATCTCGCGGCGGATGGCGATCATCGCCTCGCAGAACCGGTCGATCTCTCTCTTCGACTCGCTCTCGGTGGGCTCGATCATGAGCGTTCCCGGGACCGGGAACGACACCGTCGGCGCGTGGAATCCAAAGTCCATGAGCCGCTTCGCCACGTCCAACTCGTCGACGCCGCTCGCCTCCTTCAACGGGCGCAGATCGAAGATCGCCTCGTGCGCCACGCGGCCGTTGGCATGCGTGTACAGGACCGGATAATGCGGCTCCAGTTGCGATTTGAGATAGTTCGCGTTCAAGATGGCGTAACGTGTGGCCTCGGTCAGCCCCTCGCGGCCGAGCATTTTGATGTAGCCGTAGGAAATCAGCAGAATGCTCGCGCTCGACCACGGCGCCGCCGCGATCGCGGGAATCGCCCGCGCGCCGCCGGTTTTGATGAGCGGATGGCCCGGCAGGTACGCGGCCAGATGTGAGGCCACCGCGATGGGTCCCATGCCGGGACCGCCGCCGCCATGCGGGATGCCGAACGTCTTGTGCAGGTTCAGGTGGCAGACGTCGGCGCCGATCGCGGCCGGACTAGTCAGCCCCACCTGCGCATTCATGTTCGCGCCGTCCATGTACACTTGTCCGCCGTTGGCGTGGACGATGGCGCAGATCTCCTGGATGCTGCCTTCAAAAACTCCGTGAGTCGATGGATACGTCACCATCAATGCGGCCAGATGGTCGCGATGAGTTTCGGCCTTCGCCTTCAGGTCGGCGACGTCGATGTCGCCGTCGCTCGTGCTTCCCACCACCACGACGCGCATCCCGGCCATGACCGCGCTCGCCGGATTGGTGCCGTGCGCCGAGGAGGGAATCAGCACCACCTCGCGGTTTCGCTCGCCGCGGGCGTGATGCCAGGCGCGAATCACCATGAGCCCGGTAAACTCGCCCTGCGCCCCGGCATTGGGCTGGAGCGATACCGCCGCGAAACCCGTGATCTCGCACAGCGCTTGCTCCATCTCGCGAAAGATCTGCTGGTAGCCTGCCGTCTGCTCGACCGGTACGAAGGGGTGCAGCTTCGAAAACTCGGGCCAGGTGAGCGGCAGCATCTCCGATGCCGCATTCAGCTTCATGGTGCAGGAGCCGAGCGGGATCATCGACGTGTCGAGGCCAGTGTCCTTTCTCTCCAAACGCCGGAGGTATCGCATCATTTGCGTTTCCGAATGACAGGTGTTGAACACAGGATGCGTCAGGAACGGCGAGGTGCGTTTGAGTTCCCGCGGATAGTCGAGCGCCAGCCCTTCGGGCGAGCGATCCATCCCGCTGAGCGGGATCCGCGCGCCAGTCCCGGCGGCGAACACTCGCACGATCGCTTCGACGTCGTCCGCATCCGTGGTTTCATCCAGGGCGACGTTGATCGTGCCGTCGGCCCGGTATCGGAAGTTGATCCTCGACGCGAGCGCCTCTCGATGCACCCGTCCGGCCGCGTCTGCCGGCACATCCAGCCGAAGCGTGTCGAAAAATGTTTCATTGCGTTGCGCGACGCCGGCCTTGGCGAGCTCGCGTTCGAGCAGCCTGGCGTACGCGTGCACACGGCGCGCGATTGCGGCGAGGCCTCGGGGGCCGTGATAGACCGCGTAGAATCCCGCGATATTGGCGAGCAGCGCCTCGGCAGTGCAGATATTTGAGGTTGCCTTGTCGCGGCGGATATGCTGCTCGCGCGTCTGGAGCGCCATCCGGTACGCTGCATGGCCATGCACGTCGACGGATACGCCGATGATCCGGCCGGGCACCTGCCGCACATATTTCTCGCGTGTGGCGAAGAAGGCGGCGTGCGGTCCTCCGTAGCCCAGGGGCACGCCGAAACGCTGCGAGTTTCCGAAGACGACGTCGGCTCCCATCTCCCCGGGCGGCGTCAACAGCGTGAGGCTGAGCAGATCGCTCGCCACCGCCACCATCGCGCCGGCGCGATGGGCTTCCGCGATGAAGCCGCGAAGATCGTGGACCGCGCCCGCTTCATCCGGCGTCTGCACCAGCGCGCCGAATACGCCGTCGAGCCGAGCGCGCCGCCAGTCCCCCACGACCAGTTCGATTCCGAGCGGCTCGGCGCGCGTGCGCACGACTTCGACGGTCTGGGGAAAGCACAAATCGGCCACGAAAAATCTGTTGCCGCGATCGGGCTGCAGCCGGCGCAGCATCGCCATCGCTTCCGCGCCCGCGGTCGCCTCGTCCAGAAGCGAAGCGTTCGCAACCTCCATCCCGGTCAGGTCCCGGATCACGGTCTGGAAGTTGAGGAGCCCCTCCAGCCGGCCCTGTGCGATCTCGGCTTGATACGGCGTGTAAGGCGTGTACCAGCCCGGATTCTCCAGCACGTTTCGTACGATGACGCTCGGCGTGATGCAATCGTAATAGCCCAGACCGATATAGGACTTGAAAATCTGGTTCCGCGCGGCGAGATGACGCAAATCGCGGAGGAAATGATGCTCGCTCTGTCCTTCCGGCAAGTCGAGCGGCCGCGGCAGCCGGATGCCGGCTGGAATCGCCTCGTCCATCAATGCGTCGAGTGAGGCAGCGCCCACCGCCTTCAGCATCGCGTCGCGTTCGGTTTCATCGGGACCAATGTGGCGGGACGAGAAGGAATCCGGATCAAAGACCATCGTCTGCCATCAGTGTATCAGGGAGGTTGCTGAATAATGCTCCGCTCCCTGCGGTCGCGGTTCTGAAAGTACTTACTGAACCGCGCGCGTGAGCAAGCGGAGCCCGAAGTGCTTCTACCGCCCGCCGGCCTGCTGATAGCTCCGAATCACTTTGTTCACGTACTGCTGTGTCTCCGGATACGGCGGCAAGCCCTGGTAGCGATCCACCGCGCCGGCGCCGGCGTTATAGGCCGCCAGCGCTTTCACCACGTCGCCGTCGTACTTGATCAACAGATCGCGCAGCAGACGGGTTCCGGCGTCGATGTTCTGCGCGGGGTCGCTCGGATCCGCGTCCAGCGCGCGCGCCGTCGAAGGCATGAGCTGCATGACGCCGATGGCTCCCTTGGGTGAGATCGCATCCGGACGCATGGCCGACTCGACTGTGGCCACGCTCTCCACGAATTCCGGCGGGAGGCCGGATCGGACCGCCGCGTTGCGAATCAGAGTCTTCGGATCGGGCCGCACGGGCTGCGCAAGCCTCACCGGAGCGGGCATCGCTGGCTCGGGACTCCGAGGCTCGGGTGGCGTGTAGTCTTCCTGCTCGAAAGCGCTCACCGCCGCGGCCGGGAGTTCCGTGACGCCCTCCCGTGTGTAGAGGCGCACCACCTGGCCTTCGCGCTCGTGCCGGTCGGCGTGAATCCGAAAGCCGCTCGTGAGCACGGCGTATTCTCCGGCCATGGCCGGCGCCGCAAACACGATTAAATACAAAAGCGCCTTCGACACTGATACCCAACAAGGATGACGCTCCCGCCGCCCCGAGCGTGCAAGATTATTTCGTCGAATACAGCGGAGCGATCGACACCATGGCCACGCCGGCGCCGAACAGCACGATCATCGCTACCAGCAGCATCCAGGTGCGGAAGTCGGCGCCCTTGAATTCACGCCATACCAGGAGGCCCCACAGCGCGCTCACAAGCGGCGCTCCCTGCCCCAGCGCGTAGCTGACGGCAGATCCGGCCTGCGCGGAAGCCGGCGCGTTGGCCGCGGCGAAGCTCGCAATCGCTCCCGCAACCCAGATCATGCCGCCGAATATTCCCCACAAGTGCTGCTTGCCGGTTCCCCTGAAATAGCGATGAACGGGCAGGGGCTCGCCCGAGACGGGAAAATTAGCGAAGAACGGGACATACAGAAATGTTGTGAGCAGCATGCCTCCGCCGGTCAGCACAGCCATTCCGTAGGCCGATACTGCGTTCTCTCCGCCCTTGGCCATATCCATCAGCGGATAGGAAAAACTCATGAAAATTCCGCTCAGCAGGCTGAGCACGATCCCGCGCGCGGCGCCCAGCGGCTTGGGCGTCGCTTTGGCTCGCGGGTCGGCTTGAAGACCCGCCTTGGCCGCCGCCAGCCGGGCATCGACGTACCCGCTATAAGCGAACGCGTCGACGATCACGGCCACCAGCACCAGCAGCGCTCCGCCGAACAGCAGCATCGCGTTCCCCTGCGGACTGAGGGCGTAATTCCAGACTATGCTGATCACTAGCGCCAGCCCGATCGTGACCGGGAACGCCAGCGCCATCCCGGATACCGAAATGGCCGCCACCAGCAGTATGTTGGCAAGATTGAAAACGGCGCCGCCGGCTACCGCGTAGGCCATCTGATGGTTGCTGGCGATCAGAAGATTGTCGGTAAATGTGAGTTCGCGTGCATTCATGGAGCCCAGCGTGAACGCGGCGGCGAACGAGCAGATCACCACGCCCAGGGAATAGTCGTAGTAGAACAGCTCGAATCGCCACTTCCCCGTGAGCTTGTGCGCGTTGGCCCAGGATCCCCAGCAGATCATCGACAGCACCAGCAGCTCGAGCGCCGCCAGGGAGGTCGTAGGAAGGATCATAGGTTCCGGAATTTCACCAGGGACTCAATGCCCGCCGGCATCGGAACCAGTTTCAGTCGCTTTGAGCGGGAAATGAGCGCCCTCGGGAATCGGCACCAGCATCTGCTCCTTGCGGTAGATCAGCGTGGAGGTGTTGTAGCTGGCAATCTCGAAGCCGTGCCCGTGCGTAATGGCGTCGGTGGGACAGGCCTCCACGCAGAATCCGCAGAAGATGCAGCGGTTGTAGTCGATGTTATAGACTTTGGCGTAACGCTCTCCGCCGCTGATGCGCAGCTCGTCGGTGTTCTCGGCGGCTTCAATGTAAATGCAATCGGCCGGGCACGCCGCCGCGCACAGGAAGCAGGCCACACACTTTTCCAGACCGTTCTCGTCGCGCTGCAACTCATGCACGCCGCGGAAACGTTCCTGAAATTTGGGCGGAGCGTCGGGGTAGTCTTCCGTCAGCGTGGGACGCATCATCTCTTTGAAGGTGATGCCCATGCCCTTGGCGATCGCCGCCGCGCCGCCGAACACTTCCGTAAGGTTGGCCATGTATATTTTCTAGGGTACCATCGTGTACAGGAATTATGAGAATCGCCGCGCTCCTATGGCTTCCCTGGCTCGCTTCCGCCGCCGGAATTCCGAAGGGTGGTCATGTCCTGCTCAAGATGCTGAACTCCGTAAGCACCAGGACGGCCCGGGAAGGCGATCAGGTCTATCTTCAAACGGCTTCCCCGATTGCGGCTGGGGGACGGGTCGTCGTTCCGGCCGGTTCCTACGTGCAGGGAGTCGTTTCTCACGCCCAACGAAGTGGCCGCGTGGCGGGCCGGGCGCGGCTGGGGATCCGGCTGGAGGCGCTGACGCTGGCCAGCGGCGCCGTGCTGAGATTTTCGCCCCGTCTGAGCTCGGTGGATTCGAATGATACGGACCAGAAGGTGGCTGGCGAAAAGGATACAGTCAGGCAGGGACCCGATCGCGGCAAGGATGCCGCCCAAATCGCGATCCTGGCGGGCAGCGGCGCCTCCATCGGCGGACTGTCCGACCGGAGCTGGAAGGGCGCGGGCATTGGCGCGGCAGCAGGAGGCGCGGTTGGGGTCGCCACCGTCTTGCTCACACGAGGCAGGGAAGTAGACCTTAGGCAGGGCGCCACGCTCGACGTGGTTTTCGATCGCGACATCGACGTCGAATGAGCGGGCACGAGGGGAGCTAGCCAGTCGCTTTCCCCTCCCGGATCGAGCCCGACACAAACTCAGAGAGCGCCGAGGCGTAGCGATCCGCGCGAAAACGGTCGGCGATGAAATCGGAAACCGTCCGTCCGGCCAGGCAACGCGCGTCCGTGTTGAGGAACTCGATCCATTCCCCGGCGCCGTCCAGCAGGACAATGGACGGATCCGGGTCCAGAGGCAGCCCGCGCGCTGAGAAATGCGTACCCAGCACCGGCATTCGATGGTACACCGTTTCGGCGAATTTCACGCACACTCCACCGCCGGAGATGATCGGGCAGATCATGAAGTCGCAGGCGCTCCAGACCTGCTCGAGCGCGGGCAAAAACCCGTGGCGTAAAATCCTGGGATGATCCGGCGCGACACGCCGGCTGTGGCGCCCGAACAGATGGAGCCGTATTTCGGGTGAGAGATGCGGGAAGATTTCCCGCAAGAACCATTGGATGCCTTCGCGATTCGGCCACCAGTCGAAATTGGCGAGCATCCCTATCTCCAGCCAATCCGCGCCCGCTCTTCCAATGCGCCGCCGGGCCGGCGATCCCTCGAACAAGGGCGGCAGGGTGATGCTCCGCAACTCCGGACATTCGGCCCCGGCGAAGGCAGCGTCGGCCGAGGAGAGGAAGATCGCGCTGCCGGCCTGGCGAAGGCTCCCCATTTCGTACTCCCGGAGTCTTCGGTGGTCTCGCCGGAGGAGCCGCGAGACAAGCCCGGAAGATTTCAGATGGCCGCGAATTCCAGAAGCGAAAAGCTGGTGCTCGATATTGTGGGCGAACAGAACCCGAGGTATCTTCGCGGGCAGATGCGGCAGGAGCCAAAGCAGGTCTGTTCCGTTGATCATCACAAGGTCGAATTGCCGCCCGGAGAGCCGATGTGTTACCTCCGAGAGAAGGGCTTGAGAGCGGCAGAACTCGATCTTGGCCGGCCGCCCCGAGATCAGAGACCGGCCCGCCGCGATGCACTGGCGGAGCCGATGCGCGGCCGGCGAACGGCGCCGGACGGGAACGACCTCCACTTCAGCGGCCACCGGCCGGGCGCGAAGCAATCGCACCAAACCCCGTGTGCTGGTCCAGGCCCCGCCCATCTCAATCGATGGGTCGACAATCGAGGGCATCAGGATTCGGATCATCTCAGAGTCCCTGAACAGTGACTGGATCAGGTTCGCCGCCAAAGTACTTTTGTAATGCGTCCGTGAAGATCTGATTATCGGACGCGACACCGGCGAACAGAGTCATCGAAGATTTGAACTTCATGTCGTCGGGGGATCCAAAAATCCGGTTGATCGAACGACCCTCCACCAGGTTTACAAGCCGGGTGCACTCCCGCAACCGCGGGCCGAGAATCGGGTGCTTCAGATAGGCCTCGGCTTCCTGCCGGGAAGAGATCCCGAACTTATGCGCCATGTGGCTGTGCCCTAAGCCGCGAAGCTGAGGGAAAATGAACCACATCCAGTGTCCCTGTTTCCACCCGGCGCGCAATTCAGCGCACACCTGTTCGTAGACCGGATTCTGGGCGTCCAGAAATCGCTGGAGATCATAGCGATCATTCATCGCTAGCGCCAAACACTTACACCCATGATCACGAAGTGCCGGTCGAACGACCACACCGGGACTTCGAGCCTCCTGCTCATGACGACGGTCACAGCGTCCACCAGCGTTATCTTATGAGCGGAGAATTGCTCCAGTTAGTGGTGCCTGAACAGCCAGGTAGCGGTCATGATGCACGCTGACGTCCCGCGCACCGCTGCCTTTCCTGGCGGGCGTGATACGGAGTTTCTTGGGGCCGGCCGTGAATCCTCGCCGGGCCAAATACTCCCGCAGCGCCGCCTGCACCACCGCCGTAACAGCCGGCAAAACCTCTTGTTGCCGGATGTAAGCGTCCAGAGTAGTCTCGAGATCGTCACTGATCGTCACGGTAGCCCGCCGCATAATTTCAGAGTAGCACCAGTTTCACCAACTGCGAAAACAGGCCGTTTCTTTGGCTTCCACTGACGCGCCATGTCCTGCGCGCGCCGGACTTGAGAGGAACTCATCATGCTTGCACCCCTTGCTGCTTTCTCCTTGAGTTCCGCGAGGCGCTCAGTTTGAGCGAAGGAGCAAAGTATGATGAACAGTACGAGGGGGATCGCTTTCACAGTGAGGGCATAAGGCACCAGACATCGCTATCATAGCTCGTCACCCACATTGAGAGGCGCAAGGCGCATTTCGCACGCTGCCCGAAAACAGGAGGCAGCCGCGTGACTAGCTCGAGGAAGCGCTAAACTCTCAAGTGAGGCGGCTCATGCGAGACTACGTCGAGAAGCGAAACACCGGTCTGTTTGTAATCGGCACACGGGTTGCCCTCGAATCCGTAGTCTACGAATACAACAGCGGCGCGTCGCCGGAGAGCATCCTTCTCGCCTATCCGGGTCTCGGTTCGCTCGAGAACGTATATGGCGCGATTACCTATTACTTGGCCAACTGCAACGAGGTTGAGAGCTACCTCAAAGAGACGGACGGGCTTTGGGAGAGCATGCGCTCCCAGCAGCGGCTTCCCGAGCAATTGCGCCAACGCCTGGAGCGAGCCAGACAAGAGATTGCGATCCACCGCTCATGAAGCTGCGCCTTCAGGCGGACGCAAGCCTCAAGGCGGCGATCGTGGATGGTGTGCGCCGCCGTGAGCCGTCGATCGACTTCCGCCCAGCGGGCGGAGTATTGCCGGAGGGAGTGGATGACCTGACCGTCCTGAGGTTGGCAGCAGGCGAGGGCAGGATCCTGGTCAGCCATGACGTGCATACCATGCCGATGCACTTCGCGAACTTCGTGGATCAGGAAGGAAGGTCGCCGGGTGTGTTTCTGATTCCCCAGAAGATCTCGATAGCGGAGTCCATTGAGGAAATCGTATTGATCTGGAGCGCCTCCGACGCCCAGGAGTGGAGCGGGCGGCTAGTCTGGTTGCCGTTGTGAACGCTGGTCATGCCGGCGTCTGCGCAGGCGCGGTCTCGGCGACGGTCCGCTTCTTCTTCCGGCTGGTGAACCAGGTCTGGAAGCCTGCCATGTAGGTGTAGAACACCGGCGTCAGGTACAGCGTCACCAACTGCGAAAACAGCAGGCCGCCGACCACCACCAGTCCCAGGGGCTGGCGGGCCTCGCCGCCCGCGCCGTAACCGAGCGCGATGGGCACCGCGCCCAGCATGGCCGCCAAGGTGGTCATGATGATCGGACGGAACCGGATCAGGCAGCCTTCATAGATCGCCTTCAGCGGCTCCATGCCTTGCACGCGCTCGGCGTCGAGCGCGAAGTCGATCTGCATGATCGCGTTCTTCTCCACGATCCCGATCAGCATGATCAGGCCGACGAAAGCGTAAATGTTCAGGTCCAGGTGGAACAGGTACAGCGTCATCAGCGCGCCGAATCCGGCCGAAGGCAGTCCGGAGAGAATCGTGACCGGATGAATGTAGCTCTCGTAAAGAATCCCCAGGACGATATAGACCACCAGAATGGCCACGATCAGCAGAATCCACAGGTTGCCGAGAGAGCTCTCGAAGGCCTTGGCCGCGCCCTGAAACGACAGGCTGACCGTCGGCGGCACCGCCTCGCGGGCCGCGTCCTGCACCTTCGAAATCACTTCGCCGAGCGCCGCGCCCGGTTGCAGATTGAAGGAAAGCGTCACCGCCGGGAGCTGCCCGTAGTGGTTGATGGACTGCGGTCCGACGTCCGACGTCACCTCGGCCAGCGCATCCAGAGGAATCAACAGCCCGGCGCTGGACTTGAAATACAGCAGCGACAGCGCGCTCGGCTCTCGTTGGTATTCCGGCTTGAGCTCGAGCAGCACCTTGTACTCGTTCGCGGCCGCATAAATTGTCGATACCCAGCGCGGCCCGTAGGCGTCATAGAAGGCATTTTCGATGGCGCTGGCGTTCACCCCAAGCGAGGCTGCCTTGTCGCGGTCGATCGACACATTCACCTGCGGCGCGGAAATCGCCAGGTCGCTGCTCAAGTCCTGCACTCCCGGGATCGCCGCCATCTCGTTTTGCAGTTTCTCGGCCGCCTTGTACAGCTCCGCCCGATCGGGCGACTGCATCGAGACCTGGTACAGGCTCTTGGTGACCTGGCCGCCGATCCGGATGGTGGGCGGGTTCTGCGGATACACGCGCATCCCGGGAACCTCCGCCAGCTTGGGGCGCAGATCGTCGATGATCTGGTTGACTCCCTGCTTGCGCTGGTTCCGCGGCTTCAGGTGCACCACCAGCTCCCCGAAATTGGGGCCGCCCAGCGTGGTGGCGGCGGTGCCGCCCACGGTCGAGACCAGCGCTTCCACGTTGGGATTGCTTCGCACGATCGAAGCGATCACCTTCTGGTACTCCACCATCTTGTCGAACGAGGTCCCCTGCGCGGCTTCGGTGATCACCGATAGCTGATCGGTGTCCTGGTCTGGGATGAACCCCTTGGGAATCCGGACGAACATGTACACCGTCGCGACCAGGACGGCGGTGGAGATCGCCATGGTGATGACGCGGTGGCGCAGGACCACTTGCAGGGTCCGTTCATAGGCGCGCAGGATAGCGTCGAAAACAGCTTCGGTTTTGCGATAGAGCCAGGAGTGCTCGCCGTGCCCGGGAGCGCGCAGGAAACGGCTGCACAACATCGGGGTGAGACTCACCGACACCACGCCCGAAATCAGAATCGCGACGCAGATGGTGACCGAAAACTCGCGGAACAGCCGCCCCAGAATCCCGCCCATGAACAGCACCGGGATGAAGACGGCGGCCAGCGACAAGGTCATGGACACGATGGTGAAGCCGATTTCCCTCGATCCCACAAGAGACGCGATCAGCGGCTTCTTGCCCATCTCCATGTGCCGGAAAATGTTCTCCAGCATCACGATCGCGTCGTCCACCACGAAGCCCACCGACAGGATCAGCGCCATCATCGACAGATTGTCCAGGCTGTAATGCAGCAGGTACATCACCGAGAACGTGCCGATGATCGAAAACGGAAGCGCCAGACTGGGAATCACCGTGGCCGAGACGTTGCGCAGGAACAGAAAGATCACCGCGACCACCAGGCCCAGCGTGAGCAGCATGGTGAACTCGACGTCCTGGTAGGACTCCCGAATGGTGTCGGAACGGTCGTAGAGAATATCCATGTGCACCGACGGCGGCAGCTCGGCCTTGAAGGACGGAAGCAGGTTCTTCACCCCGTCGGTCACGTCGATGGTGTTGGTTCCCGGCTGGCGCTGAATGCCCAGCACGATGGCCCGCTGCTCGTCGCCGGGCGTGTAGAACCAGGAGGCGGTCCGGGTATCCTCGACGCCGTCGGCCAGATCCCCCAGCTCCTGCAGGCGTATGGGCAGACCATTGCGGTAGGCCACCACCAGCGACTTGTAGGCGTCCGCCGAAGTGAGCTGGCCGGAGGTCTGGAGCGTAAAGGCGCGCTGCGGGCCGGTGATCTGCCCGGTGGGGAGGTTGACGTTCCAGCCCCGCAGGGCCGTCTCGATTTCGTTGATCCCGATCTTGTGAGCCGCCAGCGCGTGCGGATCCATCTGCACGTGCACCGCGTACTTCTGCGCGCCCAGCACCTGCACCTGCGCCACGCCGGAAACCTGGGAGATCCGCTGCGCGATGCGCGTTTCCGCGTACTCGTCCAGCGTCCACAGCGGAACCATCTTGGAGGTCAGGGCCAGATACAGGATCGGCTGGTCGGCGGGATTCACCTTGGTGAAGGTCGGCGGCGTGGGCATCCCCGGAGGCAGCAGCCGCGCCGCCTGCGTCACCGCCGCCTGGACATCCACCGCCGCGCCGTCCAGGCTGCGGTTCAGGTCGAACTCGAGCGTGATCTGCGTGGAACCGAGCGAGTTCACCGAGGTCATCGAGTCCAGCCCGGCGATGGTTGAGAACTGGTTTTCAAGCGGCGCCGCGACGGCCGAGGCCATGGTGTCCGGGCTGGCGCCGGGCAGGCTGGCTGTGACCAGCAGCGTGGGGAAATCCACGTTGGGCAGGTCGCTTACCGGAAGCGCCCGGTAAGCCACCGTTCCGAACAGCGCGATGGCGCCCATCAGCAGACTGGTGGCAATGGGCCTCTCGATGAATGTCTCGGAGAAATTCATCGCCTATTCGATCCTGCCCTTCAATCCGTGAAGCCCAGCCCCGGGGCGTGCGCCGGAATCGGCGGCGCCGAACGCTGCCTCCGCCAATTCAATATGCCCGCCATGTAGGTGTAGACCACCGGCGTCAGGTACAGCGTCATCAACTGCGAGAACACCAGCCCTCCGGCCACCGCCAGGCCCAGCGGGCGGCGAGCCTCGCCGCCGGATCCATAGCCGAAGGCGATCGGCAGCGCGCCGAACAGAGCCGCCATGGTGGTCATCATGATGGGGCGGAAGCGGATGAGGCAGCCCTGGTAGATGGCTTCGCGCGGCGTCAGCCGGTCGCGCCGCTCCGCCTCCAGGGCGAAATCGATCTGCATGATCGCGTTCTTCTTCACGATGCCGATCAGCATCATCAGTCCGACGAACGAATAAATGTTCAGCTCGGACTTGAACAGCAGCAGCGTCAGCAGCGCGCCCACGCCCGCCGAAGGCAGTCCGGACAGGATGGTCAGCGGATGAATGTAGCTCTCATACAGGACGCCGAGCACGATGTACACCACCAGGATGGCGATGGTCAGCAGCAGGCTCAGGTTCTTGAGCGAGGTCTGAAACGCCTGGGCGGCGCCGGCGAAACGCGTGGTCACGGTGGGCGGCAAAGTCTCCTTGGCCACTTCGTCGATCCGGTCCACCGCCTCGCCGAGGGAAACCCCCGGCTTCAGGTTGAAGGCCACCGTCACCGCCGGAAGCTGGCCCGAATGATTGATGCTTTGCGGCCCCACGTCCGGCTTCACCGTGGCGATCGAATCGAGCGGCACCAGTTGCCCGTTGCCCCCCTTGAAGTAAATCTTCCGGATGTAGTCGGTAAACTCCTGATACCGGGGCTGCATCTCCAGCATCACGCGATACTGATTGGCCGGCTTGTAGATGGTGGAGGCAATGCTCGGACCGTAGGCGTCGTACAGGGCCTGCTGGATGTCGAGAGCGTTCAACCCGTACATCGCGGCGCGTTCCCGGTCGATGTGGACGGTCTGGCGCGGGCTCTTCATCTCCAGGTCCGAGTTGACCTCCAGGACTTCGGGCAACCGCTCGATGGCGTTCTGAAGCACTTGCGCCTGCGCGTAGAGCTGGGTCGTATCCGGCGCGCGCACTTCCAGTTGATACGTGCTGCCGGACTGCCGGCCGCCGATGCGCAGCGACGGGGGCATCTGCAAAGTTACCTGGAAGCCGGGGAATCGGGAAAGTTTCGGGCGCAGCTCCTGGATCACCTGGGCCGCGCTCAGCGCGCGCTGCTTGCGCGGCTTGAGCACCATGAACATTCCCACGCGGTTTCCGCCGAAGGGATTCGACATGATCGAGTCGACGTTGGGGTCCCGGCGGACCACCTCGGCGACCAGCTTCTGATACTCCTGCATCTGGTAGTAGGAAGTGCCCTGCGCGGCGATCACGTTGAGGTTGAGCTGGTCGCTGTCGCTGTCCGGAATGAAGCCCTTGGGAACTCTGCCGTAGAGGTAGATCGTCGCCCCCAGCACGACGAAGAACAGCAGGCCCATCACCGGGCGATACTTCAGGACGCCGCGCAGGCTCCAGGCATAAAATAGCGACATTTGATCGAAGGGCCAGGCCGCCGCGCGGGAAAGCCATCCGCCCGCGCCGGGCTTCTTCATTCTGAGGAAGCGGCTGCACAGCATCGGCGTCAAGGTGATCGACACCAGTCCTGAAATCAGGACGGCGGTGGTGATGGTGACGGCGAACTCGCGAAACAGCCGGCCCAGCACTCCGCCCATGAACAGGACCGGAATGAACACCGCCGCGAGCGAAATGGTCATCGATACGATCGTGAAGCCGACCTCTCTCGATCCCCGGAGCGCGGCCACCATCGGCGCCTCGCCGTGCTCGATATGGCGGACGATATTCTCCAGCATCACGATCGCGTCGTCCACCACGAATCCGATCGACAGGATCAGGGCCATCATCGACAGGCTGTCCAGGCTGTAGTGGAACAGCGCCATCACGGCGAAGGTTCCCAGGATGGCGAACGGCAGCGCCAGGCTCGGGATCACCGTTGCCGAGGCGTTCCGCAGGAACAGGAAGATGACCCCGACCACCAGCGCCAGCGTGATCCACATGGTGAACTGGATGTCGCGGAACCCCTGGCGGATGGTCTGGGAGCGGTCGGCGCGAATCACCAGTTGAACCGAAGGAGGAAGCTGCTTCTGGAACATCGGAATCAGCGCCTTGACCCGGTCGGCCACCTCCACGGTGTTGGAGCCGGGCTGGCGCATCACCTGGAGCATGATCGCCCGCTCGCCGCCCTCCGCTGTAAACCGCGTGGAGATGTTGCGTATGTTCTCGACGCCATCGACCACATCGGCAATCTCTCCCAGCCGCACCGGCGCGCCGTTGCGCCAGGCCACGATCATGGACTTGAATGCCTCCGCATTCATGAGCTGCCCGTTGGCCTGGATGTTGAATGCCTGGTTGGGGCCGTACAGGGTTCCCGTAGGGGCATTCACGTTCCAGCTCCGGATGGCCGTGCTGACCTCGTTCAACCCGATGCTCTTCGCCACCAGCTTGTCCGGATCCAGTTGCACGCGCACCGCGTACTTTTGCGCGCCCTGTACGTTCACCAGCGACACTCCCGACACCATCGAGATCCGCTGCGCCATCAGCGTCTCGGCATACTCGTCGAGCTGGTACATCGGGATCGTGGAGGAAGTCAGGACGAAGTTGATGATGGGCTGGTCGGCCGGGTTCTGCTTCCGGAAGGAGGGCGGCGTCGGCATGCCCGGAGGCAGCAGCGGCATCACCGCGGCGATGGCCGACTGCACGTCCACCGCGGCGCTGTCGATATCCCGATTCAGGTCGAATTGCAGCGTGATGCTGCTGAATCCCGTGCCGCTGAACGAAGTCATCGAATCCACGCCGGCGATGGTGGTGAACTGCCGTTCGAGCACGGTCGCGACCGTCGACGCCATGGTGGTCGGGTCGGCCCCGGGGAGGTTTGCGCCCACGTTGATGGTCGGGTACTCGACGGCCGGCAGATCGCTGACCGGCAGAGTGCGGTAGGCAACCACGCCAAACAGGGCGATGGCTGCCATCAGCAAACTGGTGGCGATGGGGCGCCGGATGAATACTTCGGAAAAGTTCACGTCCGTCTCATCCCCGCCGGATTCTTATGTGGCAGGCCGTTTGCCGCGACCGCGGCCTTCTCCGCCGGACGCGCCTTTTTCCTTACTGTCCTTTTGATCGCCGCCCGCTCCGCCCCGGCCTCCCCGGCCGGGTCCGCCGTCTCCGCCTCCGCGCGCTTGCACGCGGCTGCCGGGCGCCAGGCGCAACTGGCCGTCCACCACCACGGTTTCGCCCATCTGCACGCCCTTCTCGATCACCATGTCCTGGTCCACGCGAGGTCCCACCGTCACCGGCCGCATCTCCGCGGTCTGGTCCTCCCGGACGACGTACACGAACTGGCCATCCTGGCCGGTCTGCACCACCTGGTTGGGCACCACCAGCGCGCCTGGCTGTGTGCTCAGCCGCAATGTGACGTTGACGAACAGTCCGGGCCAAAGCACGAGGTTCGTATTCGGAAACGTGCCTTTGAGCCGGATGGTTCCCGTGGCTGTGTCCACAGCGTTGTCGAAGAAGGTGAGCTGGCCGCGCTCGGGCCCGGCGCTCTCATCCTGCGGCTCAGCCAACACCTGCAGCGTGCCTTGCGCCATGTACTTCTTGAGGTCCCCCAGGCGGGCCTCCGGAACGCCGAACGCCACGTAGATAGGCACTACCTGGTTGATGATCACCAGATCCGTGGTGTTCGCGTTGACCACGTTGCCCTGCTTCACAGCGATATTTCCGGTGCGTCCGTCAATGGGTGAGCTGATCGTCGTGTAGCTGAGCTGCACCTTGACGTTGTCGATGTTCGCCCGGTCGGCGACGATCTGCGCGCGCGCGCTCTCAATGGCCGCCTTGTCGGCCTGCACCGATTGCGCCTGCGCGTCCGCGCCGGACCGAAACTGGGCCTCCTGCTCCTTCGAAACGATTCCTTCTTTGGCGAGCTGGGCGTAGCGCTGGGCTTGGCTGATGGCGTACTCGTGGTTGGCTTGGTCGCGCGCCAGATTGGCTTGCGCCTGACTGAGCAGCGCCTGGTCGCGCGCCAGATTGGCTTCGGCCTGGGCAAGCTGCGCTTCGAGTTGCCGCGGATCGATGGTGATCAGCTTGTCGCCCTTCTTGACGTAGTCTCCTTCGTGAAAAAAAACTTCGGTGAGCTGTCCGCCCACCTGCGCCTTCACCGCGATAGTGGAATACGGTTCGACGTTGCCAACCACGTGAATCTCGATGGGGACGTCCCTGCGGGTGACTCGGGTCACGGTCACTGGCACGGGTGCGCCATCGCCGCCCCGCTTACCCTTGCCCTTTCCGCCTCCGTCGGCCGAGGTGGCCTCGGGGTCCTTGCTGCAGCTTTCCAGGGCAACGGTAGACGCCAGGATCAGGCATACGGCGCCCGTCCAGACGCTCCGCATCAGTCGTGGATGCATAAAATTAGATTTCACGCGGTACTCTATTATACTTCGCGCGCGGAGGCACCGTCATCGATATCGCGTGCGAATCTTCCTGTAAAATGGGCGTTCCCGCCTCGGAATAGGTTACCAGATTGAGTGCGCCGGAGATAGATTGACCCTAGCCCCAAAGGGCCAGATGTCTCTGCAAGATGGTACGCGGGCCGTGCGCGCTACCCTGAAAGAGCCGGCTCATGTTCGATCCCCTCATTCAGACCTGGTTCAACCAGCGCTTTGCGAGCGTGACCGAGCCGCAGCGGCTGGGCTGGCCCCAGATTCGCTCCGGCGCCGACGTGCTGATCTCCGCGCCCACCGGCTCCGGCAAGACGCTGGCGGCGTTCCTGCTCGCGCTCGATGACCTGGTCAGGCGCGCCCGCCAGGGCGAGCTGCCCAACCAGACCGAGGTCCTCTACGTCTCCCCGCTCAAGGCTCTCAGCAACGACGTGCACAAGAACCTGGAGGTCCCGCTGGCCGGGATCGCTGAACTGGCGCGCGCCGAAGGCGTTTCCCTGGCTCCCATTCGCACTGCGGTTCGCACCGGCGACACGCCCGTCTGGGAGCGCCAGCAGATGGGGAAGGAGGCGCCTCACATCCTGGTCACCACGCCGGAATCGCTGTTCATCCTGCTGACGGCCGAAAAATCGCGGCGGATGCTGAGTGCGGTGCGCACCTTGATCGTCGACGAGATCCACGCCGTCGCCGGTTCCAAGCGCGGCTCGCACCTGGCGCTTTCCATTGCGCGCCTGGAAAAGCTGGCGAGCGGCCGTCTCCAGAAGATCGGCCTGTCGGCCACGGTCAGCCCGATCGAGGAGGTCGCCACACTGTTGAGCGACCATGCCCGCATCATCCAGGTGGGACATCGCCGCGCGATGGACCTCGCCGTCGAAGTTCCTCGCGACGAGCTCGGCCCGGTGGCGAGCAACGAGATGTGGGCCGAGATCTACGACCGCGTCACAGCCCTCGCGCTGGATCATCGCACCACGCTGATCTTCGTCAACACGCGCCGCCTGGCCGAGCGGGTCGCGCACAACCTGGCGGAGCGCTTGGGAGAGAATGCCGTGCTTCCGCATCACGGCAGCCTTTCGCGGCGGTTGCGCCTGGAAGCCGAGCAGCGGTTGAAACGCGGCGAGCTTCGCGCCGTGGTCGCGACCGCGTCGCTCGAGCTGGGCATCGACATCGGCACGGTGGATCTGGTCTGCCAGATTGGATCGCCGCGGTCGATCGCCGTGGCATTGCAGAGAGTGGGGCGCTCCGGCCACTGGGTTGGGGCGCTGCCCAAGGGCCGTCTGTTCGCCACCACGCGCGACGAGCTGATCGAATGCGCCGCGCTGGTGCGCGCCATTCGCGCGGGCGAACTCGACCGTACCGAAATTCCGAAAGCGCCGCTCGATATCCTGGCGCAGCAGATCGTCGCGATGGCGGCCTGCGAGGAGTGGAAGGAAGAAGACCTGTTCGCGCGGGTTCGCAGCGCGTGGCCGTATCGCGAGCTCAGCCGCCGCGATTTCGACGCCGTGGTCGAGATGTTATCGGAAGGCATCGCCACCTCTCGCGGTCGCCGCGGAGCTTTTCTGCACCGCGACCAGGTGAACGGCCGTTTGCGCGGCCGCCGCGGCGCCAGGCTTGCCGCCATCACTTGCGGCGGCGCGATTCCCGATACGGCGCAATATCAGGTGATCGCCGAACCGGAAGGCACGGTGGTGGGCACGCTCGACGAGGATTTCGCGGTCGAGAGCATGGCCGGCGACGTGTTTCTGCTCGGCACGACCTCCTGGCGCATCCAGCGCGTAGAGCCGGGCCGCGTGCGCGTCGAGGATGCGCACGGAGCCGCGCCCTCGATCCCGTTCTGGCGCGGCGAGGCGCCCGGCCGCACCTGGGAGCTTTCGCGCGAAGTGTCGCGCCTCCGCGCCGAGATTGCCGCGGCAAGCGATCCCGTGTCGCTGCTCGAACGGGAATGCAGCCTCGACCGCCGCGGAGCCGAGCAGGCCGTCGAGTACACTCGCGCCGGCGAGCGCGCTCTCGGAGTGGTGCCCAGCCAGGACACTGTAGTCGCCGAGCGCTTCTTCGACGAAGGCGGCGGGATGCAGCTCGTGATCCACGCGCCCTTCGGATCGCGCATCAACCGCGCCTGGGGACTCGCGCTCCGCAAGCGCTTCTGCCGGAGCTTCAACTTCGAGCTCCAGGCCGCGGCCACCGACAATGGATTGCTGCTCTCGCTGAACGAGCAGCATTCTTTCCCGCTCGAAATGGTCTTCAGCTTCCTGCGGCCGGCCACGGCGGAGCAGGTGCTGACCCAGGCTCTGCTCGACGCTCCGATGTTCGGTGCGCGCTGGAAGTGGAATGCCTCGCGGGCGCTGGCCGTGCCGCGATTCGCGGGCGGGCGCAAGGTTCCTCCGCCCATCCAGCGGATGCGCGCCGACGATCTGCTCGCCGCCGTGTTCCCCGATCAGGCCGCCTGCGCCGAGAACCTGACGGGCGAGATCCGCATTCCGGATCACCCTCTGGTGAACGAAACCATCGCCAACTGCCTGCACGAGGCCATGGATCTCGACGGTCTGATGGCGGTCCTGGAGCGGCTGGCCGAGGGCACGCTGCGCACCGTCGCTGTGGATACGCCCGAGCCGTCGCCTTTCTGCCACGAGATCCTGAACGCGAACCCTTACGCGTATCTCGACGACGCGCCGCTCGAAGAACGGCGAGCCCGCGCGGTTCAGCTTCGCCGCACGCTGTCTTCGGAAGACGCCGGGAGCATCGGCGCGCTCGATCCGGCGGCGATCGCGCAGGTGTCCGAGGAATCCTGGCCCGTGGTGCGCGATGCCGACGAGTTGCACGACGCGCTGCTCACGCTGGTGCTGCTGCCGCCGGTCGTCGGGTGGCGACCGTTCTACGACGAGCTGGTGCACGCCGGGCGAGCCACCACGATCGGCGGCCATTGGGTCGCCACCGAACGCATCACGCGCACCGGGGATGTTGTCGCGATTCTGCGCGGCTGGATGGATTCGATCGGACCGGCAACCCCAGCCGCGCTCGCGGCGCGTCTGGCGCTTCCGCAAGAGAGCGTGGAAACGGCATTGACCCAGCTCGAGTCCGAGGGGCAGGTGCTGCGCGGGAAGTTCGCCTCGGGTGAAACCGAATTCTGCCACCGGCGCATCCTGGCGCGGATTCACCGCCTGACTCTGGGAAGGCTGCGGCGCGAGATCGAGCCCGTCACCGCCGCCGATTTCATGCGCTTCCTGTGCCGCTGGCAGCACCTCGCGCCGGGAACGCAACTGCACGGCGTCGACGGGCTGTTCCAGGTCCTGCGGCAGTTTCAGGGCTATGAGATTTCGGCGGCGGCGTGGGAGTCCGTCGTGCTGCCGCGGCGCGTAGCTCGCTACGAACCGGAGTGGCTCGATCGGCTGTGTCTCGCCGGGGAAGCCGCGTGGGGCCGGCTGTCGCCTCGCCCATCGCTTGACCGGGTGCGCCCGACGCGCGCCGCTCCGCTCTCGATTTTCCTCCGCGAGGACGCACCGAATCTCCTGGGAACCCGCGATGCGCTCCCGCTGTCGCCTCCCGCGCACGATGTTCTCGCCGCACTCGAGATCCGCGGAGCGTCGTTCTTTCCCGACCTGGTCCGCGCGACAGGACGGCTGGCGAGCGAAGTGGAGGACGGGCTGTGGGAGCTGGTGGCCGCGGGCCGCGTGACCGCCGACGGCTTTGAGAATCTTCGGGCCTTGATCGATCCCAAGCGCCGCCGGGGCGAGGGCCGGGGCCGTCACGCTCGTCCGAGGCACGCGGCGGGCCGTTGGGCGCTGCTCGAAACCGGCACGGCGGAGGTGAGCGCCGAGTTCTTCGCCAAACAACTGCTCGACCGCTGGGGCGTGGTGTTCCGCGATCTGCTCGCCCGCGAGACGCTCGCGCCCGCCTGGCGCGATCTTCTGGTTGTGCTCCGCCGCATGGAGGCGCGTGGCGAGGTTCGCGGCGGCCGCTTCGTATCGGGCTTCGTGGGAGAACAATTCGCGCGGCCCGAAGCGGTCGATCTGCTGCGGCATCTGCGCCGCAGCGGAGCCACGGGCGAGGAAATCGAGATCGCGCTCGCCGATCCGCTGAATCTCACCGGCATCGTTCTTCCGGGTCCGCGAACCAGCGCGCTGACGCAGGGGTCACTGCGATTGCGGGACGGGGTGGTTCAGGAAGCGTTGGAGCAGGCGGCCGGCTAGGAGAACAACTCCGCGAGCGGCAGCGCGAGGCCGGGCAGCAGCGGGGACGTGACAACGTCGCCGGCTGCAAGCTCGCGCTCCGGCAGGCTGGGGCCGGTCCAGATCTCGGCGGCGCTGGTCTCCGGGTCGATTAGCCAGACTTCCTTGACACCCGCAGCGAAATACTGCGTGAGCTTACGGTGAATCCTGCCGGGACGTTCGTTGGGAGACAATACCTCGACAGCGATGTCCGGAATGATGGAGATAACTTTGGCGTTGAGCAGCTCCGCGCGCCGGTCGCCTAAGATAACCGCCACGTCGGGGGCAAGGCGAGTCCTGGGAGACAGCGCGTATAAATTCTCCGAGATGAGCGCCTCGCCAATCGGGTTCTTGCGGAAGTAAAGCACCAGCGCTACCAGCAGATTCTGAAGGACGCGGTTATGCTTGTACGCCGGTCTGGTCATCTCGATCAACTCCCCCTCATCGAGCTCGTAGCGCTTGTCTTCCTCGAACGGGTAGTTGTCGAATTCCTCGGCCGTCAGCAGGATCTTCGTCGCACTCATGATTTCACTTTACAACCGTCTTGGCCACGGCCTCGTTGTAATACTCATCCGAGAGCCGCACGGCGACGGTCATCTCGCCGGGCGCGCGATCGATCAGCACGCGGTAGTCGTGTTCTCGGGAATCGGTGATCCGCGTGGTCGGCTCTACCACCACCCAGTCGCCGCCGTTCACCGAGTACTCGGCCTTGCCGAGCGTGCTCAGCGCGTCCTTGCCGTGGAAGCGGATTTCCACTTTTCCGCCGGAAGGCGCCGCGGCGAGGCCGGTGATTTCGGGCGCCGTGTTGTCGATCAGGAAAGGCTCGCTGTCGCGCGACGCCGCGAGCGCCTGCTCGGGCGGATTCGACGGCGCATCGGACGCGCTCGCGCGCAGCAAGTACTTGCCGTCCGGGAACGCGGTCGAGTCCCAACTGAGATAACGTTCGCGGATCTTGTCCTTGAGCAGCTTCCAGCCCGTTTCATTCTCCCCGCGAATCTCCACTTTGAACGCCAGCGTGTCGCCGTTCTCATCGTTGGCGAGCCAGCGGGCGCCCATCTGCCCTTTGGACCACGTGAGCGCGGGCGACGTGCCGGAATCGGAGGAGACCGCAGTCGAAGACGCCGCATTCCTGCGGCCCAGCGGAGGCAGCGTCAGCGCCGGAGTGGCGGGAGTGGCGGCCGACGCCGCGGGAAACTTGTAATTGGCGGGCGTGATCTCCAGCTCCTCGATCGCCGGAGGTGCGTTCTTCATCTGATACGCGACGTCGACGTCGGTCAGCTCTGCCGATCCGCGCAGCGTCGCCCGATATTGCAGGAAGCGGGCCGCCGGCGAGGCGACGCGTCCCGCATTCAGCTTTGCCCAAGGGCTCCAGTTCTTCTGCGCGCGATTCAAATTGCCGCTGCGCGTTTCAAATTCGAGAGAGCCGCCGCCGGAACCCATGGAATCGACCCTGCCCCAAAAAGAAAAGGCGCCCGCGTCATAGATGTCGCTCTCGAACGTCCCGGAAGACTCCTTGTCCGGGCCGATCGAAAAAACCTTGCCGATGTTGCCTGTTACCGCGTAAAGCTTGCCGTCCGGAGACGAGCAGAATCCGGTGACCTGGCTCGGCGTCAGGTTGAGCAGAAGCGTGTATCCGTGATCGGATTCCAGCCGGTAGATGCCGCCGTGATTCCCGGCGCCCGCGATCAGCCGGCCGCCGCCGTCGAACGCCAGCGCGTACACCAGATCCTGCGCGTGATTCCACACGCGCCGCGGATATCCGTCCGGCGCGACGCGGTAAATCTCGGAGCCCCCGGTGATCGCGGTTGGCGCGGTGCTGAGCGAGGGAGGCGGTGCAGCCCCGGGCCGTCCCACCGTCAGTGTCACGGTATTGCCGCCTGCGGCGGGAGGCGGCGGGAGCGGAAGAGGATTCGCCGGTGCAGCGGGTGGCGTCGGATTCTGCTTGTTGCCGACGCCTGCTCCGTAGATGCTTCCGTCCGGCGCCACGGCCACGGCCGTGATCTCGCGCTTCGCCGCCTGGTAAAGGACGAAACCTTCGCCTGCGGGCGTCACACGCAGGATCAGCCCGCTCGGATCCGTTCCGACGATCAGGTTATCGCTCGCATCGATGGCGAGCGAACGCGCGTGCGTCTCCTCGGTCTGGAAAAAGACCGAGCCGCTGCCCGCCGCCGTCACGCGATGAATCTCACCCTGGTCTCCGGTGCCGACGAAGAGATCGCCGCGGCTGGAGAACGCCAGCGCCCAAATGTACTTGGCCTTGGGATCGTAGAACACTTCCGGTTTGCCCGAGGAATCGACGCGGTACACCTTGCCGTCGGGCGAAGTGGCGGCGTACACGCGGTCCTGCCGGTCGATGGCGATGGCCTGAATCCCCATACCCTCGAGCTCGGCGAGCGTCTTCGACTTTCCGCCGGCGTCGATCATGAACAGCTTCGCCTTCGAGCCTCCCAGCCCGCCTCCGCCCGCGTACAGGTTCCCCTTGGAGTCCCGCGCCACCGACCACAGAAACGTCACCGACGCGTCGAAAACCTCGCGCACGGCGGGCGCGAGCATCAGCCGGCCGTCGCTCGACAGCGACACCTTGTTGAGGCTGCCCTTCTCGAAAGCCGCCATGTCGGCTTGCTGCCAGGTCTTGGTCTCTACCGCCGCGAGCCACGCGGCGGCGCACAGAACAGCCGCGATCACGCGAGGAATTTGCATGATGAATCTACTTTACGGTGATCCGCAGCGAGTAGCTGCCGTTCACCACCGTGTCGAACGGAACCGCCAACTGCTGCTTGGCGCTTTCGGGTGTGCCCACCAGAGCGCGGCTGGAGGTCCGCTCGGTTTGCAGCACGTTGAGCACGGACGAGGGCAGGCTGGGCATGGTCTTGTCGTCGGCGAAGTAGGTCGGCCGGCCTTCGATCAGCGACACGTACACCTGGTTGTTGCCCCGTTCCTGGTTGAGCAGCGAAATCACTTCCGGAATATCGATGTAGCGGTTGCCCAGCGCGGCCGCGTTCTGCATTCGGTTGAGCGTATCGGCGTCGCTGAACAGAATCCGGTGGTCGCCCTTGGGCATCCCGGCGGGAATTTTCACGGCCACGTCGCGCTCGATGCGCTCCCCGCGATACGGCCGCAGGAACAGCTTCACCGGGATCTCCGTTCCCGCCTCGACTTCGGTCGAGGGCGTCCAGGCGTTCTCGACGGTGGCGACGCGCCGCTCCGGCAGCAGATCCACCGACGCCTCCACGCGCCTGAGTTTCGGCGTGTTCACGGGATTCAGGTACAGGCGGTTGAACTTGTCGCCCCACCAGCCGGCCAGCACCGTGGGCGCCGGCACGGGCAGCTCGCTCGGCGCGAGCATGGTCGCGACATGGATGCTCTTGCCGCCTTCCATCTCCAGGTTGCCGCTCATGCGATAGGTCATCTCCTCGGCGTACTCGTTCATCTGCTGCAAGGAATTCGTCAGCGTCATCATCATCAGGAACGGCGTCCACTTCTGCTGCACGAAGACGTTGAAGTTGAGGTCCCTCTCCTTGAGCACCACGTTGCGGTCGCCGAGCGAGCGCACCTTCACGTGCACCGGGATGATGGGCGACTCCGCCCCCAGCTCGCCCATGATGCCGCTGTAGCGGTCCTGATGCAGGGCGCCCACGATCTCGGTCGCGTTGCCGAACTTGTTGGGCTGGTAGGCGGAGCTGAGCACCATCAGGATCTCGCTCTTGGCCATCGGCATGTTCACCGGCCCGAGGTTGAAGAACGGATGGCCGAACGCCAGGATGCGCTTGCCGTCGTTGTAGGTCACCGTGCCCATCCCTGTGACCGACATGTCGCCGGAGACGAGCACGCCGCTCACCGCTTCCCCTGGATTGAGCGAACGCTCCCAGCCGGCCGCGGGCTTGGCGGCCAGATTCGCCGCGCTGGCGCCGCCCTGCACCGGCACGATCCCCATCTGCGCGAACAGCGGTTCGAAGGTCTCGAGGGTCTTCTGGTTGAATCCGGAAAATACCAGGGGCGTCTCGATGGGCGTCATCAGCGCCGTGCGCGACGGCAGGGAACTGGCGCTCCCGGCTGAAACCAGGCGCGACAGCAGATCGCCGGGAATTTCGGCGGCGGCCTGGGCCGCGGATGGCGCCTTCTCCGGCGTCCGCGCGTCGGTCGGGCGGGACTGGTCGATGTCGTTGATCTCGAGCATCCGCTCGATCGGCGTGATGCCGCAGATCGCGTCCGGCGAGAACACACTCAACCGCAGCGCCACCGCCCCGGCGAGTTTGCCGTCGATATACACCGGGCTGCCGCTCATTCCGCCGGCGACGTTGGTCACCTTGGCCTTGCCGCCCATCTTGCCGATGATCACGTCCTGGCGCGGGCCCATCGCGTTCTTCCACACGCCGATGATCTCCACCGGCACCGGCTCGGCCTCCATGCCCTGGAACACGGTCCAGGCGGTGGCCTGCAATCCTGGCTTGATGTCACTGAGATGAAAAATATCGGTCTTGCCTGCTGTGGGCCGCGCCGCAACTTGTGCGTGCGCGAGCCCGGCTATGAGAAGAGCCCCAACCGCCAGACGCTGGTTCATGGAAGGATACTACCTCAATTCTATTATCCACTTTGTGGGGCGCGCAGTCACAACTCATTCTCCTCCTCTGCTCAACAACTTAAGTCGGTCCGCTCGCCGCTGCCTGCTACTCTCGAATCAGAAGAACTTCCTGGCCAGGAAGCGTCGTATTGCGGTGGTGTTGGAGACCCGGAGGCCCTGAGAAGCCTTGCGTCGCCACTTACGAGATGGTGACGACGGGGAAAATTTCGAATCGATTCGATAACCTCTGGTGGGGCCGGTTGCGGCCGGCAACGTCGGATTTCAAAGAGCAGCGCATCGAAACGGGCCCCACAGGGGACGCCAGACAGCGATCCCAGATCCCCCGCGAGAGGCTGTTCAAACCATTGGCGGCCGGAACACGCACGGCGATAAGTCCGAGAGCCCCGGCCGCCCACGACGAAAAATCTCGCGACAGCCGTAGTGTGTCCCCAGTGGCTATTGTTGTTTCCTCTCCTCGCGCTTTCCGTCGCGACGTTCCTCGCGCCTTTCCTGCTTCCCTTCGGCCGGCCGCCCTCCTCGCCGCTCCACCTGCGCAGGACGATCCGGCGGAGGCTCTCGCCGCTCCACCTGCGCTGGCCGATCGGGTTGCGGCGGCGGCTCTCGCCGCTCCACCTGCGGCCGATTCGGCGGAGGCGGCTGCTGCGGTGGCTGGGCGGCGGGTGGAGGAGCGGTTCTGCGCTCGAACTGCGGCTGTTGCTGCGGTGGCTGTTGCTGCTGCGGCGGCGTAATCGTTCGTCGCTCGAACTGCGGCTGCTGCGGCGGTGGCTGTTGCGGCTGCTGCTGCGGCGGCGTAATCGTGCGTCGCTCGAACTGCGGTGGTTGCCCTTGCTGCGGCGGCGGAGGCGCCGGTCTGTTGATGTTGGGAGCCGAGTCGGGAGGCATCGCCCGGCGGAACGCCGGACGCTGCGGGGGAGGCTGGCTCTGCTGAATCTGCCCCAGCGTGCCCGCATCCACAGGCCGGCCCGGATTCGCCCGCAGCGCCGGTTGTTGCTGCGAGAAAGGCACCGGCGCCGGCGGCGGCGCATTCCGGCCCACCACCGTACGGTTCACAATAGCGGCAGGCGGCGCGGCGGCAACCGGCGCACGTCCACCCAGCACCGCGGCACGCTCCGGAGCCGCCGCGGCGGCGGTCTGGATCTCACCTGAGGCGGCGGCGCCCGGCGGCACGCGCACGCCGGCTTGCGACACAGACCGCCCGCTGATCATCGCGCTCTGCGGCACTGCGGCCACGGCTCCGTTCACGCGCTGGTTCACATAGTTCACGTTGGTGACGTTGACGTTCCGGTTCACATACACGTTGTTATAGACGTTGGTCACCTGAACGTTATTCACCACCGTGTTCGACACGTTGACCCGGTTGAAGTAGCGCGGGCTCGCCCGATACGACGGCACCCACACCTCGCCGTAACCCAGCGGGAACCAGCCGACCGCGGGCCCGCCTCCCACCGAAACCGCCACGCTGAAACGCGGCCCGCCGACCCAGGCCACCATGGCCGGCGAATACACCGGACGCACCGCAATCGGGCCGGGCACCCAGCCCCAGTATCCGCCGACGAACACCCAGCGGCCGTAATGGAACGGCGCGTAACCCCACGGCGCGTCGTCCACCCAGGTCCATCCCCACGGCGCGATCCACGCCCAATGGCCGTAGTGATACGGGGCCCATTCCGCCACCACGCCTCTGGGGATCCACACGGGGCCGTACTCGGGATACTCGCGCCACCCTCCGTACTCGTCCAGGTCCGCGTATCCCGGCATGTCGCGCGAAACGTGGCGGCCCGACTCCGACCGGTCCTCACGCCGGTCCCGCTCCTGGCACCACAGATCGAAGCTGTCGGCGGGCGGCGACGTGCGGCGATCGTAGGTGGGCTGGTCGGTTCCCGTGACGCGCACCTGCTCGCGCGGATGGATCGCGAACGCCTGGCCGCCAGCGCTTGCTTCGCCCTCGCCTCCGCGCACGGTGACGACGGTCGCGTCGCCCTCTTCGTTCACGTCGACACGGTACTCGCCGGGCCGAAGCAGGGAGAACGCCACCTGCGGCGTATCGATCTCAAATGTCTCCTGCTCGTCTAAGCGCCTCAGCCGCACGCTGAGCGAGCCGAGCGAGAGCTGGATCTGCGCCGTCTGATCGGTCAGGTTGAGGAACGCGAAATTCGTTTTCCCGTTCAGGCGCAGGGCGGCCGACCCGATGTTCGCCTCGGCGCGCGCGCCCGGCTCGGTCCACAGCCGGTCGCCGGTGGTCAGGGGGCGATTGAGCGTCGCGGGCACCCAGTCCTCCACACCGCCCGGCTGGAAGGAAACGGTGCCGCTCAAATAGCTGAGCCGCGCCGCCCGTCCCGGCGGATCGTCGGCATCCTGGGCGAAGGCGAACGCGCCGGCCAGAGCGGCCAGAACCAGAATTCGGCTGTGCATCGTCATCCCTCCTACATATGATGAGAACACACTGGCCTCATCGGAGGTTCCAAAAATAAAGTGTAGTTAATTGGAAAAAACCTTCATCCGATCAGCCGCTCGAGCTTGGAGCCCGCCCGGATGATGGTTTCGTTCCGCTCCGGCCCGGTGGACACGCCGCCGATTTCGACGCCGGTCGAGTCCTCCAGGAATTTCAGGTACGCGCGGGCGCGCTCGGGCAGTTCGTCGTACTGTGCGATGCCTCGCGTGGGCGTGCGCCAGCCCGCCAGCGTTTCAAACACCGGCTCGATCTCCTCCAGCGCGCGGTAGGTGGCCGGCATCTCCGTGACCTCGGCGCCCCGGAGGCGGTAGCCCGTGCACACGGGGATTTCCTCCAGCAGGTCCAGCACGTCCAGCTTGGTGATCACCAGCGTGTCCAGCCCGTTGACCATGGCCGTGTAGCGCAGCAGCGGCACGTCGAACCAGCCGCAGCGGCGCGGCCGCCCTGTGACGGCGCCGAATTCGTTGCCCTCCCGGCGCAGTAGCTCGCCGCCGGCGTCCATGCTTTCGGTGGGAAACGGCCCCGAGCCCACTCGGGTGATGTAGGCCTTGGACACGCCGATCACCCCGTCCATCCGCGTGGGTGGAACACCGGTGCCTGTGGACGCCCCGCCCGCCGCCGCGCTCGACGAGGTGACGAACGGATAGGTGCCGTGATCGATGTCGAGCATGGTGCCCTGCGCGCCCTCGAACAATATGCGCCTGCCGCGCGCCATCGCGCCGTTGAGCAGCGCCGCGGTGTCACAAACCAGCGGGCGGATTCGTTCGGCATATTCGAGGTATTGCCGGCAAATTTGCGAATAGTCGATAGGCTCGTGCAGTTGGAACGTCTCGGCCAGCGTCTTCTTGTCGGCGGCGAGCGTATCGTAGAGGTCGCGAAAACTCGCGGGATCGAACAGGTCCGCGATGCGGATGCCGCGGCGGCCGGTCTTGTCCTCGTAGCACGGCCCGATGCCGCGCGACGTGGTGCCGATGGGAATGCGGTTCTCGCGCGCTTCCGACATTTTTTCGATCAGGCGGTGAAACGGAAAGATGACGTGCGCGCGGTTGCTGATGTGCAGGTACTTCCGCACCTCGATGCCGTGCGCTTCGAGCGCGATCATCTCCTCGATCAGCGCCGCCAGATCCACCACCACGCCGTTGCCGATCACTGCCTCGACCCCGGGCCGCAGGATGCCGCTGGGGATCAGTTTGAGGATGAATTTTTTCTCGCCGATGAAGACCGTATGCCCGGCGTTGTGGCCTCCCTGATAGCGGGCCACGATGTCGAAGCGCTCGGCGAGAAGGTCGACTACTTTGCCCTTGCCTTCATCGCCCCACTGCGCCCCCAAAACGATAACATTACTCATTCAATGTTTCCAGTATTTCCGCGAACTATTGTAGCAGCGGGCCTTCTCCCGCTATCATCGGTTGCATGTCCGTTCGCTCCGCGCTGGCGCTTCTCGGCCTCTCTCTTTCCGCTGCGCTCGGCCAGCGCCCGCCCGAATACGGCTATCGCGTCGTCCACGTCTACCCGCACGACCGTTCCGCTTTCACCCAGGGACTCGAGTACCGCGGCGGATTCCTCTACGAGGGAACCGGACTCAACGGCCGCTCCTCGCTTCGAAAAGTCGAGCTCGCGACCGGGAAAGTGCTTCAGGAAACCAGGCTCGCGCCGCAATTTTTCGGCGAAGGCATCACGGTGGTGAACCAGCGCATTGTCGAACTCACCTGGCAGTCCCACGCCGGCTTTGTCTACGACCAGGTGTCCTTCCGCTTGCTGCGGAATTTCCAATACCCGGGCGAAGGCTGGGGCCTCACCAATGACGGCAAGCAGATCTACATGAGCGACGGCACCGCCGAGATTCGCTGCTGGGACCCCGTCACTCTCGCTGAGCTGCGGCGCTTCACGGTGCGCGACGGAGCTCGGCCCATCATGGACCTCAACGAGCTCGAATCGGTTCGCGGCGAAATCTACGCCAACGTCTGGCAGACCGACCGCATCGCGCGCATCTCGCCGGCCGACGGCCGCGTGGCGGGCTGGATCGACCTCACCGGACTGCTTTCCATCGAAGACCGGGCCCAGCCCGTCGACGTGCTCAACGGCATCGCCTACGACTCGCTCGGCGACCGCCTGTTCGTCACCGGGAAGCTTTGGCCGAAGCTGTTCGAGATCCAGCTGGTGCCGAAGTCCCGCCGGTGACCTTGTTCTTGCCCTTCGGAGGAATGTTCTCGTCGGCCCAGTTCAGGATCACGTCCGCGATCTCGAGATTGTTGGTGCCCAGCATCATCATGTGCGTGGTGCCGTTGAACACCGGATTCCCCAGCTCGTCCAGCTTGACGTAATCCGCCTTCGCGGTTCCCTGTCCGGCGGCGCGCCTGGCATTGATCGCGTCCACCGTGGTTTTGCACACTTCGCTGGTGGCCGTGTAATCGCCCTTGAGGGCCATGTAAGGGATGTTGTCGAAGTCCTCGGCCTTCAATCCGCTGTTGGGCAGAGAGCAGGAACCCTCCACCGTAATCAGCCCCTTCAGCAGATCCAGATGACCGCGCTCCTTCAATATCCGCGCCATGTGATGCCCCATGATGCCGGATTGCGAGTGCGTCGCCACAACGGCGCCGCCCAGTTTTTCCACCAGCGACGCCAGATTCTGCGGCGTCCAGGTATTGGCGGGAGAGATCTCGTGCGGCTCGCAACTGGCGCAAGTGGAGCCCGGCAGCGTGACCTCCGCGTTGGGCACCAACTGCTTGTAGTAATCGAGAGCGTAGTAGTTGTTCGGTCCCGCGGGCGCCTGGGCGATGGCCCCCGCGCGCGCCGCCACGTTGGGATCGACGCTGCCGATCGGGTACGCCGGGTAATAATTGTTGCCGTGGACGCCCGAGTCGGTCGGCGGGTCGCCTGGGTCCCCATGCCGGATCAGCGTGCCGTTGAGAATAGTCGAGCCCGGCGGGAGCAGATGGCCGAACCAGTTGGTCCAGGCGACGTTATCGGGGATCCTGCCGAAGCCGGGGATCCGGGCCATCCCATGCACGATGTCGCCGTTGCCGATCATTGCCACGGCCTCGTGGATCACGGACTCGTCAAAGCCCGAGCGCCCGCGCCCGGCCTGATCGACCACGTAGGTGGAGATCCCTTTGCGGCAGAAATAAGGCTCCCATCCCTCGCGCCCGTCCGGTGTGGATTCGAGACACGCTCCGGTATGGCCGGACCCGTGCACCATGATCACCGGCGGCATCTTGCTTTTCTTGCGCGCCGGGATCTGGAACTGCACATACATCTGGCCGATGGTGATCTGACTGGGCGTCGCGGGGCCGTTGGCCGCGGGCGCCGTCGCGTAGTTGGTCACCTTCGGTACGCCGCCGATGTAGAAGCTGCCCTGGTCCTCGATCACCAGCGGCTTGGTAAGGAACTTTTTCATCTTCGGCGTGTCTGCCGCAGTGGCGCTCCCCGCCAGAACGAGTAGCAGAAGAGCGGAAAACATTAAGCGATTCTCGTGTTTCATGGAAATCTCCTTTCGGTCTTGCACTAAAATGTCGCGATCGGATTGATCGGCGAGCCGGTGCCGCCGGGAATCGCCAGCGGAGCCGCCGTCAACAGGAACTCCCACCGCCTCCGCGCCGCCGCCGCATCGGCCAGCGCTTCCAGGTCGCAGTTGTCGAACAGGTGCACGCCCAGGTAGAGCAGCGCGAAGTCGTGGACCGCGCCCTTGAGATTCGACGGCGACACATACTGCGGATGGTCGCTGCCCAGGATCGCGATGTCGCGCTGCTTCAGCCACGGGATCACCGACGGGTCGAGTCCGGCTGACCTGCCGCCCTCGGCCCGGCCGCGCAGCCACGGCCCCTGCGCCTTCCGCCGCGCCCACACGCCCGTGCGCACGAACAGCGCGTCGCCGGCTCCGACCTTGACCCCGGCCTTCTTCTCCCACGCCTCCAGGTCGGAAGCGTAAATGGGCGTGCCCGGCTCCAGGTACGGGACACCCTTGAGGCGCGGAATGTCGATCAGGATGCCGCGCGTGAAGATGCCGTTCTTGACGTTGTGGATCGAATTCTTCGCGTGGCGCTGTGTCATCACGGCCGCCCCATCCGGCTTGTAGCCGTTGAAGAACACGCCGTTGTCGTTGATGTGCGCGAGCGAATCCAGGTGCGTGTGGGTGATGCCGTGATAGCTGACAGCGATCTGGTCCGTCCCGATGGTGTTCATCTTGATTTCGTACGGATTGGGATTGTCCACGGCCTTGACAGTATCGACGTCGCCCGCCATCGAGACCGAAAAGCCTTCCTTGACCAGACCCGCCGCCTGCTTTCGCTTGGCCGCGGTGATGAGGTTGAGGGCGCCGATCTCGTCGTCCTTGCCCCAGCGTCCCCAGTTGGAGAGGTCCTTCTTCCAGCGTTCGTACTCCACCTCGGATACCACGTGGCCGGAAGCGGGCGCGGCCGCCTGGGACGGGAGTTTCCCTGGCGTCAGCGCCAGAATCAGCACAAGCAACAGACTTCCTGTAAGGGCTCGCATCGTACCTCCTATAGCCGGATCAATTACACCACCGCGCGCCTCGGGAAGGCAAGGCCGGGGAAAGTAGTGGCGCGGGCAGGTGGCGTACGGACAATGGGGGCATGCCGCAGGCGCCGCGCCCGGACCCTGACCCCGTGGTCGAAGCGTACAAGAAAGACATCGACCGAACGCTTCTCCGTGAGGCCTTGAAGCTCCCGATCGAAGAGCGCTTTCGAAAGGCGATGGCGTTGGCGCGCTTCGCCGACGAGCTGCGGCGGGCGGGCCGCTAAGCCGGCTCGCGGACCCGCTCCGTGACCGTCGCGGAATCCGGGCCAACCGAACCGCGAACGAGAGTGAGCGGGTCCAGCAAACTACCTCCGCGGGTCGTGGTCGGCGTGGGTCGGGTGTAACCTTATAATTGGTTTTCCAAAATGCGGATCACGATAATGCTCGCGATCGCGATCCTGCCGCTGGCCGGCCAGACCCCTGCATACCGCGCGCCGCGGACCGCCGGCGGCAAGCCCGATCTCAACGGCATCTGGCAGGCGCTCAACGAAGCCAACTACGATATTGAAGCTCACGCCGCCCGCCCCGCGATGGCGCTGCGCCCGGGCCCCTACGGTGCGGTACCGGCCGCGCCCGTGCTGGCTCTCGGCGCGGTGGGTTCGGTGCCCCCCGGCCTGGGTGTGGTGGAGGGCGGCGAGCTCCCCTATCAGCCGTCGGCTCTCGCCAAAAGGAAAGAGAACCAGGAGAACTGGCTGACCGCCGACCCGGAAATCAAGTGCTACCTGCCCGGCGTCCCTCGCGCCACTTACATGCCCTACCCGTTTCGCATCTTTCAGAATGCGAGCGAAATCTTCATCGCGTACGAGTATGCGGGCGCAGTGCGCAACATCTATTTGAAGGATCCAGGACCGGCTCCCGTCGATTCCTGGATGGGGCAATCGGTCGCCCACTGGGAAGGGGAAACGCTGGTGGTGGACGTGACGGGCATGAACGACCAAACCTGGTTCGACCGCGCGGGGAATCATC
>JBGPLI010000028.1:0-35469 GCA_041486445.1 Bryobacteraceae bacterium
CATAAGCTGATTCCGCTCTTGCTCCGCCAGATGGATACTTTGGCTCCGCCGCAGACTGCAGTTGTCAAAAGGAGGAAAGCTTCGTAAAGTGGATTACACGAGAGCCGGTACTTTCAACGGAAAGTCGGGCGATTCCGTAAGGCAGGAAGACGGTCAGTATCTGGTAGAAGCCTCGCAAGCCGTCGCCAAGGCGAACGCAGTGGCTTACCTCAGCGAGTTGTTGCATCCGGCCGCGATCTATCTGGGACTGAGCCGGCAGAATCTCATGCGGCAGTCGTTCCGCTATTTTCTACTGGGGGAGGGCGAGACCGGGCTGATGGTATACACGATTCTGCAACATCTGTGGGAGGTGACGCACGCCGAGGGGGATCGCCCGTGCCTTTTCCTGATGAGCGATTGATGTGATGACCGGAGCCTGCGATAGTTAGAATTTCTGGCGACGCGATCACACCAGGAAACAGAGAGCCCCTGTCGCCGCGCAGTTTGCCTGGGTTTCCCTCGGCGGCCTTCAGGACAGTCGGTCCGAGCGGTGGTCCCCGCATCTCACTTCTCCTCTGCCGGCATTCCTAGCAAGCACCCCTCGGGAGAGGTGCTTGAGTGCTTGTGCAGCCGCTTCCGTATCATTTGCCTTCAATCAACTGCGGCGTTTGCTCTCCAATTCTTCCGGAATAGATGATGAATTTGAACGGGTCCGGATTCTGGTACTTCTCCATGAGCTTGAGGTAGACGAGCCGTCGGGCGTGGGCTACGGAGGCGCTGCCTTGAAGTCTGTTTCCGGACGATTCAAGCAGCGAAGCTGCGAGTTCGTATTTGCCATCGGCGGCCAAGCGTTCGACGGTCTTCACCAGTTGCTTTTCCGACACACCGAAATAGTCGACCAAAAGTTCTGCGCGGTCGGTACGAGTGAGATGATCGAGTCCTTGCAGGTCCGGTTGCCAATAGCCGACGTTCTGGTCGTAGACCCGGTCAATGACGTGTTCGCGCAGAATAAGGTATGGCTGATACACCTCCGGCGGGCCGCTGAGCAGGCCCGGGGGAATCAGGTTTGCCTGGTGTATCACGCCGCGCTCATTGCCCCGGCGCGTCGCACTTACGACTTGCTCTCGCAGCCACAGCAGGTCGGTTTTGAGTTGCGCCAACATGGAGGGAGAGGCGAAATTCCGGGTGAGCGGCTCGTGGCCGTGTAGCAGGTGCGAGGGATGTTTTTCAACGACGATGTCAATCGCATCCACCAGGCCCTGCAAATCCCCCTCGACCACAAAAGGTGCCCCGACGTACGGCATGATAAAATCGCCCACGAACAAAACGCCCTGATCCGGCAAGTGGATGAACATCGCATCGTGAGTTTCTCCCCCTTGCACAGGAATCAGCTCGATTCGGGTTCCCCCGATCTTCAGCTCAGTCCGACGGTCGATTGCGACGTCCGGCTTGAAGCTGCGTACGTTGTCGAGGTTGAAGTGTTCACCGAAGAATTGTTTATCGACAATTCCCGGCGCATTTGCTGGGCTCGCATTAATCCGATGGCGCTCAAATACAAAGACTTTTGCGGGTCCGTCAAACGAGGTCCGAATTCCTTCAGCCGCGCGGAGAAGAACTCCGCGCCTTCGCCCTGAAGATTCGCGTTCGAGTACTGCCCCATCAGGAGAAATAGCAATTGTGGATCTCGCGGTGGCGCCACGCCGTTTACAGCTCGCAAATATTCGAGCTCCGGCTGATAAGGGCTAGCCTCAGCATGATTCCCAAAACCAGCGTCAGTGGGTGTTCCTCGCAGTTTGGCCAGCAAAATGCCGAGCAGCAACACAGTGGACAAAAAGAGGACGGTTCGCATGAGGTTCCTTTCCTGAGGGTTTCGATCCCTTGGTCACACTAGATAGATGCATATACATCTATCCTGGATGCGGGACTCTCACGCCTCGATCGCCGCTACCGTCACTCGAGATACGATCTCTTTCATCCTCTTCCAGGTCGCGCCTCCGAACCCTTTCCGCAGTCTCTGTTCGGCGAGCTCCCAGAATGGTTGAGCTTCCACCATTCGTCTCTTGCCCGCTTGCGTGAGACTGAACAGGCGTTCCCGCCGGTCTTTTCCAGGCTTGACTTGGATCCAGCCCCGCTTCCGCAATACCGCCAACGTCCGGGTGAGCGTCGTACTATCCATTGCGAAGCCTGCGCTCAGCCGTCCTTGATTGGCCTGTCCAGTAGCAGCCAGTGCGGTGAGCAGACCGAATTGCGTGATCTCGGGCGCGTCAAGTGAGGCACGCGAGGCCTAAGAACGGGAGTTTCTGCTGGGCCGTAGCGCGTCACAGCGCACTGCCCGTAAGTGTATGAGGAATTGGTAGCGCTAACGGGAATCGAACCCGTATTTAAGCCTTGAGAGGGCTCCGTCCTAACCGTTAGACGATAGCGCCAATAGCCTCAGTATACAAGACCGGCCCAACCTCGCGGCAATCAGTACGTCTCCACGGCTGGCGCCTCCGGCGTGCGCGAACGGATGCGGAAGTGGTACACCAGCGCGCCGGTCGCCACCGTAATTACTGTCGCCAGCGAAATCAGCGGCTTCAACTGCGCCCCTTGCACGGTCATCCACACGCCGACCAGCAGAAAAATCACGGGGATCGCCGGATAGGCGAAGCTCACCACCCGCAGCTTCCGCCAGCCGGGCCGCTGGCGGAGAAAGAACAGCGACGCGACGCTCATCACTGCGAAAAAATTCAAAGTGAAGGCGATGTAGATCACCAGTTGCGGGAACGGCGTGACCGTCATCACCATGGCGCAAATGCCCTGCGCCACGATGGCCGCGACCGGCGTGTGCCAGCGCGGATGAACCTTCGCGGCAGCGGCCAGAAACGCGCCGTTCTTCGCCATGGCGTAATACACGCGCGGTCCGATGGTGACCATCGCGTTGACGGTGGACATCAGCGAAACCGCCATCAGCGCGGCGAACACGCCGGCCACTTCGGGTCCGAACAATCGCGACGCGGCGAACGCGCCCACCGCTACCTTCCCTTTCATGTCTTCGAGAGGCGCGGCGTAGATGAACACCAGGTTCAACCCCAGGTAGAGAATCGCCACGGTCGTGGTCCCCACCGCCAGCGCGATCGGTAGCGTGCGCGACGGCTGCTTGAGCTCTTCCGCTACGTAGGTGGCGGCGTTCCAGCCGCTGTAGGCCAGATAAATGAAGAACAGACTCACGGCGAACTGCGCCGGAATCGGCGTGGTGGCGGTGCGGGCGGCCGCGGCGGAAAAATTCGAGGCGTTCCCGTTCCCGGCGGCGAAGCCGAGCACGACGAACGTCGCCAGCACCAGCACCTTGGCGCTGGTGAGCACATTCTGGATTTTCGCAACGCGCTCGACGCCGATCACGTTCAGCGCCGTGAACAGCAGAACCAACAGGCAAGCCACCAATTGCGATCCGCCGAAGTGAAATACCCAGTCGCCCGAGCCTCCCAGCACCCGTGCGTTCTCCTGGCGGACGGCGGGAAAGAAATAACCCACGTAGTCCGAGAATGCAAGAGCCGCCAGCGCGATGGGCGCGGAGAATCCGGCGAAGAAGGAAACCCAACCCGTCATGAATCCCCAGGTGGGGCCGAAGGCGCGCGTCAGATAAACGTATTCGCCGCCGGAGCTGGGGAAGTTGACGCCGAGCTCGGAGTAGCAGAACGCGCCGCACAGTGCGCACACCGCGCCCACCACCCAGATGCCGAGAACGAGTTTCGGCGCGCCCAAATCGCCCGCCAGAAACCCTGTGGTGGTGAAGATCCCGGTGCCCACCATATTGGAAATCACCAGCGCCGTCGCGCTGACGACTCCGAGCTGTCTGAGAAGAGCTGGCCTGGGCGAGGGCACGTCTGTGCCTTTATTCTACTCCGTGCCTATGCTGGCAAAGCGCGTCAGCGAGCTCCCGCCGTCGCAGACGTAGATTCCACCGGTAATGTAGCTCGCGGCATCCGAGCACAGGAACAGCGCGAGGTCGGCCAGCTCATCCTTGGTCCCTTGCCGTCGCAGAGGCACGCCGGATTCGATTCGCTTGCGGATCTCCTCGGTGGGCGCCAGGCGGCGCATGCCCTCCGTTTCGGCAGTGGGGCCCGGCGTGATGCAGTTTGAGCGCACGCCCGCCGGTCCCCACTCGATGGCCAGCGTCTTGATCAGCAGATCGATCCCGGCCTTGCCCGCGCACACGTGAGCCTGGTGCGCGATGGGCTGGAAAGCGTGGCTGGCGGAAATCGCGAGAATGGACGCGCCGGGCTTGCGCAAATACTGGTAAGCCGCGCGGCAGGTGTTGAAGGTTCCCAGGAGGTCGATGTCGATCACGGCCTTGAATGCGTTCGCGGACATGCCCAGCACCGGCGCGGGAAAATTTCCAGCTGCTCCGCACAGCACGATATCGATTTCGCCAAATTGGTCGCGTGTGGATTTGAGGGCGGCTTCGACGCCCGCATAATCGCGCACATCCGTGGCGAAGCTAGCCGCCGTCCCTCCGCGAGCCCGGATGGCGCCGGCCGCCGCGTCGAGCTTTTCCTGTCTGCGTCCCACCAGCGCAACCTTGGCGCCGTGTTCGGCGAACCGCCCGGCTATCGCCTGTCCGATGCCGCTGCCGCCGCCCGTCACAAACGCTACTTTTCCGGAAAGCAGATTCGGTTGGAAAATGGACATTCAAGCCGCTCCGTGGCATTTCTTGTACTTCCTGCCGCTGCCGCAAGGGCAGGGATCGTTGCGGCCAATCTTTCCCGGCGGTGGCGGCGCTGTCTCAGGCTCGGGTTCCCCGCCTTCGTCTTCCGCCTGAAACACCGGCTCCAGCCCATGCAGCCGCAAGCGCTCATCCAGGGCGTACATCACCAGCTCGGTTTCCTTCCGTGTCAACCGAGTGATGGAATCTATCTTTCGCAGCATCCCCCGCACACGGCCGCGCGTGGTTTCTCCCGGCATCGCCAGCGCGTAGGCGAACAGCGCGTCTTCTCTCAGATCGTCGTAGGGCTCCTCGCGGTCGAAGAACTTCGCGATCTGCTCCGCATGACGCGTGAGACGGAAGTAACCCACGCCTCGCAGCGCCTCACGGAGAATCGCGGGATCGGAGTCCTCCAGATGCGGCGCGAAATATTTCGCGTAAGGTTCCCACAGCGAGCGCCACATGGCTTCGAGCGCCTTCACGCGAGCCTTGCCGCCCTCCTCGTACAGCCCTTCGATGGCGCGGCGAACCTCGTCGCGGACGGCGACCGAGTAGAGTCCGACGGCTGCCCCGCCCCGTTCTTCGACCGGTCTCTCGGGATCGTTCAACACCGCGAGCATCGCATTGCGGATCGACGCGTCCTTGCTCTCTTCGGTGGCGGCATCGGCCAGAGACTCCCACGCGCGCCCGCGCACGTCCGGTTCCGGGTCGGATTCCGCCAGAGCGAGGAGCGCGGAGCGGGTTTTCGGATGCAGATCTGCGTTGAAGAAACTGTGGGCCGCGCCGGCGCGAACCTTGGGATCGTCCGAGCCGAACATCTCGATCCGCTCAGCTTCCGGCAGCGCCTCGAAGGGCGGTAGCTCGTACTCAGGATATTGGGCGAAAATATCGAACGTCCCCGGCTCGTATTGAGGCTCGGATGAATCGAGCTCACCGATGGCATGGGTGATTTCCCGCCGGAGTTCAGCCTCGTTCTCTGGAATCTCCGCAAGCATCTTCTCGAGCGCCGGCCGCGCCGCCGGATCGCCATACAAGCCCAGGCAGAACGCGCCGTCGGCCGCGTCGAACTCCAGGCGATCGAGCAGAAGCCGCAGCACGCGCGGATCGCGCACGCGCAGGCCGGCCAGCAGGAATGCCACGTCGGAGCCTTGCTCTTCTCCAAGCTCTTCGTACAAAGCGATCAGCGGATCGACAGCTTTTTCCCCGAACGGAAGCACTGCCTCCACCAGGCTGTCATCCACATCCTCCGGCGAACGGCGGATCACGTCGAGAAAGAATTCGAGAGCTTCCGGCGATTGGTAGCGGCGGAAGAGATCGATCAGCAGGAGGTCGAGATCGACGCGATGATCGTCACGGGGAGCGCGGGCAAAGCGCAGCAGCTCCCGAGAAACCGCTTCGCCGTGGTCGAGCATCGCGCGGATAAACCGGCGATCGACCCCGATGCGGCCGCGAGCCGCCTCCCGCAGCAGCTCCTCGACGCCGGCCACCGGTTATTCTTCCTTAACCACGTGCACCGGAATTTCGATGGACACTTCCTTGTGCAGCCGCACCGCCACCTTGAAATCGCCGAGCGTCTTGATCGGCTCCTCCAGGTGCACCTTGCGCCGGTCGATCGTGTAACCCAGCTTCTCCAGCGCCACGGAGACGTCGGACGCGGTGACCGAGCCGAACAACTGGTCGTTCTCGCCGGCCTTCTGCGCGATGGTGACCTCCACGGCGCCCATCATCTTCCCCAGATCGGCAGCGTCCGCCATCTCCTTGGCCTCACGCCGCAGGTGCGCCTGGCGCTCCTGCTCGACGATCTTCTTGTTGGATTCGTTCGCGGCGACAGCCAGCTTGCGAGGCAGGAGAAAATTGCGTGCATAGCCCGCAGCCACCTTCACCACCTGGCCCCTGGCGCCGAGTTTGTCGATGTCTTCTCTTAAGATGATTTCCATGACGGAACTCCCTGCGTCCGCTCCCTAACGGTCGCGGTTATGTTAAATGTGCGTCGCAAACGGGACCAGAGCGATGTTGCGCGCCTGCTTGATGGCCTCCGCCAGCCGCCTTTGGTGGGGCGAGCAAACCCCCGAAATCCGTCGCGGTGTGATTTTTCCGCGCTCGCTCAGAAAAGAGCTCAGCAGCCGCACATCCTTGTAGTTGATGTCGTCGATCTTGTCGACGCAAAAACGGCACATTTTCTTGCGCCGGAAATACTGCTTTTTGCCCGCGATCGCCTTGTCGCCGCCGGTGGGCCGCTGCGACGCGCTGATGGGTCTTCCGCCTCTGGTCTCCGCCATGTTCGCTCTCCTCGATTATTCGGTCGGCTCCGGAACCGGCGCTGCCGGCATCGGCAAACCGGGCGCGGCGGCCGCTTCCGTATGCACCGCCGCCGGCGCAAGCGGCGCCGCGGGAGCCGCTACCTGCGGGGCAGGCCTCTTCGCGGCGCGTTTGTCGCGCGCTTTCTTGCGTTTCTCGATCTTCTTCAGCTTCTCGTCGATGCGCACGGTGATGAACTTGATCACCATGTCGGTGACGCGCAGGCGGCGCTCGATCTCCTTGACCAGCTCCGGCGAGGAGCTGAACTGCAATAGCACGTAGGCGCCTTCGTCGTACTTCTGCACGCGGTAGGCGAGCTTCCGCACGCCCCACTTGTCGGCCTTATCGACGGTTCCCTTCCCCGATGCGATCACCTGCTTGAGCTGGTCGATGAAACCATCGACTTCCTCTTCCGGCGTATCCGGCCTCACAATGAACAACTCTTCGTAGACTCTCATTCTTCCTCTGGTTGTAAGCCTTCGGCGCGACGATTAAACATCGTCATGGACTTGGCGACGCCTTCGGCGATTATGGATTCGATGGCCGCGGCTCCACGCCCCACCACCTCATCCACTTCCTGCTTCTGTGCCCGCTTGAACGGCGCGAGCACGAACTTCGCTCCATCTCCGATCTCACGGCGCCCGCCCGTTTCCAGAGGCCGTATTCCCAACCGCACCCGCGCAAACTCATTCGTCCCCAGACTGGCGATCACGCTCTTCACTCCGTTGTGCCCTGCCGCCGAGCCTTTCGGCTTGATCCGCAGCGAGGTCCACGGAAGGTCGAGCTCGTCGTAAACCACCACCAAACGATCCGGTTTCAATCCGTATCGTTCGAGCAGCCCCGCCACCGCCGGGCCACTCAGATTCATAAACGTTTGCGGCTTGGCAAGCGCGACGCGTTTTTCCCGAATCGCCCCCAGCCCCACCCGCGACATATTTTCCTTGCGGCTGATCCGGATCGCGTGCGACTCGGCCAGCCGGTCCAGCACCAGAAAACCGAGGTTGTGCGGCGTGAACTCGTATTCGCCCCCGGGATTGCCGAGACCAACGATGAGAAACTCGATTGCATCTGGCATCCCGCTGGCCTCTGGCGCCCGGCCCCTGGCCCCTGGTTATTTCTTCTTCTTTTCTTTCTCTTTTTCCTTCTCTTCCGCCACGGGCGCCACTGCGCCCTCCTCTTCCTTCTTGCCCTTCTTAATCACTTCCGGCTCGGCCGGAGCGGCCGGAGCGCCTTCCACAGCGGCAGGCTCAGGCTCGGCCTCCACCTTCAGCGCGACGACGTGAGAAATCACAGAGTCGGCCGGGCTGAGGAGCTTCATCGACGCGGAAAGGGGAATCTCGCCGGCGCGGATGCTCTGGCCCATCATCAGCTCGCCCACCTCCACGGAGAAACCCTCCGGAATGTCGTCGGGCAGGCACTCGATTTCAATCTCACGAGTGATGAGCTCGTGCAGGCCACCCTGCAACTTTACGCCTTTGGGCTCGCCCGTGGTATGCACTGGGACCTTCACGCGGATGCGCTCGGTCAAGTCGATGCGCTTCAGATCGACGTGCAGCAAGGAATCCTTGATCGGGTCGTTCTGCCAGTCGACGATCATGACCGGCGTGGTCTCGCCACCCTGCACCGTCAGGTTGAAAATCGTGTTGTGGCCGGCCTTGCTGTGCAGAATGCGGTTGACCTCTTTGGGGCTCACCGCCACCGCCACCGACTCGCCACCCGGACCGTAGAGAACGGCCGGCGCCGAGCCCTTTGCGCGCAGCCGGCGCGCCTCATTCTTGCCGCGCTCGGCCCGCGGTTCCGCAACAATGGTGATCTCTCTTCTCATAGGAAAACTCTATACAAATAACGTACTGACCGATCCGTCCTCGTGAATCGACTGGATCGCCTTAGCGAGCAGCGGCGCCACGGAAAGCTGTTTGATCCGCGCACAATTATCCGCCTGTTCCGCCAAGGGAATCGAATTGGTCACGATGACTTCCTCGATCTCGGAATTCTCGATCCTTTCCACCGCCGGCCCCGACAAAACGGCATGGGTAGCGCAGGCCCGCACGCTGCGGGCGCCTTGCTCCAGCAGCGCCTCAGCCGCCTTCACCAGCGTGCCCGCCGTGTCGATGAGGTCGTCCACGATCAGGCAATCCTGCCCGGACACGTCGCCGATAATGTGCATCACTTCCGCCACATTCACTTCCGTACGCCGCTTGTCGATGATCGCCAGCGGCGCATCCAGCCGTTTGGCGAACGCCCGCGCGCGTTCCACGCCCCCCGCATCCGGCGAAACCACGGTTAAGCCTTCCCCGCGCATCTCGTCGAAATAATCGATCATCACCGGCATCCCGAACAGATGGTCCACCGGGACATCGAAGAAACCCTGAATCTGCGCCGCATGCAGGTCGAGCGCCAGGATGCGATTGGCTCCGGCACGCTCCAGCAGGCTCGCCACCAGGCGCGCCGAAATCGCCATACGCGGGCGGTCCTTCCGATCCTGCCTCGCGTACCCATAATAGGGTAGCACCGCGGTGATGCGCTCCGCTGAGGCGCGCTTGAGCGCGTCCATCATCAGCAGCAGCTCCATCAGGTGCCGGTCGGCGGGCGTCGAGGTTGGCTGCACCACGAAGACGTCCGCGCCGCGCACGTTCTCGTGAATTTGCAGGTGCACTTCGCCGTCGGAGAACTGCTTCACCGTCACGGCCGCCAACTGGCAGCCGAGTTCGTAGCAGATTTCCGCCGCCAGGGCGGGATTCGCGTTACCCGTGAAAACCTTGAAGTGGTTAAACCTCATCGCGCGTACCGGCTTCGGAGCGGCCATAGTGCATCGCCGGGAGCCAGGTGATCCCGCAACTGCCGCCGCCACAGATTCTGATATGCGGCCCGGTGCAATAACCCGGCCGGCATGATCCGGCAGCCTCTGAACACCCGGCCCCCTTCCAACACTTTTCGAGCGCGCTCTCGTTCGGTCTCCGAGCCGAAAATGGCGAAGACTGCCGAGCCGCTTCCGGTCATCCTCACTCCGGCCGCACCCGCCTTCCGCAGTCCGCCCTGAATTTTCTTGATCTGGGGATACTGACCGAAGACGACCGTCTCGAAGTCGTTCGCGCTGAGCGCACACGCCGCCGCCGCCGAACGCCGCTCACTCAGCGTCCGAACGAAGGCCTGGAAATCATTTATGCTACGTGACGATTCGTTGAAAGTCAAACTACGGCCCAAGGCCTGATAGGCCGGTCCCGTCGCCACGGGAACACCGGGCGAAACCACCAGAATCGGTTCCTGGGCGAGGTCCGGCAAAGCATACAGCTCGGTGCCTCTCCCCACCCCCAGCATCGCGCCGCCGGTCAGGAAAAATGGGACGTCGTTGCCCAGCTCCGCGCCGAGCGCCGACAGCGTTTCGAGCGACAGCTCCCGCCCGGCGAGCACAGGCAGCGCCAGCAGGACGGCCGCAGCGTTGCTGGAGCCGCCGCCGAGCCCACCCCCCATCGGGACGCGTTTGCGCAGACGAAAGCGGATCCGCGCGCGAACTTTCATCGCGTCGAGCACGGACCGGGCCGCGCGAAGCACCAGGTTGTCGGGAATGGCGAGAGGATCGTCGAGCATGAGCTCAGTCCTGCGCGACGGCTCATACTCGATATCGATCGCATCGGCGAGCGAAATGGTTTGAAACACCGTTCGCAGTTCGTGGAAACCGTCCGGCCGCTTGTGGAGGACGCGGAGGTCCAGGTTGATTTTGGCGGGCGACTGAAGCCTCACGGCGCGGGTCATGCTAGTAGTGCACGAGCGCCTGGATATCGTATCCCGGCAGCTTCTTCCGTCCGTTGAGGAAATCCAGCTCAATCACGAACGATAACCCGACCACGTTTCCACCCAGCTTTTCCACCAGTCTCGCCACCGCGCTGGCCGTTCCGCCGGTAGCCAGAACGTCGTCGACGATCAGCACGCGCTCGCCTGGATGGATGGCGTCGCGATGAACCTCAAGCGCGTCCGAGCCGTACTCGAGCTGATAATCGATTCGCTCGGTGGCGGCCGGCAACTTGTTCGGCTTGCGCACGGGCACGAAGCCCGATTTGAGCGCGTACGCAACCGCCGGGGCAAAAATGAAACCTCGCGCCTCAATGCCGACGACTTTCTCGACTCGCTTGGCGGCGCCGGAGGCGCCCATCTCATCGATGATCGAGCGCAGCCCGCCTGCATCTTTGAGCAGCGTCGTGATGTCGTAGAACAAAACGCCAGGCTTGGGGAAATCCGGCACTTCGCGGATCAGATTTTTCAGGTGATTCATTCTCGTCAGGAGCGGATGTGAAAGCCTTCCAATTTTATCATCGGCGCTTCCCGCACCTCGACCGATCGAACCTCGGCTTGGGGCGGTCCCTGCCGGAGCCGCATCTCCAGATCGTCGAGCTGGCGGATGGTTCCGTTGGCATGAACTTCGACGCATCCGTTATCCAGGTTGCGGGTCCAGCCCGTCGCGCCAATCTCGCGGGCGGCGCTCACCACAAAGTAGCGGAAGCCGACGCCCTGTACAATACCGGAAATCAGATAGCACCGCGCCATGAACCGGCCCATAGCAGGTGATTTTACCGGCTTGCGGGGTTTTCGTGTTATGATTCTGACCGAGCTGGTGGTATGGGGTTCGATGCCACGTTGTCGGCGACGGGATTCCTCCAGGTCGCCGAGCCCGCCGTGTTACCGGCGCCGTTATTGCTAAGTGCACTCGCCGCAGCCGCTTTGCTCCTCGGCATCTGGTGGATACGGGAGCGTCGTCTCAACATCCAACGCCGCTCGATGCGCGCCTTCCACGCCTTGAGCGAAGACATCATTTCCGCCGCCTCCCCCGCCGAGATTGCGGAAAAACTCGTCCGCGTCCTCCCCACTATCAGCGAGGCGACTGCTGTGCGGCTGTATCTGTTCAATCGGCGCGTCAACTCGCTCGAACGCGTGCCGACGGCCGAGGAGCCGGAGCCGATGGCGGTTTCCCTCGAATCTCCGCAGGAAGGACTGCCCGGCGCGGCGGCGGTCTGTTTCCGCAATCGCGCGATTCTGAACGTGCCCGACGTGCGGCGCAGTCCCTTCGCCAAGGGCGCCTTCAAGGCCGGGATGGCGCGATCGGCAATGTTTGTGCCTCTGTTCGCTCAGCCGGATGTGGTGGGCGTGCTGGAATTGGGGAACGAGCACAAGCCCGGCTATTTTTCGCCGGAGGAACAGGCTGCCGCCCAGCATCTGGCGAACCAGGTCGCTGCCTCTCTCAAATTGCAGCAGCAACAGTCCATCCGCGAGCAGCTCTTTCGAACCGAGAAGCTGGCGGCGACCGGACAGCTCATCTCCGGCGTCGCGAGTGAACTTCGCGCGCCGCTCGAAAGCATTCTTCAACTCGCCAGTTCGCTGGCAGCTTATCAGGGCCGCGCGGTACCGGAGGGCGACCTGCGCCTGCTGGCCGGCGAGTCGAAACGCGCCTCGGAGATCGTCTCGCGCCTGGTTTCCTTCGCGCGGCCCGAGGACGCGGAGGCGCGCGTGGTGGACGTGAACGCCCTGGTGGGAGGCCTGATGGAGTTTCGCGGGCGGGAGTGGAAGGCCCTCGGCCTGCGGGTGCAGAACCGCCTGTCGGTGGAACCGGCCACTGTGCTTGGCGCACAGGCGCAGCTCGAGCAAGTCTTCCTGAACCTGCTGGTGCACGCCGAGCAACGCGCGGCCGAGGCCGCCCCCAGAACCTTGACCGTGTCGAACAGCACCATCGCGGGACGCGTGCTGATTGAGATCGCCTATTCCAGCACGATGACCGAGGAGCGGGAACAGGCCGAACTCGATCCGTTCGCCGGCAGGGAAGCCTCCAAGGACGGCGCCCTCGGTCTGGGCGTGTGCCAGGGCATCATCCAAAGCCACGGCGGCGAAATCCGCTTCCGCACGCAATCCGGCACCGCCCGGTTTGAAGTCGACCTGCCCGTAACGCGGATGGCCGGAGAAAATGCCGCCGCGTCCGAGGCGCACCAGCCCGTGCGCCCGCTGACCATGATGCTGGTCGACTCCACGGCGCAGCGCCAGCTCATGGGAATGCTCGGCGCGCGAGGACATCGCGTCGTGCCTGTGCGGCCGGATGAGGCCGTGGATCTGGCCCAGAGGCTTCGCTTCGACGCGGCGCTGTGGGGCAACCGGCCCGGTGGCCCAAACTGGAGCGATTTCCGGGAACGGCTCCGCGCGCACATCCCCGCGTTCGTCCTGGTGAGCGAAGGCTACGATCCCGAGCTCGCCCGGAGTCTGGAGGAGAGCGGCGGCATGCTCCTGGCACGGCCGATTCAGGAATTCGAGCTGGATCGCGTCTTGAAGGCGATTGAGACGCGCTCGCCCAATTCCCCAGTGGCCGGGTAGTAGAATTTCTTCGAGTACTGCCGTGCCAGCCACAAGACGGGATTTTCTCATGCGCGTCGGGGAAGCCGGCGGCTATGGCGCCGCGTTCGCGACCATGCAATCGCTCGGACTGATGCCTATGGCCGCGTCGGCAGCCTCTGCGGTCGATCTGCCGGCCGATGCAGGCAAGGGCGTGAAGGTCGTAGTTCTCGGCGGCGGCATCGCGGGTCTGGTGGCCGCGTACGAGATGGGCAAGGCTGGATTCCAGTGCACGCTGCTGGAGGCGCAGGAACGTCCTGGCGGCCGCATCTGGACGGTGCGCAACGGAAGCATCGTCGAGTTCGCCGACGGCTCGCGCCAAACCGCCAGCTACGCCGACGGCAACTACTTCAACGCCGGCGCCGCACGCATTCCCTCCATCCACAAAACCATCTTGAACTACTGTCGTGACCTGGGCGTAGCGTTCGAAGTGGAGATCAACAGCTCCCGAAGCTCGCTGCTGGTGAACGACCAGGCCTTCGGTGGCAAGCCGATCGAGCAGCGGCAGGCCGTCACCGACACGCGCGGCCACGTAGCCGAGCTGTTGGCCAAGTGCATCCAGCAGGGCGCCCTCGACCGGGAGTTCACGAAAGAAGATCACGAGCGGATGCTCGAGTTCCTGCGCGTGTATGGCGACCTGAAGGGAGGACTCGAATACAAGGGCTCCGAGCGTGCAGGCGTCGCGCATCCGCCGGGCGCGGGCGACGACAAAGAAGAGCTGCGGCCGCCACTCGACATGCACGCGCTGCTCGATGCCAACTTCTGGAACGGCATGTTGTTCGAGGAGGGTCTGGATTATCAGGCAACCATGCTCCAGCCGGTGGGCGGCATGGATCGTATCCCCTATGCTTTCTCAAAGAAATTGGGCAGGGCGGTGCAGTACCGCTCTCCCGTGAAGCAGATCCGCAAGACTACTAACGGAGTGAGGGTGATTTACACGCAGGGCGGCTCGGACAAGGTCATCGAAGCGGACTACTGCATCTGCACGCTGCCGGTGAGCGTTCTCAAGTCGATCCCCAACGACTTCTCGCCGCGGGTCAAGCAAGCGATCGAGCGGACCGCGTACGGCGACAACTACAAGATCGCCTGGGAGTCGAAGCGATTCTGGGAGACCAGCTTCAACATTTACGGCGGCATCTCCTGGCTCACCAGCGGGCCCGTTGGCCTGGTGTGGTATCCCAGCGCGAGACTCTTCAGCGACACCGGCGTGGTGGTTTCAGGCTACGGCCCTGAGGGCGCCACGGAGTTCGGCAGGCTGCCAAACACGGAGGCAAAGCTGGCGGCCTCGCGCGCTGCCGTCGAAAAATTGCACCCCGGCTTCGGCAAGCAACTGAGTAAGCCGGTCTACGTCAGTTGGGGGAAGATTCCCTATCAGCTCGGCTCATGGGTCGGGACCTTTCGCGGTGGTCCGCAGGATGAGAGCTACTACGATGGCCCGTATAAGGAGTTCTTAGAGCCCGATGAGCGGGTCTACTTCGCGGGCGACCACTGCAGCCACCTGAACGCCTGGCAGGAGGGCGCGGCGCTCGCGGCGCACCGCGCGGTGAGGATGATCGGGGAGCGGGTGAAAGCGGAGAGACTGCCGCGCCAGGGACGTTAGCGCGCGGCCAGTTGGCGCAAAACATACGGCAGAATCCCGCCGTGGCGATAATACTCGGCTTCTTGCGGCGTGTCGATCCGCACCACCGCTTCGAACGCCTTCGTCTTGCCGTCGGCCGCGGCGGTCACGCGCGCTCGCGTCTTGCCGCCAGATTTCACGGCTTCGGGAATCCCTTCGATCGCGTATGATTCGAAACCCGTCAGCCCCAGCGACTCCCGATTCTGACCGTCGAGGAACTGCAGCGGCAGAATGCCCATCCCCACCAGATTCGCGCGATGAATGCGCTCGAAGCTCTCGGCGATCACCGCGCGCACTCCCAGCAGCAGGACTCCCTTGGCCGCCCAATCGCGCGATGATCCGGCGCCGTATTCCTTTCCGGCGATGATCAGCAGCGTCACGCTTTCCTGTTGATACTTCACCGACGCGTCGTAGATGAGCATGCGCTCGCCCGAAGGAACGTGAACAGTCCAGCTTCCTTCCGTACCCGGCGCCATCTGGTTCCGCAGCCGGATGTTGGCGAGCGTGCCGCGCACCATCACCTCGTGATTCCCGCGACGCGCACCATAGGAGTTGAAATCCGCGGGCTTCACGCCGAGCGAGATCAGGTATTTTCCAGCCGCGCCGTCGACCGCGATATTGCCTGCGGGCGAAATGTGATCGGTGGTGACCGAATCGCCCAGAACCGCCAGAGTGCGCAGCCCGGCCAGGTTCCGCACGTGAGTCGCGGGATCGGCCATCTCGTCGAAGTAAGGCGGACGCTGGATGTAAGTGGACTTGCTGTCCCACGCGTAAAGGTCGCCGGGCGCCGTGCGGATCGAATTCCATTGCGCGTCGCCGGCAAAAACTTCCGAGTATTCCTTGGCGAACATCTCCCGCCGCACGGACTTGCCCACCACAGCTTGCACTTCCTCGGGGGTGGGCCAGATCTCGCGCAGAAACACGTCGCGGCCAGAGGAATCCTGCCCCAGAGGCTCATTCGCGATGTCCACATCCATGCGCCCGGCGAGCGCATACGCGACCACCAGCGGCGGCGACGCGAGATAGTTCGCCCGCACCAGCGGATTCACGCGCCCCTCGAAATTTCGGTTCCCCGAGAGCACGGCCGCCACCGTCAGCTTCTCCTTCTGCACCGCCGTGGCGACTTCATCCGGAAGAGGTCCGCTGTTGCCGATACACGTCGTGCAGCCGAAGCCGACCAGGTGGAATCGCAGCGCCTCCAGATACGGCATGAGTCCGGCGTCGCTCAAATAATCCATCACTACTTTCGATCCCGGCGCCAGACTCGTCTTCACCCACGGCTTCGATTTCAAGCCGCGCTCAACGGCTTTCTTGGCCAGCAGCCCCGCGGCCACCAGGACGGACGGGTTCGACGTATTAGTGCAACTGGTGATCGCCGCGATCACAACGCTACCGTCCTGAAGCGTTGCGCGCGTGCCATTGGCGCCGATTTCGACCGTCTTCGGCGCGGCGCCCAGCGAGGTCAAAAAGTTTTGCTTTACATCCGGTAGGTTGATACGATCCTGCGGGCGCTTCGGCCCGGCGAGCGAGGGCACCACCGTGGAGAGATCCAGGGACAGCGTATCGGAGAACACCGGATCGGACGCGCCATCCACGCGGAACAAGCCCTGCTCCTTCGCGTACGCCTCCACCAGAGCGATGTGTTGCTCGCTTCGGTTGGTCAGCCGCAGATACTCGAGCGATTTGCCGTCGATCGGGAACACGCCGATGGTCGCGCCATACTCGGGCGACATGTTCGCGATGGTGGCGCGGTCGGCAACGCTCAGCGCACCGACGCCGTCGCCACAGAACTCGACGAACTTCCCGACCACGCCCCTTTTCCGCAGCATCTGCGTCACGGTCAGCACCAGGTCCGTTGCCGTCGCGCCCGAGGGAAGTTCTCCGCTCAGCTTGAACCCCACCACCGCCGGCAGCAACATCGAAGTGGGCTCGCCGAGCATGCACGCCTCCGCCTCGATTCCACCGACGCCCCATCCCACCACGCCCAGCCCGTTGATCATGGTGGTGTGCGAGTCGGTGCCGACCACGGTATCGGGATACGCACGGCCGTTCGCGTGAAATACTACCGGCGCGAGGTACTCGAGATTCACCTGATGCACGATGCCGGTATCCGGCGGAACCACGCGAAAATTCTCGAACGACGTTTGTCCCCACTTGAGAAACGAGTACCGCTCCTGGTTGCGTTGGAATTCGAGCAGCGCGTTGGCCGCGAAGGCGTCCTTGGAACCGAACTGGTCCACCTGCACCGAATGGTCGATCACCAGGTCGGCCGGAATCAGCGGATTCGCTTTGCGCGGATCGGCGCCCAGTTTCTTGAGCGCGTCGCGCATCGCGGCCAGGTCGACCACGCAAGGCACGCCAGTGAAATCCTGCAGCAGAACACGCGACGGCCGGAAATTGATCTCCCTCGCGGGAGCGGCAGGATCCCAACGAGCGACATATTCAATGTCGGACCGCTTGACGGTGGAGCCATCTTCGAAACGCAGCAGGTTCTCAAGCAGGATCTTGATCGAAAAAGGAATCCGGGAGAGGTTGAAGCCCGCCTTCTCCAGCGCGGCGAGACGAAAGATTTCGTACGTCTCTCCGCCAACGCGCAGTGGCCCTGCGGCTCCGAAAGAATTCTGATTTGCCATGGATAATTTTATCTTAGCGTGTCGAGCGATTCCTTCACGAACTCGAGCACGCCGGCGGCACTCTCATCCGGCCCTGGCAGAGGAAGCCGGAGCACGCCGGCCGGCGTAAATTGCGCGCCGTCCCGGGAACTCACCAGCGCCATGAGCCGCGCCGGTTCGATCTTCGAACCCGGATGAAATTTGATCTGCAAAGCGCCGCCGCGCCGGTCGATCGCCTCGACGCCCAGCGTCTGCGCCTCGCTCTTGAGCACGGCGAACCGCGCCAGCGTCTGAACGGCCTCCGGAGTCGGACCGTAGCGGTCGCCCAGCTCGGCCAGAACTTTCTCCGCCCCCTCGGCGTCTCTCGTGTCGGCGATCCGTTTGTAAGCGCGCAGCCTTTGGTTTTCGTCGGCGATATATTCCGGAGGAATGCGGATATCGAGCCCAAGATTCAGCGTCGAGTGGACCTCCACCGGCCTGACCTGCCCCTTGAGCTCATCCACCGTCTCTTCGAGCAGCCGGAGATACATGTCGAATCCGACGGCGGCAATGTGGCCGTGCTGCTCGCCGCCCAAAAGATTGCCGGCGCCGCGCAATTCCAGATCGAGCGCCGCGATCTTGAATCCGGCGCCCAAATCCGAGAACTCGCGAAGAGCCGCCAGGCGTTTGCGCGCGACCTCGCTCAACTCCGTGCCGGCCGGCACCAGCAGATACGCGTACGCGCGGCGATTCGACCGGCCCACGCGCCCGCGCAACTGGTACAACTCAGAGAGCCCATAGCGCTCGGCGTTTTCGATGATGATCGTGTTCGCGAGCGGAATGTCGAGCCCGTTTTCGACGATGGTTGTGCACACAAACACGTCGTATTCGTGGCGCATGAAGCCGAGCAACACGCGCTCCAGTTCGGCCTCGCCCATCTGCCCGTGCCCGACTCCGATGCGGCAATGCGGCGCCAACTGCTGAATCGCGGCCGCGCGCGAAAGAATCGATTCCACCCGGTTGTGAACGAAATACACCTGCCCTCCGCGGCTGAGCTCCTGCTCGATGGCAGTGCGGATCAGCTCGGGATCGAAGTGCGCCACCACGGTGTGAATGGCCAGCCGGTCCTTGGGCGGCGTCTCGATCACGCTCATGTCCCGGATGCCGAGCAGCGACATTTGCAGCGTGCGCGGGATCGGCGTGGCGCTCATCGTCAGAACGTCTACGTCTTTGCGCATCTGCTTCAGCCGCTCCTTGTGGCGCACGCCGAAACGCTGCTCCTCGTCGATGATCAATAAGCCCAAGTCGCGGAACTCGACGTCTTTCGATAGCAGCCGGTGGGTGCCGATGGCAACGTCCACCTTGCCTTGGGCGAGTTCTTCGAGCGCTGTCTTCAGCTCCTTCGCCGAGCGAAAGCGCGAGAACATTTCCACGCGAACCGGAAACGGCGCAAAGCGCGCGCGGAACGTCTCGTAATGCTGGAAGGCGAGCACGGTGGTCGGCGCGAGCAGCGCCACCTGCTTTCCGTCTCCCAGGACCTTGAAGGCCGCGCGCATCCCGACTTCCGTCTTTCCGAAGCCCACGTCGCCGCACAACAAGCGATCCATCGGATGCGGAGACTCCATGTCGCGCTTGATCTCCTTCACCGCGGAAATCTGGTCCTTGGTCGGAACGTATTCGAACGCGTCCTCGAACTCGCGCTGCCAGTTGGAGTCGCGCGAGAAGGCGAATCCGTCGGCCATGCGGCGCTCGGCGTAGAGCTTCAGAAGCTCATCCGCCATGTCGCGCATCTTCGCTTTGACTCGCCCTTTTCGAGCCGTCCAGGTGGCGCCGCCGAGGCGGTCGAGTGGCGGCGCGGATTCGCCGGCGCCGCGGTACTTCTCCACCAGGTCCATACGCGTCAGCGGCATGTAGAGCTTGGCGTCGTTGGCGTATTCGAGCAGCATGAAGTCGCCCTTCTGCTCGCCCTGGACGATTTCGCGGACGCCCAGGAATTTCCCCACGCCGTGCGTAACGTGAACCACACAGTCGCCGGGCTTCAGATCCGCGAGATCGGCGGCGAAAGCCGACAACTGAGTCTTGGTGAGCCCCGGGCGCGCGATCAAATCGGAGGCATCGAACAGATCCTCGGATCCGATGAACGCAATCGACGATTCGGGAAAGATGGTTCCGCGGCGAACCAGGCCCTTGATCAGATACGTGCTCGCAACGGGTCCGGCGAGATAGGCGCGCTCAGCCAGATAGGGCGACGCGGCCTCGTTCGGCGCCAGACCCAACTGGAACGGCACCGAATATTCGCGCAGGATGTCAGCCAGGCGCTCGAGCTCGCCGTTGGAGGGCGCGAAAAACGCCACGCGATAGCCCTGCTCGACCATGGTCTTCGCCTCGGCGACCGCCACTTGCATGCTTCCGTGGAAAGCCATCGAGGGGCGTGTCGCGACGTGAGGGGCCGAAGCGTCGAGGTCCAGCTCGCGGAGCGCGACTTGCGCACGGCCGGCGAATCGCTCCGCGATTTCCTCCCAACGGAAGAAGCTGGTCGCCGATTCCGGGTGCTGTTCCAGCCGCTTCCAGAGACGTTCGCTCGCCGCGAGAATCTGCTCCGGCTCGTCGAGAATCACAGCCGCGTCGGCCGCGAGGTCGAACAAGGAATGCTCGGGACGTTCACCGGAAAATGGCGCTGCGAGCGGCAGAATCCGGGCCTCGGATACTTTCACGACGGAGCGCTGGGTTTCCACGTCAAATCTGCGAATCGACTCGATCTCATCGCCGAAGAACTCGATACGCAGCGGCCGGGTGCTCTCGGCCGAGAAAACATCCAGGATTCCGCCACGGATCGAATATTCTCCGACCATCTCCACCGGGTCCCGCTTTTCGTAGCCGATCGACTGGAGGTGCGCCTCAATCGAGTCGAGCGGCAATTCTTCGCCCACAACCAGAGCGAGCGCCAGGTGGCGATAGTACTCGGCGAGCCGCGTGCGGAGCAGAGCCGATCCAGCCGCCGCAATCGTGATCGGTACGGCGCCCGAGGAAAGGCGCCACAGCCCGATGGCGCGCTGCTCGGTGATCTCGGTGTGCGGTGCCAGCGCCTGGCCGGGCAGAACGTCCAGCGCGGGCAAGAGCTGCGGCCGTCCGGCCTCGGGACGTGAAACAAGCAGAGCAAAGAATGTTTCGGTGAGCTCGGCGAGAAGTTCGGCGCGCTGATCGTCGCCCGCCAGGACCAGCAGCGGACGTTCGGTCGCCTGCCACAGCAGCACCAGATACAGCGCCTTGGCGGCCGAGGTCAGACCGGAGAGCGAGAAGGGTCCGGTTTCGCGGCGCAGCAGCTTCGAGGTGAGGTCCTGGAATGCCGGAGCGCGGCTGAGCGCGTGAAACAGGTCGCGGACGGCGGGGTGGGTCACGGAATGCGGGCCAGCACTCCTTCGACAATATTGGTGGTGGAGTAACCGGGCTCCAGCGCCAGCGCTATCACCTTTCCGCCCGCGGCCTCCACCTCTTCCCTTCCTGCGATGAAATGGGCCCAGTCGGCGCCCTTGATCAGCACGTCGGGCAGCAGTTCGGCGATCAACTCGCGCGGTGTGTCCTCGTCGAAGAACGTCACCGCGTCGACAGCTTCAAGCGCCAGAGCCATTCGTGCGCGCTCGCCCTCGCAGATCAGCGGGCGCGTGGGGCCCTTCAGGCGAGCGACGCTCGCATCCGTGTTCAACGCCAGAACCAGCAGGTCGCCGAGCGATCGCGCTCGTTCGAGCAGCCGGACGTGTCCGGGATGGAGGATGTCGTAACAGCCGTTGGTAAAGACCACAGTCCGGCCCGTGCGGCGCCACTCGGCGCGCACCCGGACGAGGTCGGGACGGGTGTAGAAAACTCCCATCGGTGGATACTCTTAATAGTATTGATCGGTTTCCCACTGCGATGGATTCTCGGCAATGTACCGCCGGATGCGATTCAGCGCTCTTTCACTGCGGACAATATGTTCCCAGTAGTTTCGCTGCCAGATGCTGGTTCCAACCCTTGCACTGGCGGCCGATTTGAATGAACCCACGATTGTGGGTAGGGGCTGGGCATGCCCAGCCCCTACGGCATCTGTTAGCAGCAGAACGCCATGGACGTGGTTGGGCATAACTACAAACGCATCCAGGATCACGTGGGGAAAATGATGCGGGATTTCACCCCAACACCAAGCCACCAATTCGCCGGTTTGGTTGCAGCGTATTTGTCCCTCAACAATCTCGCCAAAGAGGCATTGACGGTTCCGCGTACAGACGGTTACGAAATACGCCCCGGCACTCGAGTAATCAAACCCCGCAAGCCGCATCCGGCGCCGGCGAGGACACGACAAATCCACATCCATTTGTGTTGCGATGGTCGCGGTCCTCTCGCACGATTTCGCTGTAGGGGCCGGGCATGCCCGGCCCCCGCATGCCCGGCCCTATTCGCGGCCCAATTGGGGCACCACCGCGCGCAACAACGCCACCAGAGTGTCCCGCACGCGAGCGCCGGTCTCGAGCACCTCTTCGTGCGCGAGCTTCTGCGGCAGGATGCCCGCCGCCATGTTGGTGACGCAGGAAATCGCCAGCACCTTCATCCCCATGTGATTCGCGGCGATGGTCTCGGGCGCCGTCGACATCCCCACCAGATCCGCGCCGATAAAGCGTAGGTAGCGGATCTCGGCGGGAGTCTCATAGCTCGGACCCGGCACCGCCGCGTAGATGCCTTCTTCGAGCGTGATGCCCAACTCGGCCGCGGCCCGCCTGGCGATGTCGCGGTACGCACGCGAATACGCCTCGCTCATATCGGGAAATCGCGGCCCGAGCAAATCGTCATTCGACCCAGTGAGAGGATTCGCCCCCAGCAGGTTGATGTGATCCGCGATCAGCACCAATTGGCCGGGCTTGTAATCCACATCGATCGCGCCGGCGGCGTTGGTGAGCACCAGGCTGCGGACTCCGCGGCGCGCCAGCTCACGCACTCCGAACGTCACCTGCCGCGCCGTGTAGCCCTCGTAGAGATGCGCGCGGCCCGCCAGGACGATCACCTCCGCGTCCGCGATGCGTCCCTCGACCAGCTTCCCCGCATGGCCGATGGCGGTCGATGCCGGCCAACCCGGGATCGCGGAATAGGGAGTTTCCACGCGGTCATCGAGGGTATCGGCGAACGCACCCAGGCCGCTTCCCAAAACCACGCCGACCTTGTTCACAACAGCATCCCTGCGATGCACGCCGACATAAAGTTCGCCATGGTGCCGCAGGCCACGGCCTTCAAGCCAAGCCGCGCCAGATCGCCTCTGCGCGTAGGAGCCAGCGCCCCGATCCCGCCCACCTGCATCGCCACCGAGCTCAGATTCGCGAAACCGCACAGCGCGTAGGTCGAGATGACGAACGACTTCGGATCGAGCGCCGATCCGATTTTTCCCAGATCGACGTAGGCGACAAATTCATTCAGGATGAGACGCGTCCCGAGCAGATTGCCGACCGTCGCGCAATCGTTCCACTTCACGCCCAGCAGCCACGCGATGGGAGCGAAGATGCGCCCGAGAATGCTCTGGAGAGACGCCGGGAACCACCCGAACCCATGCAGCCCGTTCACGGCGCCTAGAATCCCATTCACCATCGCGATCAAGCCGAGGAAAGCGATCAGCATCGCGGCGACGTTCAGCGCCAGGTGCATGCCGTCGGAAGCGCCGCGCGCCGCTGCGTCGATGATGTTGACGCCCGGCTTTTCCACCTCTACTCTGACGGTGCCGGCGGTGGCCGGCGTCTCGGTCTCCGGCATCAGCATCTTGGCGAGCATCAGCGTGGCGGGCGCGGTCATGATCACCGCCGTCAGCAGGTGCCGGATCTCCACGTGCGCGATGATCACGTAAGCCGCCATCACCGATCCGGAAACGTGCGCCATACCGCTCGACATGACGGTAAACAGCTCGCTCTGCGTAAGGCCGGCGAGAAACGGACGGATGGTGAGCGGCGCCTCGGTTTGCCCCATGAAGATGCTGGCCGCGACGTTGGTGGATTCGGCTCCGCTGGTGCCCATCACCTTCTGCATCAGCACGGCCATGCCGCGCACGAAGACCTGCATCACGCCGAGGTAATACAAGATCGCGAAGAACGACGCTATGAAGATGATGATCGTCAGCACCTGAAACGCGAAGATCACGCCGAACTGCTCGGTGGGAGCGCCCAGCTTGTCGCCGAAGACAAACTTGCTGCCCTCCACCGAGTACTGAAGCATGTGATTCACGCCGTTGCCGATGACCTGGAACACGAGGCCGAACTGGGTCTTGAGCACCAGGAACGCGAAGCCGATCTGAAGCCCCAGACCCCAGAAAAGTACGCGGGGCTGAATGGCGCGCCGGTTAGTCGAGAAGAGAAACGCCACGAGGACGATGGCGGCCAGGCCCAGCAGGCCCGTAAATCTCTCCATCGCCCGCCCGATCAGCCCACGACTTCGAGGATCAACTCGCGATCCTCGGGCGGCGCGGCGGAAATGCGGAACGCGTCCTCCACCAGTTGCGCGGCTTCCTCTACATGCTCGTCGGCGGTGTAGTAGAGGCGGCACAGCACGGCGCCCGCATCCACTTTCTGGCCGACCTTCACTTCGAGGATCACACCGACGGCCGGGTCGATCGAATCGTCCTTGAGGTCGCGGCCCGCGCCGATCATCGAAGAAGCCTGGCCGATGTACTCGGCGTCGATGGCGCTGATGTAGCCCGCGCGAGGCGAGGCGATCTCGCGCGCCCCGGTGGCGTTGGGGAGCAGTTCGAAGCGATCGAGCACCGCCGGATTCCCGCCCTGCGCCTCAATCACCTCCTTGAACTTCCGGTAGCCGGACCCGTCCAGCAGTCTGCTCTGCGCGATTTCCCGGGCCTCCTCGAGCGTGGGCACGGCTTTGCCCAGGTAAATCATGCGCGCGGCGAGCTCCAGCGAGAGCCGTGTCAAGTCGGTGGGGCCGGCGTTCTGCAGCGTCTGCGAGACCTCCATGATCTCGAGCGCGTTCCCGATGGCGTAGCCCAGCGGCTGGTTCATGTCGGTGATCAGCGCCTGCACGCGCTTGTCCATGCGGCGGCCAATGCCCACCATCATCTGCGCCAGCCGGCGTGCGTCCACCTGCCGCTTCATGAACGCTCCCGCGCCCACCTTCACGTCGAGGACCAGCGCGTCCAAACCCACGGCGAGCTTCTTCGACATGATCGACGACGCGATCAGCGGGATCGATTCGACGGTGGCCGTCGCATCGCGCAGCGCGTACAGCTTGCCGTCGGCCGGAGCCACCTGCGGCGTCTGTCCGATGAAGGCCAGCTTGTGCTGGATCAGCATCGTGCGAAATTCATCGATGGTCAGGTCGGTGCGGAATCCGGGAATCGATTCGAGCTTGTCCAGCGTGCCGCCGGTATGGCCCAGCGCCCGGCCGGATATCATCGGCACCACCACACCGGCCGCGGCCGCCAGAGGCGACGCGATCAGGCTGGTCTTGTCGCCCACGCCCCCGGTCGAATGCTTGTCCACTTTGACGCCTGGAATCGAGGACAGATCGACGGACTCCCCGGACTGGACCATGCGCTCGGTCAGCGCGCTCACCTCCCGGTCGGTCATGCCGGAAAAAAACACCGACATCAGGAAGGCGGACATCTGGTAATCGGGAATCGAGCCGCTCGTATAACCGTCCACGAGGAAGGCGATTTCTTCCGAGGACAGTTCTTCGCCGTCCCGCTTGCGGTGGATGAGGTCGACAGTTCGCATTAAGATACTGAGAGTACCATCTTATTTGCTTGTAAGTAAAGGAACTGCACGTGCTACAGAACCGCGACCGTTAGGAAGCGGAGGGTGCCGAAATGTCCTCCCTCGCTGATACTAAGGGTTCAGAGCACGTCTTCCCGACCCGCTTTTTCCAGCCGCTTCACCAGTTCGCCCACCTGCTGCGCGTGGCTCCGGGCGGCGATCAGCAGCGCATCCGGCGTATCCACCACGATCAGATCCTTGACGCCGAGCAGCGCCACCAGCTTCTTCTCGGCGTCGACGTAGTTGCCGGTGCTCGCTTCCAGCAGCGCGTCGGCGCGAACGGCGTTTCCCTGGGCATCCCGCTTGTGCAGCGCGTACACGGCGTTCCAGCTTCCCACGTCACTCCAGCCGATATCGCCCGCCGGAAGCCCCACTACGTTTGAGGCGCGCTCGAGCACCGCATAGTCGATCGAAATGTTTTCGCAAAGCGGAAAAACCGTTCCGAGCTTCCCGGCAAACTGGCGCGAGCCGAACGCCGGCAGACTCGCCAGCAGGCTGGCCGTTTGCGGCAAGAAGCGCCGCAACGCTGTGAGCAGCACCGACGTCTTCCAGAAAAACATCCCGGCATTCCAGTAGAAATTGCCCGCTGCCAGGAATCGCTCCGCCGTTGCGCCGTCCGGCTTTTCGCGAAAACTCAAAACGTTCGCCGGCTCCCGGTTGCCGGCCTTGACGCCTTCGGGAAACTCGATGTATCCGTACCCCGTTTCCGCCCAGCGCGGTTGGATGCCCAGCACGACGATGTTGCCGGCGCCGGCGGCGCGGAAGGCCGGCCTCAACAGGCGCACATATTCGCGTGGCCGCCCGATGACGTGATCGGCGGGAAAAACGCCCATCACCGCCTCCGGATCGAACGACTGAAGAATGTGCGCCGCCAGGCCGATGGCCGGCGCCGTGTTGCGCTGCGCGGGCTCGGCCAGAATCTGGCGCTTGGGCACTTCCGGTAGCTGGCGGACGATTTCCTCCCGCAGAGCGGCGTTGGTCAGGATCCACAGCCGGTCGGGCGGAAGCACCGGCTTGAGACGGTCGACGGTTTGCTGGATGAGCGAGCGCTCGCCGAATAATCGCAACACCTGCTTGGAGCGCATGCGCCGGCTGCGAGGCCAGAAGCGCGTTCCACGGCCTCCCGCCAGAACCAGGCCGTAGTGATGGGACATCTCACCCTCACGGAATCGGATAGCCGCGCACCAGCTTCAGCGTGCGTTCCCAGCGCGTCTTGAAGAAGAAATTCTTCGCCACATCCATGAAGTGGCCCGCGTCGTACCCGACCCAGTCCTCGGTCGGCGCGTCGTAGGACCAGAAAATGACCAGCGGCTTGCCGATGATATTTTCGCGCGGCACGAAACCCCAATAGCGGCTGTCGAGCGAATTGTCGCGATTGTCGCCCATGGCGAAGTAGCTATCGGGCGGCACCACCAGCTCGCCGTTGACCACGTGCTCGGCCAGCATCTGCCGCGCGCGATCCGCCACCGGTCCACTGGGCTCGGACGGAAAATTGTCGCGATACGGCTCGATCCCGGGAAATACGTGCTGCACGTAGGGCTCCTCGAGCGGTTTGCCGTTCAGGTAGATCGTCTTGTCGACGATCCGGAGGTGGTCGCCCGGCACGCCGATCAAGCGCTTAACGTAGTTCTGCTGAATATCCATCGGGTAGCGGAACACGATCACGTCGCCGCGCTTGGGATCGGTGTACGGCAGAAAATGCCGGCTGATCGACCCCGCCGGCGCGTAGGAAAGTTTATCCACCAGCAGGTGGTCGCCCACCCGTACGGTCGTATCCATCGACGGTGTCGGCACGATGAACGCCTGCACCAGCGTGGTGGTCCCGAACAGCAGAATTACAATGTTGATCGACCACTCGTTAATGAAGGCCTTGAGTTTCATGGGGCGCTACTTCACCGCGTAGCCGTGGATCAGTCGGAACGTGCGGCGCCAGCGGGTCTTGGAGAAGAAATTCTGGGCCAGGTCCACCACGTGATCCAGGCCGATGGAGGAGCTTTGCAACTGGTCGGTCGGCGCGTCGTAGGACCAATAGATGATCAGCGGCTTGCCGATGATGTTCTCGCGCGGAACGAAGCCCCAGTACCGGCTGTCGAGCGAGGAATCGCGGTTGTCGCCCATGGCGAAGTAGCTGTTGGGCGGCACTACCACCTCGCCGTTCACCACGTGGTTCTGAAGCATGTCGAGCGCGCCGTGATCGACGTTCAGATTCGGCTCCGAAGGAAAATTATCGCGATAGGAATCGATGTAATCGGTCTTGTGGTACTTGTACGGCTCGTCCAGCTTCACGCCGTTCAGATACACCTGCTTGTTGACCATGCGGATGCGGTCCCCCGGGACTCCCATGCAGCGCTTGACGAAGGTCTGCCGGATGTCGACCGGATAGCGGAATACGATGATGTCGCCGCGCTTCACCGGCGTATAGGGCAGCAGGTACTTGCTGACGGGTCCGGAAGGCGCGAAGGCGAGCTTGTCCACCAGCAGGTGATCGCCGATCAGCAGCGTGTCCTCCATCGAGCCGGTCGGGATCACGAACGCCTGCACCAGCGTCGTGGTCAGGAACAGCAGCAGCAGGACGGTAATGGTCCACTCGGCGATGGTGCCGCGGGGCGGGTCGCCGGCGGGTTCTATGGCCTTGGGTGCTTCAACGGCGGCCTCAGGAACAGGCACAACCGGAGTGGTGGGGTCCGTCGTGTTTTCTAGGCTCACTAGCTTCTATCTTACTCGTTTAAGCACTTCTTAGGAACCCGCCGGCGCCACCCACGGCGGACGAACTTCGCCTGGCCAGGATTTCGGGACTTGCGTCCTCCTTGACATTGGATGGTCTTTGTATGTACAAATAGAGTGTGGCTCGATTCGATTGGGACGAGGCCAATCGCGATCACCTGAAGCGCCATCGTGTATCGCCAGTAGAATTCGAGCAGGCCATGTCGAATGACCCCCTCGATCTGGCATGGGAAGACGTTGAGGGTGAAGTTCGCTATCACGCCGTCGGAATGACCGCTGCGGGACGCCTACTCTACATGATTTGGGCGGTTCGCGCCGGGGCAGTTCGGGCCGTAACGGCTTTTTCTGCTTCTCACGCGGCAAAACAGGCATGGCATGGGAGACGACGATGAAGACTAAGACGCTGAAGGATCCCCGGCTCGATCCGGAATGGTATTACAGGAACCGCGAGGAGCTCGGCCGAAGGGCTGCTGAAATCATTCGGTCCGGCAAGGCATCCACACTGACAAAGGAAAGACTGGGGGCCCGCCTCAAAGCATCGAAAGCGTCCAAACCTATAACCCTCCGGGTGCAGGTTGCCGACATCGAACTGGCGAAGGCGCAGGCCGAGAAGATAGGCTTAGGGTATCAAACGTACTTGAAATCTCTACTGCACCAGGCCCTCAATGCCAAGTGACGGCGTCAGCGGCATAGAAACTAGTACGGCGTCCGCTCGAAGCTCTCGTCAGTCACCCGCGACCGCGAACGCCGGCTCCCCGGCCATTCCAGGCGTATGTCCCGGCACACTTCGTCGAGCATCTGCACATTGCAGACCTTCGTCTCCATGGCGAACGCCGTCAGCAGCAGGTTGTCGCACAGCGCATTGATCACGCGCGGGGTCCCCTGCGCGCGCACGTGGATCTCCGCCATCAGCTCCTCGGAAAAGACGGTCTGATTCGGCATGCCGGCGCGCTCCAGACGCGACTGCATGTACTCAACCGCGTCGCGCAACGTAAAGGGTTGCAGGTTGCATCGCAGCACGATGCGCTGCTTCAACTGCCGTAGATTGGGGGCGTCCAGCTTCCGGTCAAGCTCGGGCTGCCCGGCGAGAACAATCTGCAAGAGCTTCCCGTTGCGATTCTCCAGATTCCCCAGCAATCGGATCTCTTCGAGCACTTCCCATTCCAGGTTGTGCGCCTCATCGACGATCAGCACCACCGTGCGCCCGTCCTGAGCCTGCTCCACCAGTAGCTGATTCAGCGCGAACAGAACCTCGGTTTTCGAGGTTCGCGTGCACTCGAGACCCAGATCGTAGGCGATCATCTCGAAAAACTGCTCGACGTTGATGCGCGAGTTGAACAGAAACGCGAACTCGATGTATTGCGATTCCAGGTAATCGCGCAGGCACTCGAGCATGGTGGTCTTGCCGGTGCCCACTTCGCCCGACAATGCAATGAACCCCTTGCGCGCTTGCACGCCGTAAACCAGGTTCGCCAGCGCTTCTTCGTGTTGCTCGCTCCGGTAGAAAAACGCGGGGTCCGGACTGAGGCTGAACGGGTTCTCCGAGAACCCAAAGAAAGCGTTGTACATATCTAAAAGGGAATAGTGCTTCCGCTCCGTTACGGCTCCTTACCGAGCCGCGACCGTCAGGGAGCGGTTTTAAGCCCCCTCTTTATTTCTACTTATCGATACTACCACGCAAAACCTTGAGTTCAAATGGATATTTGCGGATAGAAAGACCTAGGACACCTCCACCAGTACCCAGCCGGGTAGACTCGCGGGCTGATTGCCCTCAAACACGATCCGGCGGGTCTTGGGGAACGGCATTCCTGTCTGGATGGCGCGCTGGTACAGCGGCATCTGCCGTAGAATCTTGCGATAGGACTCGTCGCCGGTGTTCAGCCACGCGGATTTGCCGAGCAATCCTCCGCCCCAGCCGATCGCCAGCATGCAAGCGTCCTGCCGCCGGTTGATTTCCTCCAGACGAGCCTCCAGGCCCCCCAGCGTCGCAGCCAGCCTCGCGAGCCCGCACCGTGCGGCGTATTCTTTGTGCCGCGCGATCAGCTCCGCCGCATAGCGGTTCGACGCCTGAAAAATCTTCGCGCGATCAGACACCGAACGTTCCCGCCACGCGCCCTCGAACGCCACCCCCGGGGTGGCCATTTCGGCGAAGATTGGCGTGCTCTCCTCCACCCGCCGCGCATCCACCGAGCCCCGCGCCGACTTCCAGCCCAGCTCGAACTTCTCCGCTCCGCGCGGGATCAGCGTCGAGGCGCGCAACAAGTACACCTTCATGCCGGCGTGCGTCGTGGGACTCGAATCGCCGGCGGCTACGCGCCTCATCCGGCTCGATCCCGGCCCGCCCAGCACCGCGTCTTCCGCCTTCGCCGCCGGATTGCGGGGCGCGCGGTCTTCGGCCATGCGCCCGGCGACGTCGTTCAGCGTCGCTTCGGTCCAGCGGTCGAACACGGAGCCCGTGCGCAGAGCGCCCTTGAGAGCCGTGCCCGGCACGTACGGACCGGCGGGCGAGCAGGCAAACGTGGGAATGAACAAATTTTCGGCATGGGCGCGCTCCCAGTAGGGAATCGCGCTCGTGTGCTCGAACGGGATGCGGCGGCCCGCGAAATTTTGCGCGAATCCCCCCCAGGAAGCGAAGTCGAGCTTGTCGGCTTTCTTGAGCTGTAAGAGATACCCGTCGAGGCGCGGGCCCTTGGCCAGCAGCCGGAAGATGCGGCGCTGGTCGAGCACGTTCACGTGGTCCTTCCAGACCATGTAGTCGATGGGCGAGAGCCTCTGCCCGTCGCCCACCAGCGTCGGAGTCAGGCATGTGAGGCGATACTTCATGCCGCCGGCCTCGCAATGTTAGAAAGAGGAACGGGAACGCAGAGCGCGAAACCCGCGCGATAAACCGGATGCGGAAAATCGTCGGGAGCCACGTCGGCCACCGCGCCGCGTGGTTCCGACCCCGACACGATCACCGATCCCTCGGCCACCATTCGCGTCGGTCTCTTCAAATCGCCCCAGCGCGCCTCGCTCTCGACGCGCCCCCCGCGCGTGGTCAAGGCGTAGCTGCCGCGGCTCCAATCGACGGCGTCGGTTTCCGCCGGATGAAACAGCGAAAGCATCCAGTACGCCGTTTCCGCCCCTCCATTGGCCGGTTTGAGCAGAAGATCGGGCAACGCGCCCTCGGTGACCTCTGGCATCTCGGCGCGGCCCCACCCGCGAGAGCGCTCGCCGCCGAATCCGGAGTCCGCCAGCAACCGGAGCGCGGCGTGCAGTCGCTCCTGCCACTGCTCTCGCGCCGCGTCCCCTGAAAACGACGCGACCATCCACAATCCGCTTCCGGGCGTGAACTCCAGGCACGCGGTCGAGTGCGGTGAGACTCCCCCGCCCTCGCGATCCACCGCGGCGCTCGATCGCACCGATGAGCGGAACGGCCCGACGGCGGTTGCTGCAGCCGAGGGCACCAGGCACTCGCTCGCGCCGTCGATCATCCACTTGTCCTCGCCGACCGGCTGGCCGCTGATCAGATCCGCGACCACGCTCAGCGGCACGAATCGCGCGCCTTTCCATCGAACCTTGGCCGAAGCGGGCGGCGGCCAATAATTTCGCGGAGGCACGACGAACAGCGTCTCGCCCTGAAACGGGAAGCAGGAGCTGAACCGTACCGCCGGCTCACTGGCGCGCGCCGTCGCCTCCAGCCATTCCTCGAGCGTTCCCAGCCGCGCCATCGCGCCCGACACCGCCGAGTACAGCGAATCGCTGTGGTAGATGCGATCCACGCGATCGCGGTCGCCCGAGTCGGGACCGATGCGCCAGGGCCCCGTGGGCCGCAGCCGGACAAGTAAACCGGAGGGCATGCTCAGCTTGCCAGTTTTTCCGTGAACGAAGCGTCGTGGGCGAGCGCCTGCACCGCCGCCAGGTCCGCACCCGAGGCGAGCTCGGCCTCCGCTCCGCCCGATGAGTAAAACGCGCGATTCCGCCACGCGACTTTCAGATTCGCGAAGCGGATGCGCCCACTGCCGCGCGACCCGCCGCCGCCCAGCGCGTCGTCTTCCAGCAAGCGCAGCCCTTCGGCCAGACGCGCCGCCAGCGCCTTGTCCTCCTCGCACAGCACGTCCAGCACCAGGCGCACCTTGAAGCGCGCGCCCGCCGGCACCCGCTCGAGCGTCCGCGGGTTGGCCTGGGACGTGATGCGATCGATCGCGTTCTCGCTCTTCACCTCGGTGATTTCGTCGTCGAGGTTTTCGCGCATTTGCGCCGTGATGCTGTCCGGATCGAGCGGCGCGTCGTAGATGGTGAGCCGCGCCGGGCTGGCCGCTCGGGTCTCGACCGCCTCGCCTTCGACGCGCTCCACGCGGCCCGGACTGCGCCCGAACAGCAGGCAGATTTCGTCGTCCGGACGATCGCTCTGGTGAATCCGGACCTCCTGGCCCCGCCGCTTGGAAAGATATACCAGCTCGGCGGGCGAGGTCAGCCCCATCGCGTTCTCCAGCAGCGAGCGCAGCTTGCCCCGCAGTGAGCTGCCCGGAATGTAGGGCAGTCCGAACGCGTCCTTCACCACCGGATTATCGGCGCCGCCGATCTCGAGCGATCCCTTGCCCGCGCCGATGTGCAGTCCGGTTTCGCAGTGCAGCTCGCCCGAAACGATCAGCTTGCCGACCAATTGCAATTGTGTCTGAGCGGTGTGTGTGCTCATATTATTCGTTGTATGCCACTATCGCCTCGAACAGATCCTTGAACCGCTCGTACCCGCGCGCGTCGTTGCGCCGCGTCACCTGCAACAGCAGCCGCTCCAGCGCATCCAGGCTGCGCAGCGAATGCCGCGCGATGGTGTACGCCAGCCGGGCGCGCAACATCACGAACTGATGCTGGCGCTCGCTTTCCGGAGCTCTCACCGCCCGCCGCACCGCGTTGTAGAGGCGCCGCAACTGGCTCTTGGTTCCCGAGTCCATGTCCCGCATCCGAGCCACCACGGCGTGGGCCTGGTTGTCCAGATACAGGCTGTCCGAAATCAGCTTCTCGAGCTCGATCTCCGGCGGCCCTTCAAACGGACGCCCTCCGCCGGGACGGCCGCCTGCATCGCGCCGGTCTCCTCCTCGGTCCGGGCCTCGCCGGTCGTCGCGAGGCGGGCCTCCGCGGTTGTCGCGCCGCTCACTGCGGTTCTCACCGCCCGGGCGCGGCGGACGATCCTCCCGCCGCGGCTGAGGCTGCGGCTTCGGCGCTTCCTGCTTGGGAGGCTGCGGCGCCTCCTGCTTCGGTTCTTCGGCAGTCTGCACTGCCTGGGGTTGTTCTTCATCCATACCGGTTCCCTTTCCAGCTACTCGGCCGACAGCCTCGCCCATTCTAGCGCTACGCGGCCGGCGGGCCGTAATTTCACGGTCACGGCGCTGCGGCCGATCAGGTCGGCGATCAGCGCCGTCCGCGCCTTTCCAAATTCGCCGCGTTCGGGTCCGGGCTGTCGCGCCGCGCCCAGAATCCGCCGGATGCGGCGATGGTAGCGCCACGGACGCTCGCCGCCCAGCCGCCGCGCTTGCCTTTTCGACATCTTCGATTGCGTCTCGCGATAGATGCCGCACAGGTCGCGTAAATACTGCGGCGAGCAGCCGAACTCCGCCACCATCCGGACCAGCGATTCTTTCAAGTCCGCCGATTCGGCAAACTGCTTCCATTCGAGCGTGCGGCCGAGCAGCCAGATGCAGTCCTTGTCCGCCGATTTCGCCGCCTCCAGGCGCTGCCCGGCCTCCTCAAACACCGCGCCGAGCGAGACGTCCAACGCCGGCGCAAGCGCCAGCGCCATGCTGATGGTCTTGCCCTCGGGTCCGGCGAAATCCTTGAGGTTGGCTTCGGAGAAACGGTGGAACAATCGCTCCATCTCGCGCGCCAGGCCGATCAGAGCATCCCACGCGCCATACACCGCGAAATCGTCGCCGCCGGTGTAAATCACCGTCACCTTGCGCCAGAACTCCGGCATCGAGCACAGCACTTCCAGCTCGCCCGCGAAAAATTGTTTGAACATCACCGAGAGCTGGATGTGTTCCTCGATGGTCTGCGCACGGCGAATCCGGATGCCGAAGTTGTCCACGTCGCCGCGCAGCACGCCCCAGGTGTGCAGACCGGTCGCGCGTGAGGCCAGCGTCGAGGTGGAGGCCGGCTCGCGCCCGTCGTCGCTGGGGGCCGCATGGCGCGCAAACGGCAGCGCCTCGGCCGACGATCCGGCCAGGGCCCACACGTGCTTCCCTTCCCCGATCAGAATCCGCCCCGGATTCCCGGGCGACCAGCCCGCCGATCCCGCGTCGCGCAGCCGCATCCCAAGCTGCCCCGCGAAATACTGATGCGACACCTCGGCCGAAGCCGCCGGAGCGGACGCGAAGCCGGGCGTCCCTCGCCGGTGATCCATCGCCTCGCTCAACCGCTTGCGGACGTCGCTCCAGTCCCCCAGGTTCTCGGTGACGCTCCACAGCAGCTTCAGCGATCCGTCGCTCAGGGCCGCAATCTCCGCCGCCGCGGCCTGGAGAAACGCTTCGGCCGCCGGGCGCGACTCCTCCGGAAGCACCACCAGAAACTGCCCGCCGCCGCTCGATCCGAGCAGGATCTTCGCCAGACCGAGCTCGGCCAGCAACGCCCGCGGCAGCATCTCGCTCAGCAGGCTGATCCAGTGCGAGCGTCCCGTAAACACCTGGTCGTGGTCCCCGGCGGCCGGCGACAGCAGAAACTCGTCGATCCCGAGAAGCTTGCCCTGGAGAAAGATCTGCATGGAAGCGAAACCATCACTCTATCATGCTGCCCGCCGCCGTGGTACCCTATTCAACGATGAGATCTCTCTACACCCTTCTCCTGCTCCCCTTTACGGCGATGGCCTGGCAGGCCGACTTCAAGCTCCCGGCTCCCTTCGCCACTCCATCGGCTACCAACAGGTCTCGCGTCGTCCCCAAGCCGGAAGGCGCCAAGCTGACCGTGCCCGCGGGCTTCACGGTCGAGGAGTACCTCTCCGACTTCAAGCGCGTCCGCACTATGGTGTCGGGGCCACAAAAGGAACTGCTAGTGGCCGACTCCGCACCCAACGGTGAGGGCGCCATCTACCTGTACCCTGACGCGGGCAAGGGCAAGGAGCGCAAGAAGCTGCTCGCGAATCTCGACCGCCCCTTCGGCCTCGCCTTCTGGAAGGATTATCTTTACGTGGGCGAACCGACTTCGATCAAACGTTACAAGTACGACGCGAAAGCGATGACGGCCGGCCCCGGCGAAGAAGTCATCTCGCTGAAGAACTTCGACAAGGGCCACAACACGCGCGCGCTGCTTTTCGATCGAAAGGGCGAGAAGCTGTACGTGGCCATCGGCTCGGGGTCTAACGTCAACGCAGGCGAGGACCCCATGCGCGCCGCCATCAACCGTTTCAACCCGGACGGCACCGGCCACGAGATTTTCGCCTCCGGCACGCGCAATCCGACCAAC
>JBGPLI010000029.1:0-35435 GCA_041486445.1 Bryobacteraceae bacterium
GACTTATCGCACGAACCATGGGGACGGGCGACTAGCAGCCCGTGGCAGAAGTCCGTCGCAGGGCATGGCCCTGCGCCACGGGTGTGGCAAGTCACTGACTTGAAATGTGGGGCAGGGCCGTGCCCTGCCATGTGTGCGTTTTGAAGGACTTCTGTCACGGGCTTCTACCGCCCCGCCGCCGCTTCCACCGCCCGCATGACGCGGAGCAGGTTACCGCCGTAGATCTTGCGGACGTCCGCGGCCGTGTAGCCTTTCTCGAGCAGCGCGCGCGTCAGGTTGGGGAACTTCGAGACGTCCTCCAGTCCCTGGGGTGTGCACGGCACGCCGTCGAAATCGCTGCCGATGCCGATCGCGTCGATGCCCGCAATGCTTCTGACGTGATCGATATGCGCCACCACGTCGGCCAGAGTGGCGTGCGCCGGCGTCACGCCCGTCTTGAGGAATCCGCAATTGAAGTTGATCTGGGCCACGCCGCCTTTTTTCGCCAACGCGGCGATCATTTCGTCGGTCATGTTTCGCGGCACGTTGGCGAGCGCCCGCGCCGAGGAATGCGACGCGAAGATGGGCGCGCGGCTCACCTCCAGCGCGTCCCAGAAGGTCTTGTCGGCGACGTGCGAGATGTCCACGATCATGCCCAGGCGGTTCATCTCCCGGACGACGTCCTTGCCGAAATCGGTGAGCCCGTTGTGATGAGTCACCCCGGCGGCGGTCATGTCGCCCGAGGAATCCGCCCAGTTGTTGGTGTTGGCGTGGGTGAGCGTCATGTAGCGCACGCCCAGCGCGTAATAATCGCGCAGCAGCCTGAGGCTGTCCTCGATCGCGTGGCCGCCCTCCAGGCCCATCAGCGCCGCGATCTTTCCCCGTTTGTGCGCGGCCTCGATCTCAGCCGCGGTGGCGGCGAATACGAAATCGTTCGGGTACTTCGCCAGGATGTCGCGCCGGACCGTGTCGATCATCTGGAGCGCGCGATTGGCCGAGTGGTTGCCGGTCGCATACTCCCCGCCCACGTAGACCGCGAAAAACACCGCGCCAACGCCTCCCTCGCGCAGGCGGGCCAGATCGGTGTGTCCATCTTTGGCGCGTGGGCCGATGTCGAACCCGTCGAGGGTCCGGCTGGTGACGTCGTTATGCGTATCGATGAGCAGCGCCGAGCGGTGGACGCTGGTCACTTCGGCGTCGGTCACGGTGCGGCTCTGCGCCTGCGCGAGGAGCGCCGCGGAGAACAGCAGGGCGGAGATAGTCACACCTTAGCTTAACGCTGGGCGTGATGATCGCTGTTCAGCAGACGGCTGCCGTCGTCCTCGACGCAGCGAGGCGACTCTTCCAGAGCTTCGTTGGTCGGCTTTACGACCTTGGGCTTGATCGTCCACGGCGCGGTGAGAACCTTGGGGTCCTCGACAGTGGCCTGATACACCATGTTCTCGCCGTCCCGCCACAACCGCTCGGTCACGTGCATCGCGTCGGTGTGGAAGTAGCCTTCTTCGCCGAACCAGGTGTCGTCCACGAAATTGGTGACGTCGACCACCAGCGTGTCTCCCTCCCAACGCCCGACCGAATCTCCCCAGACCGTCGGGTTCCCATCCTTTTTGTGCGCGCGGCCGTCGGTGGGAATGATCCGGTAGGGATCGCCGGCCATGTCTTCGTAGAGGAACACCATCTCGTTAGGAAGCTGAATGATCCGGCGCGGAGGACCGACGCGCGGGACGCCCGGCTTCGCGCAATAGAACACCGGATCGGTCTTGCTCTCATTCTCGGAGAGGTTCTTCACCTTGGCCTGGAACTCCGGCTTGTAGGAAGGAGCCGGCGTCGACGGCAGGGCGCCCGGAACCGCTTTTTGAACGGTGCCGCGGTCGTATCGTTGGACCAACGCTTTTCCGTCCACCTCTCGCTTCAATCCCCCGGGAGGCAGACCGATCGTGTATGACCAGATCCCGCTCAGGTCGGGATGCCCATCCTTGGCACGCGGCACGCTTTCTTCGGCGGTCGCGATCACGGGAACGACGGCCGCAATCATCATCATCACGCGAAAGTTCATGGCGGTTCTCCTTTTCAGGTTGCTCAGATTGTACCACAGTCTGGAGCTGGTCCTCACCCCCAGTACGGGTCCTGCATCGGCCTGGGGACAAAACCAATCTCGACCTGAATGTTTGCGTCGCCCGCGACCTCGACGGTCCTCGGGGAAGCCTCGTAATCGACCTTGCGCACCGTGAGTTCGTAGACGCCCTTGGCCATGGCGATTTCCGCCAGTCCGCTCTCGACCGTCGAAGCCCGGTAGAGGCCCAATCTCACGGCCACGTCCTGGACTGGCGCGCCCGTATCCCTGTCGATCACCTGAATCGTGACCGTGTGTTCCGGCGGCCTCACCGTCACGAAGCTGAAACTGGCGGATGCCTTCTCATGCGGCGCGGACTCGAATGTCGCCGACCACGAGGACACGCCCTCGTTCGCCGGCGCGGGCAAATCTACTTCAGTCCAAAAGAGCCCGGTGGTGTGCCACGGCGTCTCGCCCAGCTTTTGGCTGGCCACCCTGGCGCCGGTTTCGTCGCTGACGGCGATCTCTCCGCCGGCGAGCTGGCACCCGGCAGCGCACTTCGCCCCAACCTTAATTTTGAATGCGCAGCCCGTCACCGCTCGCGCAGGGACGTCCCAGATCGCCAGGCTGCTTTCGTGGTTCTCAGGCTTCACGCGCGGCTTCCTCGCCCGCGATGTAACCCGACACCAGACACTTCGCCAGACCGTGCATGGCGAATCCGCTGGCGGACTCGCCCGCCGCATACAGCCCCGCGATGACGCGCGCGTGGCAGTCCATCACCTGATACTTCGGGTTCACGCGGATCCCGGCGAGCGTATCGTGCAGGATGGGCGTGGCCCAGGCCGCATGGAACGGAGGCGTCTGGATTTTGTGCGTGGGATGGGGCCGCTTGAAATCGGCGTCCTGGCCCGCGTCGACAAACGAATTGTACCGGGCTACCGTCTGCTCGAGCGCATTCGGCGGCATGGTCGTTGCCTGAAACTGGTTGTTGACCTTGCGCGCCAGTTCCCCCAGCGTGTCCGCACTGAAGTAGTACCCGTTCGGATCCACGTTGGGCACCTTGGGGTCCCACTTCTCGCGCTGCACCGCATCGGAATCGAAAATCGCCCAGATCGGCCCGCCCACGCGGCGCTTTCCGCCATCGAGCACCACGCTTCCCAGGCAGGCCGCCAGGAAGTTGTAGGAATCCTCTTCCTCGTTCCAGAACCGCGCGCCCAACTGGTTCACCAAAATGACATCCGCCCAGTCCATCACGGTAAGGCCGGAAGCGCGCGCCTGCTCGAACATCGGACTGTCCGGACGCCACTTCAGATTGCGATAACCGTAGCGGCACCCGATGTGAGGAGTCTTCGTGATGGCTGCGCCGCCTTCGTTGGTCTGGTTGGCGGTCCCCCACAGCGACGCGCCGATGGCCAGCGCCGCTTGTTCTCCCTCGGCGTTTTGCAAGGTCCAAGGCATGCCGGCCTGCTGGTATTCCTCGGTCAGCCTCGGGTCGAAGATTCGGCGGAAGTCCACATTGCCGCTGTGGCCGCCGGTGGCGATGATCACGCCTTTCTTCGCCTGGATGTTCAGAGTGTTTCCCTCAAGAGTCGCCGCGAGTCCGAGAACTCTTCCGGAGGTGGGGGTCTCGCGGTGGATGGCCGACATCTTGTGCCGCAGAAGGAATTGAACGCCCTTGGTTCTGGCGCTGGCCTCGAGCGTCCGGACCAAGCCGGAACCCGGGCGTTCATTGATGCTCACCTTCGTGCCGCCGGAAGCCACGATGCTTCTTTGCAATCGGGGAACCGTGGCGACGCCGTACAGCTCGGGCGGCTCATCCTTGAACTTGACTCCATTCGCGACTAGGAAATCGAAAACCGCGACGTTGTGATCGGCAAAGGCGCGCACGATGTCGCGGTCGTTATATCGGGCCAGGCCGTGATCGGGCCGGGTATTGTCCACGTAGACCTGATCGGCAGTGTCCTGAATGCCGTGCTTCTTTTGATTGGCGGTCCCCCCGCCCAGAACGATCTGCCCGCCGCTCAGCATTCCGTGTCCGCCGATGTCGTGGTTGGAATCGATCACGATCACCGACGCTCCACCATCGCGGGCGTGAATCGCCGCCGCGAGCCCGGACACGCCTCCGCCGATGACGATGACGTCGGCCGAGCGGTCAAACGACAGCTTGCCGGTCTTGAGGTCCTGTGCCGCCAGAGCGGTTACGCCTGCGCCGGCCGCCGCCCCTTTCTTGAAGAAATCCCGCCTGCTGACGCGCTTGAAGGCCACGGTCCGATCCTCCTTGCCTGAACAGCATATCAGATCGCGTATCTTCTGGGAAAACGCGGGCAACGCATGTGTGCGGTGATTGCACCATCACGTCCGCCCGCAAGCCGGTCGTCTGCTACGCTCGTTTCGAGATGAAGTTGCCGAATGGCGAGCGTGCCATTGTCGATGTTCGAAAGCTCCAAGAGTACTGCCTGAACCCGCATCATACACGCGGACGACACAAGGCGAGGGTGTTCGCGCTTGTCGGAATCCATCAAGGTGATGCGGCAGTGCTCAGGGAAGCCATTCTTTCGGCAGCCCGCAATGCGGAGGCCCGGCCGGGCAGTGCGAACCCGTATGGACAGCGCTTCATCGTCGACTTCGATCTGGCCCGCGAAGGCAGAAGCGTGAGAGTACGCAGCACCTGGATCGTGCGAATCGGAGAAGACTTGCCACGGCTGACGAGTTGCTATGTACTATAAGTAAAGAAGCAGGTTTGTGATGGCAGACATTGAGATGCATTCGGTGGTGGCGCTGCTGGAGGACCTGCCAGGAGAAGGCCTGGTCCGCGGCCAAGTTGGCAGTGTCGTTGAGGACTGGGCTCCTGGCGTCTACGAGGTCGAGTTCTGCGATGACAACGGCAAAGCGTACGCGATGGTTGCATTGAAGGCAGAACAGCTGATGCGCCTTCACCACGAGCCGGGCCATCAGGCTGCTTGAAGCTCCTGAACGCGCTCGGTTACGCTCGGGTATTTTCAAGAACTTCTGCAATCCAGCTACTCTCATGTCGCGCATCCGACGTGTTGCGGCCCCTTCCCTTCCACCGCCGTCTGTGCTCCAATGTGAAGGACCCCGCGCAAGGAGGCTTCTATGAACAACAAACTCGTACTGGCGATTGGCGTGAGCCTGGCGATGACCGGCTGCTCGCTCATCAGCCCGGACGCCAACTCCGTTCTGTCGAGCGCCCAGAAGGCGATGGGCAGCGTGAAAACGATTCAGTATTCGGGCACCGGAAATAACGCGTTTTTCGGGCAAGCACTAACCGTCGGGAAGGAGTGGCCCCGGCGCGACATGACCGCCTACACGCGCACCATCAACTACGACCAGAAGTCGGCGAGCGAAGATATGATGTTCGCGCAGCCGGTCTTCGGCGGCCAGCATCAGAACACGCAGGTCAGCGGCGACAAGGCCTGGACCATGGGACCCAACGGACCCGTGCCGCAAATTGCGCAGGCCGAGGCGCGCCAGCTTCAGATCTGGCTGTCCCCGCATGGATTCGTCAAAGGCGCCATGGACTCCGGCAACGCGACTTTGAAGACCGGCGAAGGCGGCCAGAAGCAGGTCACCTTCATGGCGCTCGGCAAGTACACCGTGACCGGCACCATCGACGGCCAGGACATGGTTACCAAAGTCGAGACGACTATCGGCGACCCGGTTTTGGGCGATACGCCGGTGGTCGCCACCTACTCCGACTACAAGGATTTTAACGGCGTCAAGTTCCCCACCAAGATCTTGCAGACCCAGGGCGGCCTTCCGGTGTACGACCTCACCATCACCGGCGTTCAGCCGAACGCGGCTGCCGACCTGGCCGTCCCCGGGCCGGTGCAATCGGCGTCCATTCCACCGGTGAAGGTGGAGAGCACGAAGGTGGCCGACGGCGTGTGGTTCCTGGGCGGCGGCTCCCATCACAGCCTGGCGCTCGATTTCAACGATTACATCGTGATTATCGAAGGGCCGCTGAACGAGCAGCGCTCGATGGCGGTGCTGGCGGAGGCCAAGAAGCTGATCCCCAACAAGCCGGTGAAGTACGTGATCAACACGCACCACCACTTCGATCACTCGGGCGGCCTACGCACCTACGTGGCCGAGGGCGCGACCATCGTCACGAACGAGTCCAACAAAGCTTACTTCGAGAAGACCACCCAGGCGCCGGCCACCATCGCTCCCGACGCGCAGTCGAAGAATCCAAAACCGGCCGTCATCGAGGGCGTGAAGGACAAATTTGTCCTGAAAAACGGCAACAGGTCTCTGGAGGTCTACGCCACCCAGGGCGACACCCATACCGACGAGCTGATGGTGGTCTATCTTCCCGCGTCGCGGATTCTGGTCGAGGCCGACAGCTACAGTCCCGGCCCGCCGAACGCTCCTCTGCCGCCGACCGTTCCACCGAATGCGACCACGCTCTACGACAACATTCAGCGGCTGAAGCTGAACGTCGCGACCATCGTAGGTATCCACGGGCGGGGACCGGTCCCGATAGCGGAACTCCGGAAGTTTATCGCGAAGCGGTCGTAGTTGGAGGATGGCAGGCGACAAGATCGCCTGCCCCACACGCCGCGCGCTCCAGCATCGCGTCCAGATCCTTCCGCGCATAGTAGGCGCCGCGCATCACCACCGCGGCGATCTTCTGCGTGTTGCGGATGTCCGTCAGCGGATCGGCGTCGAGCAGCACCAGGTCCGCCGCTTTCCCGGCCTCGACCGTGCCCATCTCGTCGAGTTTTCCGAAATAGCGCGCCGGATTGCGCGTGGCCGTCTGGAGAGCCTCCATGGGAGTGAATCCGGAGGCAACCAGCAGCGCCAGCTCCTCGTGCAAACCGAACCCGGGCAGCACCGGATTCCAGCCGCTTGCGTCGGTGCCCGCCAGGAACTCGACTCCGGCGCGATGCATATCGCCCACCAGTTTCTTGTAGCGGTCGAGCAGCGCGTGCATGCGCGCGTTCAGCGCGTCGTAATCCTGGGGGGAAAGGTCGCGCAAGTAAAAAATGTTTCGCGGATTCCAGGCGTCGGTGTACATCTTGGGCAGATAGCGGCGGTGCGGATCGTTGACGAAATCCTCGTCGCGCTCCCTGGCGAATCCGGCCAGCAGCGCGAGCGTCGGCGTGTGCCAGGTGCCGTTGCGCACAAATGTCCGGAACAGCGCGGCGGCCTTCTCCTCGCTGTAGGTGTCGAACAGGCCTTCGGGCTGCGGCCAGGCGAGTATCCGCAGCCGCGCCTCGCCCGTGATCTGCCGGCTGGTCATCGTCGCGATGCGTTCGGCTCGCAGCGCCTCGCCGTTGGAAGAGCAGTCGAGCAGCACGTTGATCAAATGTTCCTGGCTGCGCTGGCCGGCTTCCGACGCTTCGGCGACGCTCACCGCCTCCGGCACGTGCCCGGCGAACGGGATGCCGGCCGCGCGGGCCTCTTCCGCGATGGCGAAGTAGGCGTCGCGAGGCACGCTGTTGTAGATCTTCAGAAAGTCGGCGCCACTGGCGGCGAGCGACCGCACCGCCAGCCGACCCTGTTCGGCGTTGCTCACGGCCACCGCTCCCGCCCCCGGCGGACCGTTCAACAGCATCAAAGGCCCGTCCAGAAATCCCGGGATCACGATGCGCGGCACATCCGGCCGCGTCCGCCACTGCTGCAAGGCCGGAATCGGTGTGGCCGTGTACATCTCCCGAACGCCGGTGATGCCGTTGGCGACCAGCAGCGGGAAGAAGACGTCCGGCGGACCCAGGTGCATGTGCATGTCCCACAACCCCGGGATCAGGAATTTGCCCTTCGCGTCGATCACGCGGTCGCCGCGTGCCACGCGGACGTTCTTGCCGACGGCGGTGATGCGGCCGCCTGCAATCGCGACGCTCCAGTCCTTGTGAGGTGCGGCGCCGGTCGCGTCGATCACGGTCGCGTGCCTGAAGACCAGGCTTTGCGCGGTGCACGGGAGCGCGAGCGAAACCAGAAGTAACGCGTGCACTATTTCTTGTCGAGCTTGAGGTTGATGATCGCGACTTTGCGGGTGTCGAACACGCTGAGCGTCCTCCAGCCGCTGGTCATGCCGTTGAAGTCGGCCTTGAGTTGATAATCGTTGTCGATCTTCAGCCCGGTGAAATGGTACTCCCCGCCCTCCTGCGCGATGAACGACCGGATCTGGAGCGTGCGCAGATCCTTCAACTGCACCACCGCGCCGACGGCCGGGCTGTCGTCAGCGGCCGTAACCGTGCCCTGCACGGACCGCAAGGCGGCCTCTTCCCGCTGTTCCTTCTTGCTCGGTTTGTCGCCCTGGGCCACGAGTCCGCTACTACAAAACGAACCCAGCGCCAACACCAACACAAGTCTCGACATTGGACGCCTCCCTCTATCTATTTGGACTCCGTTGCCAGCATGAACGTTACGTCCACGCGCCCTTCGCCGCCGGCGGCGGCTTCCTTCTCCCCGGGGTGAAAGCCCTTTAACGATGCTCTCACAACGTAGGTGGCCGGGGTGACCGGGACATGGAAGGCGAACTCGCCGCGCGCATCGCTGACCGCCTGCTGCCGCTTCGCCTTGGGATCGTCCTTCACCGCCAGCGTGACCGTGGCACCGGCGAGCGATAATCCGGAGTCGCGGAACACGGTGCCGGCGACGACCGCGTAGGGCTGCGTTTTCTTCTTGTCAGCGCCCGCACACACCAGGGAGCAGGCGGCCAGAGCGATCAGCAGCCTACTTCGTAACCGCGCACAACGGAACGCGGCCTGTGCGCTATTTCCAGTCTTCGTCATCCTCCTTATCGTCTTCATCGTCGTCCTCATCGTCGTCGTCGAAGTCGTCGTCAAGATCTTCGTCGTCTTCGTCGTCGTCGGCTTCCGGGGAGAGTTCGAGCGGCGAGACGCCGCTCACGGTCAGGTTCGCGCCGCACTCCTCGCAGATGAGCGGATCGCCCTCGTCCAACTCTTCTTCGTCGACGTCAATCGCTGCGTCGCACAGCGGACAGTTGACCATCGGGCTCCCTCCTTCCCTCGGCGCGCGTTCGGCGGCTATCCCTCAGATATTATTTACCACGACTCCGGCGGGGAGAAGGTTACGCCGGCTGCAAGGCCCCGGCGGCGCGTTCCAGGTCGGCGGGCGCCAGCGTGACCAGCGTCTTTTCCAGGTCCTCGCCCGATTCCACCATGTGCGCCAGGTGCCGCGCGGCCAGTCTCAGGCACCACGCATCGGTCAGCGGATGTCCGGTCCTGGCCGACAACGCCAGCAGGTCCGCGTGCGGCAGGGCCAGCACCTTCTCTTGCTTGTCCTCTTCTTCTTTATCGGCGCCCTCGGTCCAGACGAGGAACTTCACGTCCACCGTGTCGGCGTGGCGGATGGAGATGCCGGTCTGGAGCCAGCGAAACTCGACCTGCCAGGTGCGCCCATACGGATCGGGCCCGGTTTCGAAGCGGCGGAAGTTATCCATCGAATCCAGGGTAGCAAAGTCTCACCAGAACCTTTAGTACTGGGCCGTATCACTTCCCCCTAAGGGTTCTCTCCCAAACATTCCTGGTATTACACCTTAAATCATTGCTTTACCGATAGTTCTACCTGAAAGTAGTCTTTGGAGGAGGGACAAGAAGATGAAACGGACATTCCACCGCAATCCTAAAGAGCGTGGCTTCGCGGCCCTGGCCTACGCGCTGATGATTCTCGTGATTCTTGCTTTTACAGGGCTGGCGGTGGACGTCGGCTACCTGCAATGGCAGAGGCGGCTGATGCAGTCCGCCACCGACGCGGCCGCCATGGGCGCCCTCCGCGAGCTTGAGATCGGCAACTCGGACCTGACCGCCGCCGGCCAGAACGACGCCGCCCTGAACGGGTTCACCAACGGTCAGAACGGCACCACCGTCACCATCAACAATCCTCCTGGGTCCGGCTCGTTCGCCGGAAAGAATACGGCCGTGGAAGCCGTCATACAGCGCACGTATGGGACCTTCTTCATGAGAGTCTTGGGAACCAACAACGTGACGGTCGCCGCGCGCTCGGTGGGCGAAACCACCACCACCTACGGGAGCATCGGCGGGTGCATCTTCGCGCTCAACCCGAGCATAAAAGCAGGCCTCGAGGTGAACGGCACCAGCATGGACTTGTCCACCTCGTGCAACGCGGTGGTGGAGTCGAACGACAGCGCGGCTTACAAGATGGGCAGCGGAGTTACCTGGAAGTTCAGCGATCCCGGCGGCCATGCGCACATCGCGGTGGTTGGGGGCGCGCAGGTGACCGGGCAAGCCGGTTTCCAGCGCATCAACAGCTCCAACGCAGTCTACACCAACGGCAACCCGACGATGGTTACGGGAATCGTGAACCCGTGCGATCCGTTTTCGTGCACGACCGACACCTGCCTGATCAAGAATCTCTCGACCATAAACGCCCCCACTACCACGATCCGAAGCGCCAGCTCCGTGAACTGGAACAAGAACAGCATGCCCGCGGGAAACTCGATTTCTCCCGGAGTGTATTGCGGGGGGTTCACCGTCGGCGACACCGACGACAAGACGCTTACCATGCAGCCGGGCGTTTACATCCTGGCCGGAGGCGGGATGCAGTTCAATTCGTCCGCCAGAATTGCCGGCACCGGCGTGACCATCTACAACACGTCGAGCTCGGGCTGGGGTTGCTCGGGCAACTCCGCTTACGCTCCGCTGCAAGTCGATGGGCAGGCCCAAGTGAACCTGTCGGCGCCCACCAACGGGCCCATGGAAGGAATGTTGTTCTACATGGACCGTAATATCACCGACACGCGGTGGAACCAGATTGTGGGCGGCTCCTCGAGCAAGTTCGATGGAGCGCTCTACTTCAAGCACAGCAACCTGAAGTTCGCCGGCAAGAATTCCACCACCGGGTACATGATTCTGGTCGCCGACCAGATCCAGATTACCGGCAGCTCAACCCTGGGCAACAATTACACCAGTCTCGCCAATCCCATCCCGTTTGCCCCGGGGTCGACCGGCGGCGGATTGGTCCAGTAGACGGAAAGCGAGTATGAGAATGAAGATCAGCCAAAAGAGACAGGCGCGCCAGCGAGGAAATGCGCTCGTCGAATTCGCCATATGCTCGGTGTGCCTGTTGTTGATCACAATCGGGGTGACGGACTTCGCGCGATTGTTCACCATCGCCGACATGGCCGCCAGCGCCGCCGCCGCGGGCACGCAGTACGGCTCTCTCAGCCCTGCCCATTACACCGACTACAACGGAATGCAGGAAGCCGCCTTGCAGGACACGGGGAACCTGACGGGCGCCACTGCCGCTGCGTCCCAGACCTGCTATTGCACCGTCGGAGGACAAGCGGTGACGTGTCCAGCGGATTGCACCGCCGGTTCTCCGGAAACCTACGTCACGGTCCAAACTTTCGTGCCCTTCACTCCGACGTTTTCCTATCCCTGGGTCCCAACGGTGCTTTCCGTTTCCGGGGCTTCCTCGGTGCGGGTGCAGTAGGAGCGGCCCATGCGGAGCCTAGTTCGCCCCAGCCGCCGCCGTCAGCTTCGGCAACGAGGGAGCTCGCTCGTGGAGCTGTCCATGTGCTTCCTCGGCTTCCTGCTGCTGACCGTCGGAACCATGGAATTCGGAATGGCGATGTACGCCTACAACTTTTGTTCCTACGCGGCGCGCGACGCCACCCGCTGGGCCAGCGTCCGCGGGTCGCAGAGCCAAACCGCGGGGTCCTGCACCAGCAGCCAGGGCGTGGCCGACGGATGCCCGGCCACGGTCGACGACATCAAGAACTACATCCTGTCGGAGGCCATCGCGCTGACTCCCAGCAAGTTCAACTGGACCGACAGCCAGGGTAATTCGAACATCTTCTGGACGCCCAATAACGGCCCCGGCGGCGAAGTGAATGTGACCGTTTCCTATACCGTGGTTCCGCTGGCCGGGCTGGCGCTGAAAGAAAATCTCACCGTCGCCAGCACGTCCATCATGGAGATGGTGCACTGACGAGGCGCTCGACCACCCCCTCTAGCGCCTCCACCGACGGCACGCTGCCCTGCGCCAGCGCCTGATTCCCTCCCCCGCGCCCGCCCGCGGCTGTGACGGCCGCCTTCATACGCTCGCCCGCGTGGATGCCTGAATCGGCCGACGCGGCCAGCAGCAACGAGGCCGGGGTGTCGCAAACCGCCAGGAACACCGCTTTCGATCCGGCGGCGAAAGCCTGGGCGCGGGCGCGCATCGCGTCGTCGATCGGCCCCCGCTCGATCGCGCGCCGCAGACCCTTCGCGTCATTCGCCGTATCAGCCGCCGTACGCTCATATAGCTCCCGGCCTTCCCGGCGCGCCAGCTCGGTGGCCAGGCGCTGGCAGGTCTTTTCGAGAGTTTTCACCCTGTCCATTTGCGCGGCCGCCAGCGCAGGCGTGTCTTCGAGCGGCGCCGAATATGCGCGCGAGATCTCCGCCAGCGCCTGGAAGTCCGAGCGCGCCTGGCGCAGCGCGCGCAGCCCGCACACGAATTCGATCCGTACGTTTCCCCGGATTTTTTCGAGCTTCCGCACCAGGACCGGCCCGATCTCGGCGGTCGCGCGCACGTGCGTGCCGCCGCAGGCGCTCCTGTCGATGCCTTCGATGGAGACCACCCGCAGCGTGCCGGTTCGCTCCGAGGCTTTTCGTAATCCCAGACCGGCCGCGGCATCTTCATAGGCGATTGTGACCGGCCGCGCCTGGCTCACGATGTCCGCGCAGCGCTCCTCCGCCTTTTCGATGCGCGCGGGTTCGAGCGACGCCGCTTCGACCTCGATGGTCGACGTCGCCGCTCCCATGTGGAAGCTCAGCGTGGGGATCTCGAACAGCTCCACCAGCACGGCCGAAAGCAGGTGCTGGCCGGTATGCTGCTGCATATGATCGAAGCGGCGGGTCCAGTCCACCCGGCCTGCCACTTCGGCATCGTGTAAGGGCGCGTCGAGAACGTGCGCGATGCGATGTTCCTCGTCGGCGACCTCGCGCACGGGGACGCCGTTGAGCGTTCCCAGGTCGCACGGCTGCCCGCCCGAGGCCGGGTAGAACGCCGTCCGGTCCAGGTACACGCGCCGGCCATCGCCGGCCGCTTCGAGCACGCGCGCCTCAAAATCGCGCAAGTAACAATCGTCGTAGTAGAGGCGGCTGGTCACCGAGCCTCTACTGGATCGCGATGGTTACGCGGTTGCTGAGGGTCGCGCCCACGGCGAGGTAAACCGCGACCGCATCTCCTCGCGGAACGCCCGGCGGAACCACTACGTTGACCTGGTAGAGTCCCACCGCGCCCGGCGTCAGCCCGATGTAAGAGGGAATGGCCTGCACGCCGACAATGCCGAACAGCGCTTCTCCGAAAACGATCTTGGACGTCCCCGGTACGCGCGCGAAGGGTTCGGCGCCGGGCGCTGCGATTCCCGCCACAGAAGGCGGATTCGTCTGCCCCAGCCCCAGCGCGTAGAACGTCAGCGTATCGCCGGCCTTGGCCGGACGGCTGGCGACGCCCGGCGTCGTGGGAATCGGGAAAGCGAAGTCGGAGAACTGCGCGATCGCGTAGCCCGCCAGGCTGCCGGCGTCGCTGCCGAACACGAGCAGCCGCGGATTCACCGCCTGGATCGGAACCGAGATGCTATTGCCGCGCTGGCCGTCGCGATCCACGCGCACGATCGCCTCGCCGCCCGGAATATTGTAGGGGATCTGGAAGTTGAGCTGCCCGCCCTGGTTCACCGGATGCGACCCCGAAACGTAGTACACGGGAGCGGGCTGATCGTTGACGAACACCGTCGCTCCGCCGAGCACCGTGCCGAGCGGCAGCGATGGCGCCTGCGCCGGTGGTCCGGTAGTGAACTGCTCGCCTACAACCTCCACGATCCCGCCCGGCGGGACCGCCACCCCCGGTTCGAAAGTGGCGTTATCCCGCACGCCCTGGTAAAAGGCCACCGGAGGGCCCGCGGGAATCACGTCCATTTCGACGGGAATCGTGAGCGGCCCGTTCCGGGCGTTGCTGCTGACGGTCACTGTCGCCGGGTAGGCGCCGGGCGCCAGGCCGGATGGATCGCAGCTCAGCACGACGAGGCTGCCGCTGGTCGCGACCGAAAGCCAAGAAGCACTCGAAGCGGCGGCCCCCGTGATCGCCAGCGTGCCCCGGCCGGCGTTGGTGAACTGGACCCACTTGTCCAGCTTGGGCGCGCCCTGCGCCACGCGGAATTGAACCGACGCGGGACTGGGAACGGCGATGGGCTGCGAAGTCACGTGAATCGTGACCGGAACCGGCTTGATGTCGCCGAGGAACGTCGAAGTGAGGACGTTGATCGAGCCCCGGTAATCGTTTTCCGGCACGCTGGCCGCCGCCGTCGCCGTCACCTGGTAAGAGTAGGCAAAGGTGAAACTGCCTCCGCCGGTGGCCGCGATCGAGAGCAGCGGCCCGCCGGGCGGACTCGCCACCGTGGACGTGAACCGGCTGCCGGTCGTGAAAGTCGTGCTGGCCGAGCTGGCGGGCGGAACATACAAGTCGATCGAGTCGGGCACGCCGCCGCCCACCTGCACCGTGACCGTAATCGTCTGCGGCGCATCGACTGCGTTGGGATCGCTCACCGTGACCACTCCGGTGTAGCTTCACTTGCCGAGCGAAGCCGTGTTGAGCGCCATCTGGACCGGGAAGCAGACGCCATTGAGCGCGCAGCCCCGCCGCGGCCCCACCGACGCCCCGATCCACGGCACGCTTGCGGCCGCCGTCAGCGACAGCGTGCCGTCGCCGAGATTGGCGGCGTCCACGATTTGAACCGGTCCGTTCTGCCCGGTAACGACCGCCACCGGTCCGGCCGTGGCCATTGCGAGCCGCAGTTTCGGCGCCGCTGAGAGAGCGCTAACCGACAACGCAAAGAGAAGAATTTTAGGAAAAAGCATGATATATACCTATGGTGCAGGCGACGTAATCTCGAACTCCGCCTTCAGGAATTGCCAATCCGGCAATTCATAGATGCGGAGCTTGGTGGTCCCGGCGGCGCTGACTTCCTTGATCTCCTGCGGAGGCAGCGACGGCAGCTTGGTTTCGAACTCCGCGATCGGCTGGTCCCCGGGCTTGGCCGCGGTGGTGGTGACCTTCACCTTCACCGCCAGGTCGCCGATGTCGGCGTCGGAGTGATTCACCACGGCGAACTTCACGTTCAACTTGCCGGCGCTCGCTTCGGTGAGGCGAAAACCCACCAGCTCGATGTATTTCGCCAGCGGATGCTTGCCGACGGGCGTCGCCGCGCCCGGAGGCTCAAGCGGACCGGCCTGCCTGGTCTGCTTGGTGTCGGGCGCGGAAGAGCACGCCGCCAGCGCGAGGAGGAAAAAGATCGCGGGAAAAATACGCACCTTCCAAGCATAACCTGGAGGGCCGGTGGTCTTGCCGCCGGTCGTAGTCCGCTAAATGTCAGTGACCCGCGCGCCACGCATAATCGACGCCGCTCCAGGCCGTCAGCGCCACGGTCAGCCACTGGAGCGGCACGATCGTAGAAGCGATCTGGGCCACGACGGCCAGCACGAAGGCGACCTGCACCACCGTGCTCGCCTTGCCCCACGCCGACGGAGGAAAATCGCGGCGGGTTTTCGAAAAGAGAAATGCGCCTGCTGCGAAAAGCAGGATCAGCAGGTCGCGGCCGATGACCAGCACCGCCACCCAGGTCTCGATCGCGCCAGTGAGCGCCAGTACCAGGAACGATCCGCTGAGCAGGACTTTATCGGCCACGGGATCGAGAACCGCGCCCAGACGCGAGGTGGTGGCGAAGCGGCGGGCGAACAGGCCGTCGAGCCAATCGGTGAGGCCGGCGACGCCGAACAACACCAGCGCCAGCCGGTAATCGCGCCGCCAGAGCAGCGCGAACACGTACGGCGCCAGTGCGAGCCGCGCAAAGCTGAACAGGTTCGGAATGTATCTCAAGCGGTTTGCTGCGCGACGAGGGTGTGCGCCACGCGCGAAGCCAGCTCGTCGAAGGTGATGATCTCGTAGAGCGTGGGGTCGGACATGATGCGGCTCACCAGGGCGAAGTGCATCGCGTGGCCGGCCTTTTCGGCGATGACGTGCCCCAGCAGAGGCTTGCCGATCAGCGCCAGGTCACCGATCAGGTCCAGCGCCTTGTGGCGGCAGCATTCGTCGACGAACCGGAGCCCGCCCGGATTCAGAATCGAGGTGCGGTCGAAGCACACGGCATTTTCGAGCGAGGCGCCACGAATCAAGCCCATGTTGCGCATCTGGCCGAGCTCGTACTCGAAGCCGAAGGTGCGCGCCGGGGCGATCTGCTCGGCGTAAGCCTCCGGGGTGACCTCCATCTCCAGTTGCTGGCGGCCCACCAGAGGGTGCGCGTAAAACACGTCGCAGGTGAGCAGGAAACGGTCCGACGGCAGGATCGTGATGCGCTTGCCGCCGCCCTCGACCGACACCGGCCGGCGGATGCGGAGGTAGCGCCTGCGGCGGCGGAACTGCTTGATGCCCGCCTCCTGGATGAGTTCAACGAACGGCAGCCCGCTGCCGTCGAGGATCGGCACCTCCAGGTTGTCGATTTCGACGAAAGCGTTGTCCACGCTCATGCTGTAGAACACACTGAGCAGGTGCTCGGTGGTGGAGATCAGCACGCCCTGCCGCATCAGGCTGGTGGCGTAGCTGACCTTTTGCACGTGACGCCAGCTTGCCGGGATGCTGAAACCGTCGAGGTCGGTGCGGATGAAAACGATGCCGGTAGAGGGAGGGGCGGGAAGAATGCGGATGTTGACGCGCACGCCGGAGTGAAGGCCGACGCCGCTGGCCTCCGCCGGGCGTTGAACCGTAGTCTCGAATCGCATGAGCTAAGGAAAGTCACATTGTAACAGCACTTGCTGTTTACAGCTAGGTTTTTGATAAAAAAAGACTTGTCGATCGCAAGGTGTGGTTTTTTTGCCACAGTAGTGGGCCCCGCTGTGGCGATCCCGCAATTCTCCTTTACTATGGATGAGTGCCCCGACTGTTTCTTATTGATTCATTTGGGTTCATCTTCCGCGCCTATCACGCCAGGGCGCGTTCCGGGGCGCCTCCCATGCGCACTGCGGCCGGACTCCAAACCGAGGCAGTGTACATTTTTCACAACATGGTGCGGAAGTTGAAGGCCGTGCACAAGCCCGAATACCTCGCGGCGATTTTTGAAAGCGAAGGCCCGACGTTCCGCGACGAAGCCTTCGAAGCCTACAAGGCCAACCGCACCGAGACGCCGCCGGATCTGCTGGAGCAGATTCCGTGGATTCGCCGGGTGCTGGAGGCGATGCGCATCCCGGTGCTCGAATACCCGAAGTTCGAGGCAGACGACGTGATCGGCACGCTGGCCCGCCGCGGCGTGGAGCAGGGCGCAGAAGTGGCGATCGTTTCCAGCGACAAGGACATGCTGCAACTGGTGAACGATCACGTCCGCATGCTGAATCCGATGAAGGACGATCTGTGGTTCGACGCCGCCGAGACCGAGAAGTTCATGGGCGTGCGCCCGGAGCAGGTGGCCGATCTGCTGGCGCTAAAGGGCGACACGGTCGATAACATTCCGGGCGCGCCCGGCATCGGCGAGAAGGGAGCCAAGGACCTGATCGTGCGGTTCGGGTCAGTCGAGAACGCGATCGAGCATGCGGCCGAAGTCGAGCGGCGGACCTATCGCGAGAGTCTCGAAAACCACCGCGACCAGATCCTGCTCAGCAAGAAGCTGGCGACCATCCATTGCGACGTTCCGATCGAGTGGACGCTCGAATCGGTGGCGGCGCGCGAGCCCGATCCGGAAGCGCTGCGGGAGATTTACAAGACGCTCGAGTTCCACAGCCTGCTGCGGGAAGTGGCGCCTGCCTCCAGGCCGGTGGAGTCGCGCGACTATCGACAGCTTGCGTCTGAATCCGAACTGGAAGCCTGGCTGGCGAGCCTGCCTGCGGACGCGCCGGTGGCGGTTGCTGTGGGGGAAATGATGTCGGACACGGTCCTTGGGCTCGCGGCCAAGCGGGGCGAGGCGCGGTCGATCGCATCGGCGAAGATTCCGGGACGGGTGAGCGTCGCGCACGATATCAAGGCCCTCATCCGGCGCTTTCAAGACTGTCCGCATCTTGCTCATGATGTGATGCTGTACGAATTCCTGTTGTCGGCTGAACCGGCACGAATCGATCTGAAGTCGCTCACCGAAAAATACCTCGGCCAACCGCTCGACGCGGACCCGGCCGGCCATGCCGACGCCGTTCTCGGGTTGTTTCAAAGGCTGCGGCCGGAGGTCGAGTCGTTGGGGTTGGCCGAGCTGTACCAGACCATCGATCTGCCTCTGGTGCGCGTGCTGGCGCGGATGGAGGAGACGGGCATCCGGGTCGATCCGGAGCAGCTTGGGCGGATGAGCGGGCGGATGGAAGAGGAGATCGTCCGGCTGTCGGGCGAAATCTACGAGCTGGCCGGTAAGAGCTTCAACATCAATTCTCCACAACAATTATCGAAAGTATTGTTTGATGACATGAACCTGCCGGCTCCCTTCAAGGCGGGCAAAGGCAAAGTGGTTTCGACGGCGGCGGACGTTCTCGATACGCTAGCCGAGGAGCACGAGATCGCGCGCAAGGTTTTGGAGTACAGGCAACTGGCCAAGCTCAAGGGAACCTACGTCGACGCCCTGCCCGCGCGGATCGACGCCGCGACACAGCGCCTCCACACGACGTTCAACCAGGCCGGAGCCGCCACCGGACGGCTGTCTTCATCCGATCCGAACCTGCAGAACATCCCCATCCGGACCGAGCTGGGCCGCGAGATTCGCGCCGCCTTCGTGCCGCGCCAGGGGTGGAAGCTGATCGTGGCCGACTATTCGCAGATCGAGCTGCGGCTGCTGGCCCACATGTCCCACGACGCGGTGCTGGTGGAGGCGTTTCGCAACGGCGAGGACATCCACACTCGAACCGCGGCCGAAGTGTTCGGCGTGCCGCCGCTGATGGTCGCGCCGGAACATCGCCGCATGGCCAAGGCGGTGAATTTCGGCATCGTCTACGGGCAGACGCCGTTCGGGCTGGCGCAGTCGCTGGGGATCGAGCGGCGCGAGGCCGAGCTCTACATCCGCGCCTACTTCGAACGCTACGCGGGCGTGCGCCGCTGGCTGGATCAGACCGTCGCCGAGGTCCGGCGCACGGGCGTGGCCGTGAACCTGTTCGGTCGGCGCCGGCCGATTCCGGACATGCACAGCCGCAATCCCAACGCGCGGAATTTCGCCGAGCGCACCGCCGTCAACACGCCGCTCCAGGGAACGGCGGCGGACCTGATCAAGCTGGCGATGATCCGCATCGACCAGAAGCTCGGCGGCATGCGGGCGCGGATGCTGCTCCAGGTGCACGACGAGCTGGTGTTTGAGGCGCCTCCGGAGGAGGTGGACGCGGTGCGGGCGATGGCGAAGTCGGAGATGGAGTCGGTGCGGCGATTCGAGGTTCCGCTGGTGGTGGATGTAGGGGTGGGGGAGAATTGGCGGGATGCGAAGTAGTGATAAATTGTCCAAGGAGGTCACCCATGAAGATTATCGGACTGGCGATCTTGTTCAGTCTGCACCTGGCGGCTGCCGGCGGCGTCAGCCTGCCGAAATACGAAGCCGATTTCTACTGGCCCAAGCCGCTTCCCAATAACTGGATGCTCGGAGAAGTGTCCGGGGTCTCGGTCGATTCGCGGGATCATGTCTGGATCATCCATCGCCCGCGAACACTCAGCGAGCACGACCGCTACGGCGCCGAGGGAAAGGGCGATTGTTGCGTCCCCGCGCCGGCGGTGATCGAGTTCGATCAGGCGGGCAACGTGGTGCAGGCCTGGGGCGGGCCGGGTCAGGGATATGAGTGGCCGGAAAACGAGCACGGCATTTTCGTCGACCACAAAGACAATGTCTGGGTGGGCGGCAACGCCATGAAGGACGCTCAGATTCTGAAGTTTACCCGAGCGGGGAAATTCCTCTTTCAGGTTGGCCACTACGGACAATCGAAGGGCAGCAACGACACCGCGAACCTTGGCCGGCCCGCGGGCATCGTGGTGTGGGCTCCCACCAACGAGGTCTTCGTCGCCGACGGCTACGGGAACCGGCGCGTGGTGGTCTACGACGCCGATACGGGCGCTTACAAGCGGCACTGGGGAGCGTATGGAAAGCGGCCGGAGGATGCGGCTCCGCGGACGCGCGTGTATGAAGGCGATGGGTCGCCGCAATTCAACCTGGTGCACGGGCTGCGCATTTCAAACGACGGACTGGTCTACGTCGGCGACCGGGTGAACAACCGCATTCAGGTGTTCAAGCTCGACGGCACTTTCGTCAAAGAGGGCTACATCGAGCGGAAGACATCCGCCGGCGAGGGGACCGCTTTCGACGTGGCGTTTTCACCCGACAAGCAGCAGCGCTTCTTCCTGGTGCCGGACGGAAGCAACAAGAAGTTGCAGATCGTGAACCGGGAAACGCTCGAAATCGCGGGCTTCGCCGGAGGGCACGGCGGACACGGCCCCGCCGATTTCTACCACATCCACAGCATCGCGACGGATTCCAAGGGCAACCTCTACATCGGAGAGGTGAACGCGGGACGGCGCGCGTTGCGCTGGAACTATAAAGGCATGTCGAGCCGGTAGGGTTTTAAACCGGGACGACGGCGATGCCGCGGCGGCGCAGGCTGGCGTGAAAATTCTGAAGTTTTTGGGCTTCTTCGGCCGCGTGATGCGCCTCGATTTCCGCTTCCGTCGCGAGACGATGCGATTTGGCGTGGAGCAATCGCGCGGCCTGCGGCGCCGAAACCTGGACGATGCATCCGCCGCTGGCGAGCCACACGAATTCGGGCAGAGTGCTCTGGATCGTGCGAATCTCCTGCCAGTACTGTCTGACGTCGCGCATGCTCAGTCCTCTCCCCGCAGGACGCGAGCGATCTCCCTCGCAACCTGGTCCTTGTCGGCGGCGGACATCTCCGGGTGAATGTCCTCGAGTTTGATCGCGGTCTTCTGCCTGCGGCCGTCGAGCTCGGAAGCGACCGACCGCCTCAATTCCTCGAGATTGTCTCCGTCCAGATCGCGGACAAGGGCTTCGAATTTTCCACGCATACTCATCGCTTCGTCTCCTGATAGTTTCGCTCGCAGTAGGATCGCTCGATCTGATCCGCGCTCTCCGAAATCTGGATGGCGCGGCGCTTGAGCCCGGCGGCGTGAGCGAGCAGCGCCCCGGCCACGCCCTTGGACATATCGACCGGTAGAATCATCTCCTCGGTCACCGCGTCGCGGAGCTGCTCCAGCACTTTCTCGGCGCGCTCGTGCGCGATGCGCTCTACCGCCTTCGCTTTGGTCATCAGAGCGTGAGATTCCTCGCGGAGGCGCGCGATCTGCGCGAGCGGAAGCATGTGCTCGACCAGCCTCTCGATCGCGCGGCTCGCATAGCGGCTCTGAGATTCGATGGTCGCGAGCTCTTTCAGTTTCTTGAAGTCCGGCTCACCGCTTGAGACCGCCGATTCGACGATGGCCTCCAGGGCAGTCTCGACGATCGCGGAAATCCGGTCGCGGGACTGCTTTGCGAACTGGCTCAACACGCGCTCGGCTTTCTGCAACCGGCTCAGGCGTTCTTCGGCGGCGCGTTGCGCCTCGGCCGCCGCGGCAACGTCCGGCTGCGCGTCCGCCTGGCTGATGGATTCCTCCACACGCGCTTGCAAATCCTGCGACAGGACGTGCTGGTCTTCGGTTGCGACAGCCTCGAGAGTCGGCGTCCTGGCGAGATCAAAGCTCATTTCGTTCCCCGTGGGTATCGTAACCCCACGGCCGGACGAACTGAGCCAGTGCGGGAAACAACTATCTGAAAGGAAAACGGATGCCGGTTGTGATCCTACTTGAAGTGCTCGACGGCCTTCTCATTTTCGGCGCAGAAAAACTCGAACAGGTCCGTGTTAAGCAGGAGGGTTTGCTTGATTTTGACGTTCCACGGCTTGGTATATGCTTTGGGATCGTCGATCGTCAGATCGATTTCGAGGTTTCCGTAATTGATGCGGTGGAACCGCTCCGTGACGCTGGCCGAGCCGGTCAGCACGTTGCCGCGAAAATCGAGCCATCCGTCGTCCTTGAAACCGCGGGTTTCGACGACCAGCATGTCTCCGACCCATTTGCCGCTGGAGTAGCCGTACCACCAGGGCTGCGGATCGGCGGGCAGGGGATGTCCGTCGGTGAAAATCTGGCGGAAGGTCCAGTCCTTCTCGAAAACCATCGTGAGCAGGCCCGGCGTCTGAATCAATCGGCGCGGGTAGGGATGCGTTTCAAGCATTACGATGCCGATGGGCTTGCAATGCGCGTCGGGATTGCCGCGCCCCTCGTCGGCCATGCGCGCCTTGACCACGTCGGCGGCCGAGGGCTGGTAGGGCAGGCCGTCCTTCATGCCCCAGCTGATATCGACGAACTGCGCCGCCAGCGGGAGCAGCTCTTGCTCGGTGCCGGGAGGGCAATCTTTCCTGCACGGCGGATTACCCCACACGCCGCTCAGATCCGGTTTGCCGTCGGCGGTGCGCGGCGTGGGAGCGCTCAGATTCGGCTTGCCGTCGCGGGTTTTGGGCACGCCGGCGGTAGGAAAGCGGGTCCACTGCGCGGAGGCCGTCAGAGACAGGAGACTAATGAGTGCCGCGACCCCGGCGTTGCGCATACTCATTAGATACCATTTCGCCGGAATCGAGTCCAGCCGCGGGTAGTGCGTTTCCATCTAAATTTGTCCGTAATCCGTCCGTAAGGTGTCAGCGCCGTGAGAAAACCCCGGCCTGACGGCCGGGGCTGGGTGCCGCGCCGCACATACTCACGGGCCGATTTCCAGCCCTGCCTGTAAGGGCGGGGGCACCTTACGGACGGATTACGGTTTGTGTGGCTCGGAGCATGTGGCGAAGCGCGCTGAAAGTGTGTAGTGCGCTACACTTCAATCGTGCTACGTCTAGCTATCATACTGTCTATGATGGCTGCTTTCGGCGCGCAACGATTGCCAAGGTTCGAGGATTATCAAGTCCGTGTCCACGATGGCAAGACCGTACCGCCCAATACACCCAAATCTCAGGATCGTGAGGTAAGGTGCTGCGCTTGGTTCGAGGATTCAGGTCCCATAAACTTTGCTGGTAGGTACCGGCTCACTCTGGATAGCTGTGGAAGTGACTGCATAACCGTTCACCTTGTCGATCGCACTACTGGCGAGCACTTCATCGCTGGATCGTACGGCTACAGCTACATATTCGGGCTGAACCCTCGCCCTGATCTTCCCCATGGTCCTGAATACCGAGCGATTAGTCGTCTACTGATTGTTCATGGTTGCCCGCGGGAGGAGAACTGCGGAAGCTACTACCTGTTGATGAATCCGAAGGGCTTGAAGCAGCTGAGATTTGTCCCCTTCGACTTCGACCGTCGCTGAAGATCCCGGCGGCTCTGGCCGCAATCTTAGCGCACTACTGAGATGGAAGCCGCGGATAGTGTCTGAAGAGTGCGGCGGCGGCGTCCCCTCAAGGCGGTATACTGGCTTTGGGAGCGGCGACATGAACGACGAGTTGCAGGATCTTCGAAATGCCGAATACAAGCCTGTACTCGTCGGCCCGCAGCCTTTTTCGTTCGAGGACATCTTGCGGAATGTCGATCCGGCGCCCGACGAGGAGACCGAGCGTTTCGTGGCCGACATCTACGCGGACCGCCGCCAAGCGGACGAGGATTCCTCGTCTGAATGAGCCAGATTGTCGTCGATACCGACGTCGCGTCCTATATCTTTAATTGGCACTCCCTGGCGCAACGCTACTCCGACGCCTTGGCGGCTCTGAACTGGTTCTGTCTTTCATGTTCGGAAACTTCGATTGAGCCAGCGGAAAAAGGACTCCGCTCGCTGACGCGCGCGGTTCAGTAACGTTCCTGCGGTAGTGAAGCTACTTGGTTTCGACCAGCGCGATTTTATTGACTCCGCTGCAGGCCAGCACCAGGTTGCCGTCGCGCGTCGGCATCATGTTGCGCACCGTGCCGCCGCCGGAGGGAATCGGCCAGCTCTGGAATTTTTCGGTCTTGGGATCGAAGCGCACCACTGTGTTCGGCTCAACGCCCGATTCGCTGTACCAGATGGCTCCGTTGGTGAACGCGATTCCGTAGGGCTCCGAGCGCGCGCCGCCGGGCGAGGGCCACTCGTCCACTTTGCCGGTCTTGGGATCGAGGCGCCCGAGGTAACCGCGCGAGTAATCGGAGTAGTAGATCACATCGTCGGGCGTGATCGCGATGCGGCGCGGCCGCGAGCCGGCGTTGGGCAGACTCCATTCGTGAATCGCCACGGTCTCCGGATCGATGCTTGCGACCTTGTTGCTGCCGAACTCGACGAAGAAGGGAACTCCTTTCGAGCTGACGACGATGCCGTACGGGTTCGATCGCGGCGTTGGCGAGGGCACAACCTTGATTTCGCCGGTCTGCGGATTGAGGCGGCCGACCATGTTCGAGCTCTGCACGGTGAACCACAGCGTGCCCTTCTGGTCGAACACGAGCGTATGGGGATCGCGCGCGCCGGCGGGGAGTTTATACTCGGTGACCTCGCCGGTTTCCGGATCGAGCTTGCCGATGTAGCCCTTGAAATTCGCAGTGAACCAGATGCGGCCGGCTCTGTCCGCGACCAAGCCGTGCGGAGCCGAGCCGGGGGTCTTGAGCGGGTATTCTTTGAACTGGCCGGTCTTGGGATCCAGGCGGCCGAGCACGTTGCCGCTGAAGCCCGAGTACCAGAGCGAGCCGTCGGCTGTCGCCAGCGGATCGTGCGGGAACGTGCCTGCCTTGGGCAGGTCCCATTCGCGTATAGAAACCTTCGCGGTCTGAGCGAAGGCGATGGCTGAGAGCAACGCGACAGAGCAGATCAAAGACTTCATGCGTTCATCTTAGCGCGGTGCAAAGACGGCGGCGGCTCGGTGTACACTTTGAGCATGCGAAAAGTTGCGTTGATGTTATCGATGCTCGCGCTCGGCGTCGGAATTGGACTGAAGTTCTCGGGCCAACTGGCGCAGGTCCAGGCGCGAACCAAGCCCGGAGCCGGATTCGCCGCCGTGCCCGGAGCGGTCGGGTCGGAGGATCTGACGGGCCCGTACGAATTGGTGAAGGACTGGCCACAGGACATCAGCACGCTGCCGGGAAATGAAAAGTGGACCTACGGGGCAGGCGAAAGTGTTTTCGCGGAAAGCCCGAATCGCGTGTACATGCTGTTTCGCGGCGAGCTGCCGAAGATGGCGCCGCCCAAGGCCGCGTTATTGCCGCAACTGGGACCCAGCATCAGCTTTCCCGTCGCGGGCTTCTGGCGCGATGCCACGACGGCTTCGCTTCCGGGCACGGGCGGCACCGACAACGATATGAGCGAGTGGATGACGGCCTGGGAAGGCAAATCGCAAAAACTCGGCATCAAGGGTCCGCCGTACCGGCAACTGGGCGTGGACGCGAAGTGGGAGAACTGCCTGGTGGTGGTGGATGCGAACGGCAAGATCATCGAGACCTGGAAGCAGTGGGACCACCTGTTCCGGCGTCCCCACTCGGTTTACGTCAGTCCGTACGATCCGGAAAAGAACGTCTGGGTGATCGACGACAACATGCAGGTGATCTACAAGTTCACGCACGATGGAAGCAAGCTGCTGCAAACGATCGGCACGCCGGAAGTGGCCGGGGCCGACGCGACGCACTTCAACCGCCCCACCTACATGGATTGGCTGCCCGACGGAACGTTCTTCGTCGCCGACGGCTACACGGGCACGCGCGTGGCGAAATTCAATAAAGACGGAAAATTTCTGATGGATTGGGGCAAGCTGGGCGGGCCTCCGCGAGGTCCGGTGGACACGCGGCCGGGTTACTTCAGCAACGTGCACGGAGTGGCCGTCGATCCGGCGACTCGCCGGGTTTTTGTGAACGATCGAAACAATCACCGCATTCAGGTGTTTGACGAAAATGGCAAATACTTATATGAATGGAAAGTCGACGCCGATCCGTCGAGCCTGCACCTGCTCTATATCGGGTCTGGCAAGACCATCTGGACGTTCGACCGGTCCACGAACAAGATGGTCCAGTGGGATTTGCAAGGGCACCTGCTGTACTCCTGGGGCACGATGGGGGAATTTCCGGGAGGCTTCTGGGGAGTGCACGGGATGAGCGTGGACCAGCAGGGCAATCTCTACGTCGCCGAAGTGGACGCGGGACGCGTGCAGAAGTTCCGTCCGATGGCCGGCGCCAATCCTGATTTCCTGGTGGCGAAGCCGGTTTATTCGGCCTGGAAGTGAGCGCGTCGTCCAGAGTCAAAAAAACATTAAGACAACATAGTCAAAAGGTATTAGACCAAGAGTACTCCTATGTTCATTTTTGTCATTAAATAGCGCTCGACGAGCCCTGTGATTGTATACTCATGTTTGGGCCGCACGCATGCTCCAAAGACTGTTTCCGCCGCACCGGGACGACACCGATGCGTCGCGGCCGCTCTTCTATTCATGTGCGTGTCTGGGGCGTCGCTGCATGCGCAATGTCAGGGGACCCTCACTTACAACATCGGCGACCAGTTGCAGCCGGCGCCTCTGACGTGCCGATTGACGTCCGGAAGCCCAACGAATTTTTCAGTATCGACGACGGCTGACTGGATCTCGGTTAGCCCGGCCAGCGGGTCCGTGGGACCCTCTGGCACAACTTTAGCCGTCTCTGCGGCTCCATTCAACCTCATAGCTGGAACATACACCGGCACGTTCACGGTGACCTTCACGGCTTTCGATGGAACGTCCAAGGCGATTAGCTCCAACATTACGCTGATTGTCACCGGCGGTCCAGTGACTCTGTCGGCGAATCCGGGGTCTCTATCGTTCTCATACGTGGTCGGGTCTTCTTGGCCTCCGGCTCAACAGATTGTTCTGTCGAGCGTAGGGGCGGATAATACTTCGACGCCGGTTAGCTTCACCGCTTCCGCGTCATCCAGTTCAGGCGGCAGTTGGCTTGCGGTCAGTCAGGCGGCCGGCACGGCGCCCGGGGTACTCAGCGCGTCAATCAACCCCACCGGATTGGCTGAGGGCGTGTACCGTGGCACTGTGACCATCGCTTCCGATACCGGATCGAATAGCCCGCTGGCGGTGGCTGTGGTGTTGACGATTAGCAAGCCGCAGCTTCGTCTGCTGCCGGGCGCAGTAACATTTAATTACCAGCTTGGCGGAGTCCTGCCGCCATCGCAGACGATCGTTATTTCGAGCAGCGGATCGCCGCTGGATTTCACGGCAACCGGACCTTCGGTCAAAGGGTTGGCCCTCGATAGGACGAGCGGGAAAACACCCGCGGCGCTCAGTCTCTCCATCAACCCCGCCGATTTGGTTGTGGGCATATACAAGACCACGGTCACGGTCAGCTCGCCAGGAGCGTCCGGTCCGCAGGATCTGCCGGTGACGCTCATCGTCAGAGACCGGCCAGCCCTGATTGTGAGCCCCAGCAGGCTGTCGTTCATTTATGAGAGAAGGCTTCCAGAGTGCGATCAACCTTGCGGTCTGATGCTCCCCGGCGCCCAAACAATTTCGATTGCCGCGGGAAACACCAACTTTGTGGCCTCCGTCTCGTCGAACTTCGGAGAGGCCTGGTTATCGATTGACAACATGACCGGAACAACGCCGGCAAGCATAAACGTCTCCGTGCAGCCCTCGGGATTGGAAGAGGGGACTTACACCGGCGCGATTTCGATTGCGGCGACGACAGCTAACGGCGGCACGGTAATCATACCCGTTGACCTTACGGTGATCAACCCGGGCCAACTGGTCGCAACCCCGTCGGCGCTCTCCTTCGATTCCCAGGTAGGTTCGCAGGCCAGTCAGTCGCAAAGCATTTCCCTTTCCAGCACCGGAGAGGTCATCGGTTTCAGCGCGGCCGCGGGAAAGGGCTGGCTTTCGGTTAACCCGTCTCGGGGAACAACGTTGCTCGTCCGTGATAATACGACAGGGGGGTACGTCGGGCTGCCGATCCCCATCTCTATCGGCGTCACGCCCGCCGGGCTGGCGGCCGGCACCTATGCAAGCAGTGTTGTCCTGACGCCTGATAACTTCGTGACGCCCGGTTACCAGAGTCCTCCCGTAACCATATCCGTGACGCTCACGATGCGGGGGAATCGCCTGAGAATTCCGCAGATCGTGGACGGCGGCAATTGGAAGACCGCGATTGTCCTGGTGAACACCGATGCGCAGCCGGGGACATTCACGATGGCTTTTCATCAGGCGGACGGAACTCCATTGAACCTGCCCCTTAGCGGCATTGGTGGGGTTACTCAGTACTCGGGCACCATACCAGCCGGTGGGTCTCGCATTGTAGAAACTCAGGGACAAGCCGTTGATCTTCTTCAAGGCTGGGGAGAAATAGTCGCCGATGGAGCGTCCATTAGCGGCCACGCCATACTCCGCCGGCACATATCCGACTCGATGGAGTTGGAAGGAGCGGTCCCGGTAAAGACTGGGACGGCCGGGCATTTCCTGTTGCCGTTTGACAATGCGCTCGGTTTCGTCACCTCTGTGACGATTTTGAATCCCGATACCGCGCAGACCGCGAATGTATCAGTTGTTTTTCGCGACGAGAACGGCCAGCGGATTTCGACAGCATCGTTGTCGTTGGGTCCTGGCAATCGGCGGGCATTCGATTTGCCATCCCAGTTTCCGGAACTCCTCGAGAAACGAGGGGTAGCGGAGTTCACCTCATCTACGGTGGGATTATCGGCTTTCGGCATTCGTCTCAGCCCGCGGAATGCTTTTGTCTCGATTGATTCGATTAACCTCGACAAGGCGCCCGCGGCCGGCGCGACAGCCACAATTTCTCAGATTGCGGATGGCGGGCTGTGGCAAACAACGATGATCTTTGTCAACACTGGCACGACTCCGGCTCCGTTTTCCTTGCATTTTACGCAGCCAGACGGGACCCCCTGGACTCTTCCGGTCGCCGGCACGAACGGAGTGACGGAATACAGCGATGTGATTCCCGTTGGCGGGTCGCGCATTCTGCAAACCAATGGGACCGCTGGCGCTGTGACGAAAGGATGGGGTCAGCTGGCGACCTCCGGCTCGATCGCGGGGACGACCATCTTCCGGCAACAGCTTGCGGCAGACCGGGATTCGGAGGGTTCGGCGCCACTGAATCTGACCGCTCTGAGAAGATTCGCCTTGCCATTCGATAATACGCAGGGGTTCGCGACGGCCATCACCCTCATCAATCAGGATCCTTCTCAGTCGGCGAATGTGTTCGTCGTGCTGAAGGACATCAACGGCCAGCTTCTTGGAAAGGAAACGGTGCAAGTGGGGCCGCTGGCCTGGAGCGCTTTTTCGTTGGCTGCGCAATTTCAGGAAACAGGAAACATTCAAGGAGTCGCTGAGTTTACGTCTCCCAACGCGGACCTATCCGTGCTCGGCCTCCGTCTCAGCCCGTCGCGCTCGTTTACGTCGGTTCAACCGTTCCGGGAATGAGAGAATTGAAGCTCGCAGGCACTTCCACCTCCGTGGTAAACTGTTCGCGTGTCATCGAGCGTTCTCCGGCCCGCTCGGGGAACGGTTTTAAACGACACGGCAACGTCTGTACGTTCTTTGGGCCCGTAGCTCAGTTGGTTAGAGCGCTACCTTGACACGGTAGAGGTCAGAGATTCGAGTTCTCTCGGGCCCACCACCTGCTATTTGAGCGGAGGTATCGATGCGGGCCGAAAAGAAAACCTCCATGGATTATGATGCTGGACGCGAGAGCGCGGCATGATGGCGCGGAGCACATTGGATGAGCCTGCGGGTGGCGGTCGACATCGGCGGCACGTTTACCGATTTGATCGCCTTTGACGAGCGATCGCAACAGATCCGGCACGCCAAGACCCTCACCACGCCGCGCGATCCGATGGAAGGCATCCTCGATTGCCTCCGCAAGGCCGCGCTCGAAGCGCGCTCGATCGACAGTCTGATCCACGGCTCGACCATCGCCATCAACACGCTGATCGAGCGCAAGGGCGCGAGCGTCGGGTTGATCGTCACGCGCGGTACGCGAGACGTCTACATCATCGGCAGAGGCAACCGGCCGGAGGCCTATAATCTCTTCTTTCACCGGCCGCGGCCGTTGGTGCCGCGCAGCCGGACCATCGAGGTCGCCGAGCGGCTTTACTCCTCCGGCGAAGTGAGGGAACCGCTCTCGGTCGAGAGCGTCAAGGCGGCGTGCGCCAAGCTCGCCGGCGAGGGTGTCGAGGCCATCGCCGTGTGCTTCCTGCACTCGTATGCGAATCCCGAGCACGAGCGTATGGCGGGCCGGGTGATCGAGGAGGAGCTGCCGGGGCGTTACGTTTCCCTGTCGCACGAGATTCTGCGCGAATATCGCGAGTATGAGCGAACATCGACAACCGTGGTGAACGCTTACATCGGCCCGAAGGTCGGCGGCTACGTGCGCAATCTGCGGACGCAGCTCGAAGGGCTCGGGTTTGAAGGCGACCTGGCGATGATGCAGTCGAGCGGCGGCGTGATGACGCCGGAAGCTGCGATCCGGCGGCCGGTGATGATGATGGAGTCAGGGCCGGTGGGCGGGATTATCGCTTCCGCCGAGATCGGCAAGGCGCTCGGGTACAGGGACGTTGTCTCCTTCGATATGGGCGGGACGACGGCGAAGGCGAGCCTGGTTCGCGACGGCGCGCCGGTCACGACGGAAGGATATTATGTCGGCGGCTACGCCAGCGGCCACCCGGTGATGATGCCGGTGGTGGACGTGGTCGAGGTCGGCGCGGGCGGCGGGAGTATCGCGTGGATCGACGAAGTGGGCGCGCTCAAGGTGGGACCGCAAAGCTCGGGCGCCGATCCGGGACCGATCGCCTACTGCCGTGGTGGCGAGGAGCCGACCATCACCGACGCGAACGTCATCCTGGGGCGCATCGGCGTCTCGGACTTCCTCGGCGGCGAGATGCGTCTGAATCGCGACGCCGCCATGCGGGGGATGAGCGAGCGCGTGGCGAAGCCGCTCGATATGGACGTTGCGAGGGCGGCTCGGTCGGTGATTCAGATCGCCATCGCGAAAATGTCGCTCGCGGTGCGCGAGGTTTCGGTCGAGAAGGGATACGACCCCCGCAATTTCGCTCTGGTAGCTTCGGGAGGCGCGGGCCCTCTGCACGCAGTGGCGATCGCGCGCGAGCTTCACATCCCGAGCGTGGTGGTGCCGCGTTTTCCAGCGCATTTCTCGGCGATGGGCATGCTCATGGCGGATGAGCGGCACGACCTGGTGCGGACGCATTATAGCGATCTCCACGACGCGGACCTCGCGCGGTTGAAAATCATTTCCGAGGAGATGGCCGCCGAAGCGATGAAGATGTTCCGTTCCGGAGCCGAGATCGTGTATCAGATCCTGCTCGACCTTCGTTATGTTGGGCAGGAGTTCACGCTACCGGTGCCCGTCACGGTGGACGCGCTCAGCCGCAGCGACCGCACGGCCGTGCGGAAGGCTTTCGACGCGCTGCACGAGCATCGCTATGCGCATCACGCCGCGGATGAACCCGTCGAGATCGTCAACGTGCGGCTGGTGGCTCTGGGCAAGCGTCCCAAGCTTCGGCTGCCGTCTCTCGAGAAGGGAGGCGCGGCGGAGGCGCGGGAGCAACGTTCGGTCTATTTCGACGAAGAAGACTCAGCGATCGAATGCCCGGTGTACCATCGTGAGGAGTTGCCGCCGGGGGCTGAATTCTCAGGGCCGGCGCTGGTGAGCGAGTACGGATCGACAACCGTGCTGTTTCCAGGCGACCAGCTCGCCGTGGCCGCGGCCGGAGAGCTCGTGATTTCCGTGAGGAGCGAGTAATGGCGGAGAGACTGGATACTGTGACGCTGGAAGTGGTTCGCAATGCGCTGCCTGCGATTGCGAACGAGATGGCCGCCGACCTCCATCGCACCTCTTACAACATGATGATTTACGAGGTGCGGGATTTCTGCACCGCGCTGGTGGCTCCGGACGGCGCGCTGGTTTCACAGAACGTGGGCGGCGTCTCGCACTTCGTCGCCGATCTGGGCGTCATCATTCAGGACGGCATGCGCCGCTATGGGTGCGACGGATTCCAGCCCGAGGACGTGGTGATCACCAATCACCAGGCGGTGGCGGGCCAGCATCTCAACAACATTGTCATTTACATGCCCTATTTTTTTGAGGGCGAGCTGCTGATGTTCTCGATGGTCCGCGCGCATTGGATCGACATCGGCGGTTTGAGCACGGGCTTCGGCGGCGAGGCGAGGATCCTCGATCCCTGGATGGAGGGACTTCAGCTCGATCAGCTCAAGATCCGCGAAGCCGGCAAAGTGAATCAGGTGTTGCTCAAGGTGATCCGCGACAACATCCGCTTTCCCGACGCCTCGCTCGGCGATATGCGGTCGCAGATCGCGGCGTGCCGGCTGGCGTTCCGCCATCTGGATGAGCTGTTCGGGAAATTCGGGCGCGACACGATGCTGGCGGCCATCCAGAGGATCTTCGAGGAAACCGAGGCGAAATGCCGCAAGGTGGTCTCCGCGATCCCGGACGGCGTGTATGAAGCGGAGTCGTTTCTCGACCACGATGGCGGGCCGCAGCGCAACGAGCGCGTGCGCATCCACGCGCGCGTCACCGTGGATCGGGGGAAGATGACGATCGATCTTTCGGGTTGCTCGGGCGAGCGGAAATCGGGCATCAATTCGCGCACGTTCGCGGGAGCGCGCGTAGCCTACAAGGCAATCACCGCGCCGCTCGAGCCGGTGAACGAAGGGGCGTTCCGGGCAGTGGAGGTGATCATTCCGGAGGGAAATATCATGATGGCTCGCTTCCCCGCCCCGATGGCCGGCTGGAGCACGATCGTACCAACGGTGGTCGACACGATTCTCACCGCGCTCGCGCCCGCGATCAAGGATCGAATTCCGGCCGCGCATCACGGACTGCTCGGTGGAACCGTCGTGTTTTTCGGCGTTAATCCGAAAACGGGAAAGCGATTCGTGGTGCAGAGCATTGAAGGCGGCGGCTGGGGCGGGCGCCCGTTTGAAGACGGCGAATCGGGCTCGGTCAGCATCTGCCAGGGCGACGTGCGCAACGGCAGCATCGAGGCGATCGAGCTGAAGAGTCCGGTGCTGGTGGAGGAACGATCGCTTCGCTGCGATTCCGGAGGACCTGGAAAATTTCGCGGAGGACTCGGGATCGATGTGCGCGTCCGCAATCTTATCGAGGGACGCTGGAATCTTCACCGGCCGCGGCGGATCGATTGTCCGCCGTGGGGGCTCTGGCAAGGCAAGTCCGGCGGCACCGCCGACTACCTGTTGAAGCTTCCCGGTGAAACCGATTTCCGCAGCATGGATGCGAGCCAGCACCTAGTGCCGCCCGATTCCGAGGTGATCGTGCGCACGGGCGGCGGAGGCGGATGGGGCGATCCCGCGGAGCGGGATCGAGATCTGGTACGAGCCGATGTGGCCGAGGGGTTCGTGAGCGCCGAGAAGGCGGCCAGCGAATACGGAGTCGTATGATGTTCCGCATCGTTGTCGTCGCTGCGTTACTGGCGTTCCAGGCGCCCGCGCAAACGGTCACGAAACTCCGCGTAGGGAAAGCGATCCCCATCGCATTCTCCTTCGTGCCACTCGACATCGGCGTGCAGGCCGGGATTTTCAAGAAACACGGAATCGACGTCGAGCAATTTGGGTTCGGAGGCAGCGCGAAACTGCAACAGGCGCTCGCCGCGGACAGCATCGACATCGGTCTCGGTTCCGGGCCGGAGCTGGCGTTCATCGCCAAAGGCGCTCCGGTGATGGGCGTGGCCGCGCTCGCCAACGAACCCTCGCTGATGACGCTGGCCGTGCACAAGAACTCGTCCGTTCGGACCGCCGCGGATCTCAAGGGAAAGACCGTGAGCGTCTCCACCGTCGGCTCGCTCACCGAGTGGATGGCACGCGAGCTATCGCGCCAGCAGGGTTGGGGTCCCAACGGTATCAAGACGTTGCCGCTCGGCACGGACGCCGCGCAAACTTCCGCGTTGATCACGCGCCAAGTGGACGGGATCGTGGTTGACGTCGGCACGGCTTACCGGATCGAGGAACAGGGAGTCGCACGAATCGTGGTGCGATTCGGAGCCCTGATCAAGGACTTCCATGTCCATGTCATCTATGCGCGCCGCGGCTTGATCGACCGGGACCCGGCGGCGGTGCGCAACTTCCTCGCGGCCTGGTTTGAGAGCATCGCCTTCATGCGACAGAACCGCAACAAGTCAGTCGAGGTCGCAAGCCGCGTGATGGGTGTCTCGCAGGCGATGTCCGCGCGCATTTATGACGAACTGATGCCCATGTTCAACAACGACGGCAAGTTCAATCCGAAAGCGCTCGACGTGTTGAAACGGTCCTACGTCGAAATGGGTGTTCTTTCCACCGAGCCTGACATGAGCAAGCTCGTCACCGAAAAATTCCTGCCGGTTGCGGCTCATTGATGAGCGGGGTGGACCTTCGAGCCTGTAGCAGCTATATGAGGCGCTGTATCCGATAGCCACCAACCGGTCCCACAGCAAGCCATCCACGCTTTGCAAGCCGCTCTGCAATGAGATCCTCACGTGAGCCAGGTGCGGGTGTATAAGTGTGGTTTGGGTTTAAATTCTGTCGAAGCCGGTTAAAAAACTCAACCTCCTCTTTGTCCGTGATGTCATCAATGGCGGCAAGCGACTCCCCGCGCACTTCCCCGTAGGAGTGCACGTCGCTGTCCGGTGCCTGGATTGCTGCATCAAAATTTCCTGAATGGAGCCAGTCGGACTTGTGATCGGTCCTCGCGTCGCAACCCGCGGTCTTCAGACGACCAGCGAGCGCCTGTCTGTCCTCCGCGAGGTTGCTAATACGCACCTGGTTTCGCCCAGCAACATCGCTGAAGGGTCTGCTGAATCCAAGACTCACAAGAATCGTTCGCTCAGGATGTGTACCGAAGGCCATTCCTGCTTCAAATAGCACATTGGGCCGCGCCTGTGGCGTCAGCTCCTTCTCGTATTTTGGGTCGCTGTCCTGTTGGAAGCGAGTTCCGAGGCGCGACAAATCGTCGCCGGTTATCAAAACGACCACTGCGCGCGCTTGCTCGAAAGCCCGTTCGAGAACTCGCCCAGTGAAGGGCGACCCTTCCCCGGTGAACGATACCGCCTCGCTCCATTCAATGGGCTCGAGATTGACAGAACGAAGGAATGCGAACATCGCATCACGAGCAGCCAAGTTCCGTCCGTGGACGACAAAGACCCGTCGAGGGTCGGGCATCGCCGCTGGTGGCGCCGGTTGCTCTGCTGGCGTCTCTCTTGGTATTTGCGGGTTTGATAGTTCTGTCTCGCGCTTGAGGATTTCGACCTCCCTCCGGGCGTAGAGCTTCAACCTGCTCTCATCGTGATCCCGAGCCGTTCTTGCGGCCGTTACGACATGTCCACCATAACGGTGGGTGTCAACAACAATGAGACACATGGCGTGAAAGTTTAGAGAGTTTTTTCCTCCGAAGGTGGGCGGTTGATCCAGACCTGGGAGGGCAGCTC
>JBGPLI010000030.1:0-35400 GCA_041486445.1 Bryobacteraceae bacterium
ACGTCACTTCGATCTGCGGGATGCCGCGCGGCGCCGGCGGAATGCCGATGAGCTGGAACACTCCCAGCATCCGGTTGTCGTGCGCCATGGCGCGCTCGCCCTGGTACACCTTGATCTCGACCGAGGTCTGGCTGTCGGCCGCGGTCGAGAACGTTTCGCTCTTGCGGGTCGGAATGGTGGTGTTGCGATCGATGAGCTTGGTGAACACCCCGCCCAGCGTCTCGATGCCGAGAGAGAGCGGCGTCACGTCGAGCAGCAGTACGTCCTTCACCTCGCCGCCCAGCACGCCACCCTGTACAGCGGCCCCTACCGCGACTACCTCGTCCGGATTCACGCTCCGGTTGGGTTCCTTGTTGAACAGGTTCCGCACGATCTCCTGCACCCTCGGGATGCGCGTGGAGCCGCCCACCAGCACCACCTCGTCGATCTGCGACGGCTGCACGCCGGCGTCGGCCAGGGCCTTCTTGCACGGCTCGATGGAGCGGTCCAGGATATCGGCCACCATCTGCTCAAAGCGGGCCCGCGTCAGCTTGATCGCCAGGTGCTTGGGCCCGGAGGCGTCGGCGGTGAGGAAAGGGAGATTGATCTCAGTCTCGAGCAGCGTCGAAAGCTCGATCTTGGCCTTCTCGGCGGCTTCCTTCAGCCGCTGCAAGGCCATCTGGTCCCGCGAAACATCGATGCCCTGATCGCGCTTGAACTCCGTGATCAGCCAGTCGATGATGCGCTGGTCGATGTTGTCTCCCCCGAGGTGCGTGTCGCCGTTGGTGGACTTCACCTCGACCACGCCGTCACCGACTTCCAAAATCGAGATGTCGAACGTGCCGCCGCCGAAGTCGTAGACCGCGATGGTTTCGTCCTTCTTGCGGTCCAGGCCGTAGGCGAGCGCGGCCGCGGTGGGTTCGTTGATGATGCGCATGACTTCGAGACCGGCGATCTTCCCCGCGTCCTTGGTGGCCTGCCTCTGCGCGTCGTTGAAATAGGCCGGCACGGTGATGACGGCCTTGGTGACCTTCTCGCCCAGGTAAGCTTCGGCGGCTTCCTTGAGCTTGGTGAGCACCATGGCCGAGATCTCCGGCGGCGAATACTTCTTGCCGGCCGCATCCACGCGCGCGTCGCTGGCGTCGCCCCTGACCACTTTGTAGGGAACCAGTCTCGTCTCCTCGGAGACTTCTTCGAACCGGCGCCCCATGAAACGCTTGATCGAATACACGGTGTTTTCCGGGTTGGTCACCGCCTGACGCTTGGCTACCTGGCCCACCAGGCGCTCCCCGCTCTTGGCAAAGCCGACCACCGACGGGGTCGTGCGGCCACCCTCCTGGTTCGGGATGACGACCGGCTGGCCGCCCTCCATCACCGCAACCACGGAGTTGGTGGTGCCAAGGTCAATTCCAATGATCTTGCTCATAATGTGTCACTTCCTCCCGCGAAAACGCGCGGCTGTGATTTAGCCTGCTCTTATTATGCAATCTTAGTGTATGTTTGTCAAGTTGGTGCGGAGGAATCCGTTAAGTTAATGTATACAAAACGTTTATTTAAGCCCAAACGTTCTGCTTACTTCCCAACCATGTGGGGTAGGTCCCTCTCGTTGTCGCAGAACCCTTCGAGCAGGTCAGTATTGAGCCGGATGGCCTGCTTGACGGTCATCGTCCAAGGCTTTGTGTAGGCTTTGGGATCGTCAATGGTGATGTCGATTTCGAGGTTCCCGTAATTTATGCGCCGGAACCGCTCCGTCATTTTCCCGCTGCCGGTCAGCGTGCTGCCGATGTAATCGAGGTAGGTGTCGTCCTTGAGACCATTGGTCTGAACGACCAAGGTGTCTCCCTCCCATTTAGCCGTCGAGTACCCTAGCCAAGATGGTTGCGGATCAACCGGAAGAGGCCGTCCGTCCGTGTAGATGATCCGGAAGTTCGTCCAGCGCTCATCGAGAAAAACGAGAAACCCCGGAGTCTGGACCATTCGCTTGAGCGAAGGATGGGTGTGGAGCAGCACGGGCGAAAGCGGCAGGCACTTTCCATCGGGATGGTCTATATGATTGTCTGCGATTCGCTTCTGGATCAATTCCGCGGCCCAGGGCTGATACGGGATTGGGTCCTTCATCCCGGTCCCGGCATCCGCGTATTGCCCCGTGGCTTGAAACCCGTTCACAAACCCAGCCGAGGGTTTCAACGTGTCCTGCGGCATCCATAACCCGGAGAGATCCGGCTTTCCGTCAGCGGTCCTCGGCGTGGGCGCGTTGAGATTCGGGCGCCCGTCTGCGGTCTTGGGAACTCCCGGAGTCGGGTAATTCAACCACTGCGCCACGGCGGGCGGGCTCAGGGTCGTCGCCATCATGGCGCCGTACACAAGTGCAACGCGGAATGTTGACATGCCCAACATACTAGCAACCGCCGTCGCCGGGGTCTAGCGGCGCGCACTCGGTCGAAACCAAGATTTCAACTTCCAGGTTCTGCTTCCGTGCTGACCTCGATCGTGATCAGTTTCTCAAATGTAACTTGGTTGGCTGGATAGTCCGTCCCGGTCCAGTTGAGCATGCTTGTCAGACGCGCTGCCTGCCGGGCCAAAGTGAATCTCGGATTGATAGTCGTACCTGATGGAATGGGCACCGGCAGTAACCACCTCAGCGGGGATCCACTGCGGCAGTTTGAAAAACCCGGCGACATTGGAGATTGCGTCTGCCTGGTTGCAGTGCCGTCCGCGAGCAGGGCCCAGCCATGGCTGTTAGAAATGCTCCCCCCTTTGCTGACGCTCGGGGTTCAGCAGACCGATGTTTGATTCCGCCCGAGGGCGGGCGCTGCGGCAAAACCGCGCGGGATCTACTGCGTGCTCGATGTCCCGTCGGCGATCACCATGGTGTGGTTGCGCTTCGGCACCTGCCCGACGGGGATTTTGGCTATCTCTTTCATCGAGGGGACATCGACGACCAACGTGCTGTTCCCCACCGGATCGGCCACATAGGCCCGCTTGCCATCAGGCGTGAGCGTCAACCAGGCGCAACCTTTCCCGCTAAGATAGGCGGTTCCCGACACCTTCAAATCAGGCAAAGAATACGAGTAGAGAGCATTGTTCAACCGGCTGCAGGCCACCAGGGTCTTCTGATCAGCAGTAACGCCGATGCCGTGAGACTCGGAGGACCCTGTGGGGATTGCGGTTCTCCCGGGCGCCAGCTTGGGGTGCTCGATCCGAGCGACTTCCTTGCGCGTTTTGAAATCCACCACGACAAACCCGTTGTAGTCGCCGATCTGGACGAATACCGAACGAGTCGAGCCATCGGGATTCTTGGAGATCGCCATCGGACGGATATTCGTGCCTAATTTCACTGACCACGCGGGTGCGTCCTTCTCCGTATCGAGGACGCTGACATACCCATTGTGGGTGGCGTCGCCCGCGACCACGTTCTTGCCGTCCGGGGTCACGTAGAGGTTGTGGACGGGCCCTTCCGTACGGATGCTCTTGACTTTGGTGAGAGAGGCGGTATCGATGACATCCGCTACGCCCGGGTTGTCCCCGACCTTCTGCCTGATCCCCACATAGACTCGCCTCCCGTCGGGACTGATCGCGATGTTATTGGGGCGGCCGGAGAGCGGGATCTTCTTGACGATCTGCAACGTCTTCGCATCGGCCACGTCGAGCGTCTCGTCAGCCTCACTACTGAAGTAGATCCGGCTTCCGTCGGGCGACGCCGTGACGCCATGGGCCGCCTCGACGCCTTTGATCTCTCCCACGACCTTGTTCGTCGCGGGGTCAACGATGTGTATTCTGTCTCCGGCGGCGTTACTCTGAAGGATCCGGACCGAGGCTGCCGTCAGCGGCAGCGCGAGTAGAACGATCGCCAGAGGCTTCAACCAGTCTTGAACCACTTTAGTAGTTGTCATTGTCAGCTCCTTGCAAAAACGGTTAGACGTTACTCTTCTGCTCCGCACGAACCGGTCAACTGGGCCATCTTCTCGTTGGATTTCCTTCCGCACACCCAATTGGCAAGGGTCTGCCACTCCGCATCGAGAAACGAGTTCCAGTGTTTACCTCCACTGTGATAGAACGTGCCGCCGCCCTCGGACGCCAGCGGCTGCGTCAGCAGTCTGCTCTGAAGAATGTTGTGGGGAACCACCTTGGTTCGGACAATCTGGAAATTCCTGCGGGATTGCTCCTCGGTCCAGGTGGCAGCCCCGGGTGAGAGCGCCTCCAGGCGCATCGGAGTACCCTTGCTATGGCAGGAGACGCAGCGCGTGTGGCCTTCCCGCTTCGCCAGGAAGATGGGCTGCACTTTGGTCTTGAAGTACTCGAAATCCAAAAGGGACTCGGCTCGCGAGCTCGGTTCCTGAGCCAGCAGCTTAGTAGTGGCCGGCTGCAGAGTCAGCAGCGCAGTCACGAGCGATAACGAGAAAACGAGGCGCATAAACCCTCCCGGTTGCCATCCTGACCTCTAGGCCGTCATCCATTGTACACCCAAAAGCGGCCCGCGCGGCAGGAATGATAGACTGAAGCCGAAGAGTCGTTATGGCGTATCCGGCGTCTCCTTACATCGAAGAGCGGAACGGCGGTCTCTACGTCGCGGGGACTCGTGTGTCGCTCGACTCGGTTGGCGGGGTCTCATGCGAACGAACTTCTGTCGTTGTGTTTAATATGGGCCGCGTCGCAGGCAGAAGAGTGGCGGAACCGGATTGTGTATCTGCCTTTCCGGTGAAGAGGGCGGCTCTGCCAACATCGAAACAAGCTATTGCTTGGACGGCCGGGCGGGTTGGGCGAACTTCGCCGCATCCACCGGGGCGTTCACCTCGACGGAGCTGAGCTCAGTGACTGAGCGCCCGTCGGTCCAGGTGGTGGTCCACTTGAAGGCCATCTTGATTCCCGAGACGTCGCGATAATCGGCGTAGTCAATCTGCGTGGGAATGCTGCCGACCGGGGTGCCGGTATAGCGTACCAGTCTCACCAGCAGGCCCGAATCCGCGTCGAAGTACAGCTTCACAGGGGGCCGCCCGGCGGCGGTTCTTCCCTGGACCACCAGGACATCGCGGCCGTCGATGGTGGTTGGAGGCCCCACGCGCCAATCGCTAAGGGCTTGCTTGACCTGCGCGGGAAAAGACAGCGCCGCCTCCACTTTGGCGCCAGCCAAATCATCGCCGGTCAGCGGGAGCACCGGGACCGGTGTGGTGGTATCGGGCGCCGCCATCCAGCCGGCGCGGCCGTTGTACGTCGTGGTGCTGTCCCCGCCGTCTCCGTGGACGATGGTGGTCCGCTGACCCGGAGCTTTGGCATAAATTTCCACCGGGTATTTTTCGTAATCGTCATACCCCTTGTAGCTTCCCTTGGCGACAAAGCTGGCGAGGCTGGCAACCCGCTGGGCACCGCCGAGCGCCGCAATGTACTTGGCAAGGACCTGATCGGCCGAAGGCGCACCGCTCGCCTGCCGCAAGATTTCATCGGGCTCCCGGAGAAACGGTTCTCCGTACTGCACCGCCAGATCCGGAATCACCTCCGGGCGCGTGCCGCCGCGATGGCAGGAGTAGCAGGTCACCACGCGCCGCCCGCCGAAGTAGGTTCGATTGACGGCGTTCATCATCACGATCATTTTGCGCGCAGTCTGCTTCAGAGGTGTGTCGTCGGCATACCTGGCCCAACTGCCGCTGCTTTCCTCGACGTGGCATTGCACGCAGTTCATGCCCGTGGCAGCGGAAAAGAACCCCATGGTGCCCATGAATTCCTTGACCGGAATTCCCTTGAGCAGTTGGACGTTTGTGAACACGTCCTCCGCCATCTGCACCTTCTGTTCCTGTGCAGAGGCACCGCTCGCCAACAACACCAGGAAGACACAAGCACGCACAGCCATCACCGGGCGGGTATCACTTCTTCCACTTTGGCCTCTGCGGGGCCCGCACCTGAGGCTGCCGCGCGGGCCGCCGGCCCTTTCGCTCCCCCAAACGTGCTTAGCGCCTTGCCATTCGGCAGCACCACCTGCAGGAGACGCCCGACGGGCTTGCCACTCTTCACGGGTTGCGCGGTGACGATCACCTGATCGCCGGGCTTGAAGGACATCTTGGTCCAGCCGGTGGCGATCATGTCCGGAGGGTTACTCGTCTCGGTAACCCAATGTTCCGCCGGTTGACCGTCCGCGCCTTTCACATCGAACTGAAGGATGCAATGCGGGTTGGCCCAAAACCAATCCGTGACGGTTCCCTTCAGAGTAATTTCCTTCCCGACGTCGAAGGCCGCGTTGCCATGGTGCGCTATTAACGGAAGCGAAACGATCAGACTGAAAATCACGGTTTTCATTGTTTCCCCTCTATACCGCTAGCGGTGTTGCCAAATAACTTGTTATATTTCTCCAGCTCCGACGGTGAGCAATACATCTCCGGGACATCCGTATGGGGGTCTTGCAACTTCATGGGGAACTTGTCCATGGATACCCAGGGCCTGGTATACATCTTCGGGTCGTCAATGGTCACGCTCAACTCCAGGCGGTCATGGTTCACGCGGTGCCACCGTTCCTCGACGCGCAGAGCATCGCTGATCGGACGGCCGGTCGAATCGAGCCAGACCCTGTCTTCCGGCATCATTCCGATGGTTTGGACCACGAGCGTGGTATCGTCAACCCACTTGCCCACCGAGTACCCATAAAACCTTTGCTCTGGAATTTCCTTGGGGAGCTCTCGTCCATCCGTCCAAATGACGCGCCACGTCTGTGCGTATTCATACAAAATCACGACCTTAAACTCGTTTTGAAGAATTTGCGTCTGCCTCAAGTTGTAATGATCCGCGCGCGGAAACCCGATCGGCTCACAGAAATTCCGGGGGTCGTTGTAAAAGGCCGGGAGGACCGCATCCTTCCCTTCGAGCGCCTTATGGGACTTGTATACCTCCAACCCGTGAGGCGTGTAAGGCAATTCATGTTCCGGCTTGCCGTCGTTTGGCATGGCCTTCACACCACCTGCCTGAACTCCGTCCCCACGCCCATTGACCGGCTCCCAAGTCCCGGAAATGTCGTGGCGGGGAGCGGGGGCAGGCTGCTGCGCGAACGCCACGGAGGAAAGGACCAAAACCACGAAGCGATTTAGCATTTCCAAACTCCTTGGACAGTTGAAAGTATACACCGTCTGTCCGGGTCAAAGTGCTTGACACAGCAGGCGCTTCGGCTTAAGCTGAAGGCCAATCCCCATGCGTCCGTTCCCGAATCTCCTTCTTCTGGCCCTGGCGGCGAGCCCGGCCTGGGCTCAGGTGACCGCCGCGATTTCCGGACAGGTGAAGGACGCAACCGGCGGAGTGGTCGTCGCCGCCACCATCACCGTGAAAAACCTCGAGACCGGAGCGGCGCGGGCGGTGACCACCGATGCGGACGGCAACTACCGAGTCCTGTCGCTGCCTCTGGGCGCGCAGGAGGTGAGAGCCGAAAAGACCGGCTTTCGGACGGCAGTCCGGACGGGGATCAATCTTGAGGTCGGCCAGGAAGCGGTGGTGGACCTTCGGCTCGAGGTCGGCGAGATCGCCCAGGCGGTAACGGTGCTGGAACAGGCGCCCGTGGTCAACACCACCACGGCGTCGGTTTCGGGCGTCGTCGGGGAGCGCGAAGTGAAGGAGCTGCCGCTCAACGGCCGCAGCTTCGACAACCTGATTGCGCTCAATCCCGGCGCCATCAACTACACCGCGATGAAGAGCTCCAACACCACGACCAGCGAGGGCGGCAGCTTCTCCGTAGCGGGACGGCGCCCGCAGGACAATTTGTTCCTGCTGAACGGCATTGAATACACCGGGGAGAGCCAGCTTGCGGTGACGCCGGGCAGCGTCAGCGGCTACCTGCTGGGGATTGACGCGGTGCGCGAGTTCAACCTGCTCAGCGACGCCTACAGCGCCGAATACGGAAAGCGGGCGGGAGGCCAGGTGGTCGTCGTGACGCAGTCCGGCACCAACGCCGTGCACGGATCGGTCTTCGAATTTCTCCGCAACAGCGCGCTCGATGAGCCGGGCATTTTCGACCGCGGCGGGGTGGTCCCTCCGTTTCGAAGGAATCAGTTCGGGGGCGCGCTGGGAGGGCCGCTCAAGAAGGATCGTCTGTTCCTGTTCGGCAACTACGAGGGGTTCCGGGAATCGCTGGCGGTCAGCAGCGTGAGCGTGGTTCCCGATGAACGGGCTCGCATGGGATTTCTGCCGAATTCCTCGGGCGTCTACACCGAAGTTCCCGGCCTGAACCGGGCGATGCTGCCTTTCGCCACGTTGTGGCCCGCGCCCAACGGTGAGAATCTGGGAAGCGGCGTCGCCAAGGCCTTCTACAACCCGAAACAGACCAAGCACGAAGATTTTGGGACCCTGCGGTCCGATTACAACCTGCGCGACCGGGACCGGCTCTCGGCCGCCTATACGATCGATACCGGCAACAGCGTGATTCCACTGGCGGACCCGCTGTTTGCCTCCGCGCTACAGCTAGGCGCCCAGGTGGCCAGCCTCGAAGAGATGCACGTCGTCTCACCGAGGGTCCTGAACACGTTCCGCGCGGGCTTTTCGCGCGGCGCCTTCAACTACGACTCGGCCACGTTTCAGAAGTTCTCTCCAGATCTCTCCTTCGTCAGGGGAGCCGATCCGGGATCGATCACGATCGGAGGAGGAAGCGTCGCCACCGCCATCACCGGGGCGGGCGGCAATATCAACGCGGGCGTGTGGAGCCGGCGGAACCTGTTCACCTACACCGACGGTTTGGAGATCGCGAAGGGAAGCCACCAGATCAGCGCCGGCGTCTGGTTTCAGCGGATGCAGGAGAACGAGGACACCGCATCGCGCCGGCTGGGCATGGCGCAGTTCGCCACTCTGACGACGTTTCTCCAGGGTACGGTCACCAATTTTCAGGTGGTGCCCAGCCACACGGAGATGGGGTTCCGAAGCCTGTTCGGGGCGTGGTACGTGCAGGATTCGATCAAGCTCCGGCGCAACCTGACCTTCCAGGCCGGCCTCCGCCATGAATTCACCACCGGGTGGAACGAGGTCGCGGGAAGGGCCGCCAACTACATCACCGACGCCTCCGGCGTGCTGCTGACTACGCCGCGCGTGGCGGATTCGGTTTACACGAAGAACAACGCGACCAGGCTCTTCGGCCCCAGGGCGGGTCTGGCGTGGGACGTGTTCGGAACCGGAAAGACGGCGATCCGCGCGGGGTACGGGATCCATTACTCGTTGATCGACGCTTTGAGCTTTCTGCTGAACTCGCTTCCCCCGTATAACGGGTCGGTCGCCTATACCGGCGCGTTGCTTCCGCGGTTGCCGATCACGCCGAACGTGCCGGTGCCGCCCTCGTGCGGTCCGGGCGCTCCGACGGTGTGCACGACGTTCGCGCCCCAGGGCGTGCAGCCGGACGCGAAGACGCTGGCCGCTCAGGAGTGGGATTTCGCGGTAGAGCAGCAACTCAGCCGCAACATGGCGCTGCGCGTGGCCTACGTCGGCTCGCACGGATACCACGGGCTCCTCAACATCGATCCCAACACGGTCCCCTCGCAGATTTGCACGAGCGCAAGCGGCTGTATCGCCGGCGGCACGGGCGCCGCGCGGACGAATGTGCCACAAGGCACGCGCTACATCCCGGTGGCGCCTGGGCGCCCTAATCCATATGTCTCCGCGGGCTTCTTCTGGTATACGGAAGGGAACAGCAGCTACAACGCGCTGCAAGTGGACCTCACGCGGAGGCTTAGCCGGGGCTTGCAATTCCGCGCCGACTATACGTGGTCAAAGAATCTGGATCTGAATTCGGCGTTCACCGGCGCCCAGTCCCAGAACCAGGCGCAAATGGTTTTGGACCGGAACGATCTGCGGCGGGACTGGGGACCGTCGGCGCTGAACCCCACCAGCCAGACGAGCCTGTCCGCGACGTATGAGCTGCCCTTCGCCAGCCCCGCCCGTAAGGGCGGGGTTTCCGGCAAGCTGATCGGCGGGTGGCAGGTGAATGGCATCGTGACATTGCTGACGGGCTTCCCGTTCACGCCTCTGGCCGGCGCAAACCGGAGCAACGACGGCAACACCAGAAACCCGGATCGGCCGAATCTGAATCCCGGCTTTACGGGACCCGTCGTCTTAGAAAGCGAGACGCAATGGTATAACCCCGCGGCTTTCCTGCTGCCCGCCCCCGGCACTTTCGGCAATGTGGGCAGGGGAGTTTATCGGGGACCGGGTCTGGCTGAAGTGGATCTGAGTGTCTTCAAGAACACCGCGCTATCGGAGCGCGTGAATTTGCAGTTCCGCGCGGAATTTTTCAATCTGCTCGACCGGACCAACCTCGGCACGCCGAACGGCACTGTTTTTTCGGGCACGGCTGTCAGCCCTTCGGCGGGGCTGTTCACCACGCTCGCCACCACGCCCCGGCAGATTCAGTTCGGTTTGAAGCTGATATTCTGAACCACGAGCGAGGCTGGCGCCCGTTAGCGCCGCAGCCCGGCCACCAGCGCGCCCAACGCATCCAGGCTCGCCGTGGAGGCGCCGTCCTTCACGAAAATCTCCATCGCCGCGGCCGGCGTCGATCCGAGATTCCGAAATCCGTGCGGTGTGCCGCCCTTGATGTAGAACGCCTGCCCGATCGGCGCGTCCACCGGCTTGTCGGACCCGACGGTGAGCTGCAGCGTCCCCATCAGTGGAATGAACAGGTGAAATTTGACGTCGTCGTGCTGATGCACGGCTCGGATGGCCATCGGCTTGATCTCGACGCGCGTCGCGCGAACATCGGGGCGCTCCCATAGCCTGACGGGAGTGTATCCCTGATCGGCTTTCTTGCCCTCGGGCGCCTGGGCCAGTGACGGCAGGCAATACAGCCCGGCGATCACAGCCAATCCTGAAGCGTATCTCCACATAGATTTCATTCCTCCTGACGGATTCTCATGATAACAGCCTGGAAGCCTTTGGGTGTACACTATTTGGCTTGGGCTCCAAGCAAAGGAGGCGGATCATGAAAAAGATTTGGATGTGTGCGGCGCTGCTCGGTTTCTGGGTCGCGCCCGGATTGCCGCAGACGAAGGAAGAACTCCTCAACGACGGCAAGAACACGGAAAACGTCACCACCCAGAGCATGGGCTACGACCGGAAGAGCTACAGCCCGCTCAAGCAAATCAATAAATCCAACGTCAAGAAGCTGGTGCCCGTCTGGAGCTCGAGCCTGATGAACGACCAGGGCGAGCTCGGCTCGCCGACCGTCTACAACGGCGTCATGTACGTGATCAACGGCAAGGGGAGCTTCGCCATCGACGTGGAAACCGGCCGGCAGATCTGGCGCACGCCCGTGAAACTCGAAGAGGGGGTCACGCGAAATGCGATCAATCGGGGCGCGGCGACGATCTACAACGGCAAGCTTTTCCGCGTGACCATCGACGATCATCTGGTCGCACTCCAGATGAAGACCGGCGAAGAGCTGTGGAACCAGAAGTTCGCCGATCTCAAGGACGGCTTCTACGCCACCGGCGGGCCGATCGTCGCCAACGGGGTGCTGATTTCCGGCGTGGCCGGCGGGGAGTCCACTACGCGCGGGTTCCTTATGGGCTGGGATCCCGATACCGGGAAGAAATTGTGGACCAGGTACACTATTCCCGCGCCGGGCGAGCCGGGTTCGGAGACGTGGCCCAAGAACGGCGACGCCTGGCAGCAGGGCGGAGGCCCCACCTGGCGCTCCGGCTCCTACGATCCCCAGCTCGATCTGGTGTATTGGGGAACGGGCAACGCAGAGCCGTACGATCCCAGACCTCGCGAGGGCCTGGATAGCTTGTTCACTAACAGCGTGCTCGCGATCCGGCCCAAGACGGGCGAGGTGGCGTGCTATTACCAATACACGCCCAACGACGTCTACGATGTGGACGCCACCGATGAGCACGTGCTCGCCGATATCCAGGTGGGCGGCCAGCTTCGGAAAGTGATGATTCAGGCCAACAAGAACGGCTTCCTGTATGTGCTCGACCGCACCAACTGCAAACTGATCGCCGCGCACCCCTTAACCAGGGTGAATTGGGCGACGCATATCGACCTGGCCACCGGCCGGCCGGTGCTGACCGACATCTACAAACGTTTTGCCGCCGGCGAAGAGGTCGAAATCTACCCGTCGCGCGGCACCAACGCAACCCCCATCGCGTTCAATCCGAACACGGGCCTGATCTACGCCAGCGCCTGGGACGTGCCGCGTCTCCAGAAGCTGGCGCCGCAGCCGAAACCGGCGGAGCATGGCAAGGATTCCACCGGCGTCGTCGCCAGGCAGCCGGAAATCAAGCCGGGCGACGTCCTGGGTCATTTCGTAGCGATCAATCCAATCACCGGCGACAAGAAATGGGAGATCCCTCTGACCGAGTTCCCCAGTTCGGCGGGCATGCTGTCCACCGGCGGCGGGCTTGTGTTCACCGGCAAATTGTCGGGTGAGTTCGTCGCGCTCGACCAGGACACCGGAAAAACGCTGTGGCAGTTCAAGACCGGCTCGAGCGTCAATTCGACGGCCATCACCTACACGCACAAGGGCCGCCAATACGTGACCATCGCGTCGGGACTAGGCGGCATTCTCGCCACGCGCTATGCGGCGCGCAAGATGCCGACCGGCGGCTCGATCTGGACGTTCGCTCTGACGTCCGAGTGATCATGGCACTGTGATACGCTCTTCATGAAGGAGCTATCACGTCATGACGGAAGAAGAGAAGAACCAGCAGACCGGCGACATCGCGCGCCGCGACTTTGTAGCAGCCTCCGTGGCAGCGGGCCTGGCCGCCACGGCCGGATCGGCGGCAGCGGCCGGCCTGGAGGTCGTCGAAACCAACGTCGAGGTCAAGACTCCTGACGGAACCTGCGACGCCGCGTTCATTCACCCCAAGACCGGTTCCCATCCGGGCGTGCTGATCTGGCCCGACGCCTTCGGTTTGCGGCCCTCGATGCGAGAAATGGCCAAGCGCATTGCCGCGGAGGGTTATTCCGTGCTGGTGCCCAATCCCTTCTATCGCGTATCCAAAGCTCCGTTCACCGATGCCTCCACGTTCAACTTCCAGAACCCGGCGGACATGGCAAAGCTCGGGCCGCTGATGGGATCGGTGAACGCGCCCGGGAATGCAGAGAAGGACGCTGTCGCCTATGTGGCTTTCCTCGACGCGCAAAAGGAAGTGAACAAGTCGAAGAAGATCGGAACCCAGGGTTACTGCATGGGCGGACCGCTGGTTGTGAAGACAGCCGCCGCGCTTCCGAATCGCATCGGCGCCGGCGGATCGTTCCACGGCGGCGGGCTGGTGACCGACAAACCCGACAGTCCGCATCTGCTCGCAACGAAGATCAAGGCCCGCATGTATTTCGGTGTCGCGTCCAATGACGACATGCGCCAGCCGGATGCGAAGGACAAGCTCAAGGAGTCGTTTGGCGCCGCGAAGGTGCCCGCCGAGATCGAAGTGTATGCGGGAGCCCTGCACGGCTGGTGTGTGTCGGACATGCCGCTCCAGAACGGCGCGCCGATCTACAGCAAGCCGGACGCCGAGCGCGCCTGGGGCAAGCTCGTCGCGTTATACAAAGCAGCCCTGGCCTAGACCCAATACGGTTCACTCAAGCGGTGGCATAGTTAGATGCCTCTTCGCTCTGAGGCTGGCGTTGGAGACAAGACGTTGAAGAAGCGGGATCAAGTGATTCGGGCGACAAGGCAAGCCGTCTGCGAGGCGGTGCGGCTCTGCAACGAGAACGCCCGGCGCTTGCTCCGGAATGCCAGGACTCTCCTTGACCACGGAGGAAGCGACGGCCTCGCTTACGTGCTCTGGTCACTTGCTGTCGAGGAGTTCGGAAAGGGCGTTCTGCTTGAGCGGCAATTATCGGGCGAAGCAGCGGACTGCCTGGAGATCACCCAGTGCTCTGACCACAACCCAAAGTTCGCAGCGGGCTTCGAATGTCTGACAGAGCTCTATGGAACCGGCCTCGGCACGTTTCTGCGTGTGACCGACAACCCAACTAACGCACCTTCGGTTGTCGAGAACCCTTTCCGCTCGGAATCCGCTGTGACGGTTGAAGGCGGCCAGACAGGTCTTTTCTCGGATGGCCTTGACGACCTTGCGGGTGTTGACCCGACGGTCAAACTCAGATTCGCCTTGATTTACGTAGACTGGAACCCGGACGAGAATCGCTGGATGCGGCCCGGACAGACACTGCGACATGGCGGTCTCGTGGCGCGCTGGGAGCTCAGTCGCGACGATCTGCTGGAGGCACTTGAAGCCCTGGAGAAGAAGGTCACCGGAACAAAGACGTGAATCAAAGGACGCGCCTAACGAGGCGTTGCACCATACGCGCCCAAAGGCGGCGCGAGGGTGAACGCCAAGATCGTTAGGGCATCGCGGGCATCACCATAAAGTTAGGTTCGGACATAGGTCAGGCATCGGCTGATAGAAACACGTTCTTGCAACACCGCCCGCAATTAATGCGTTAAGTGAAAGCATTGGGCCTAGACGGGTTTCACACCTGATGTAGAGCGGTGCCGGGCGTAAGGAGGGCGGATTTTAATCCGCGCGGAGCTTCAACTCCGCGTGCGGCTAGAGCGAGGCTAAAGCCTCCAGCGGGCTAAAGTGCCCGCCCTCCGGTCTACGGCAAATCGGAAAATGCTCTAACTGGCAACTACTGTACGCGCATGAACCTGTAATCGCCCGACACGTGCTGCTCGGCGAGAAGGTTCACCACGCCCTGGCTGTCCGGGAGAAACCGGATCCCCAACCCGAGAAAGCCGGCAAACGTCGTATCGGATAGCGCAATAAGCTGCACCTTTGCCCTTCCCTTCAACTCGGCGAACAGCTTACCGTTGGCGGTTGTGATTTCGATGAACCGGGGGAGCTGTTCCCCGTTCCAGACGTCCAGCGTCTTGTAGGTCCCGACGTATTTCGCCAGGATTTCCGGGGCGACGTTCACCTCGTGTTTCTTGTCGTCGGAGGCCTTGCCGATCCAATGCTCCTCCCGGCTGGTTAGGGTCTTGGGATTCTCGTTGCAAACATATTCGAGGATTTCAGTGTCGGCGGCCAACTGCGCCTGGAGCGTCACGGTCCAAGGCTTGGCATAAATCGCCGGGTCCTGGAGGGTCATCGAAATTTCCAGATGTCCGAAATCCTTGCGCCGGTAGCGTTCGGTGGTGCGCAGCGCCTCCGTGTGGGGATGGCCGCTGCCATCGAGCCATGTGCGGTCGTTGAATCCGTTGCTCTCCACCACCAGCGTGTCGCCCTCCCAGTGACCAACCGAGTATCCCATCCAGTTCGGGTTGGGGTTGGACTCCAATTTGCGGCCGTCCAGGTAGATCTGGCGATACGTCATGTCCGGGCTGAGAAAGACAATGAGGGCCGGGGTCTGGATAATTTTCGTCTCTCCCGCGGCGGTGCTCCCCCCGTTGGTGATGTACGCCGGACCCAAGGGCAGACACAGATGGCCCATGGAGTCCCTGCCGAGGTCTTCCATCCGCTGCCGAACCAAAGCTTCCGCCCAAGGCTGAACGTCTCCGGGCTTCAGGTCGGCTGCGATGTTGCGGCTGTACCTGGGTGAGATTTTGTCCCACAGGCCGGACAGGTCGGGTTTGCTGTCGGCGGTGCGCGGCGCGGGCGCGGTGAGATTCGGTTTCCCGTCCGCCGTGCGGGGGATGTGGGGCGTAGAGTAGTTCGCCCACTGCGCCGCCAGCGGCCCGTTGATCACGGACGCGATGACCGGTAAAAGAACGAAAACGGATTTCATTGTGTCACCTCCCGCGGTCTTGAGACACGCCGTTTACCAGGGTATCGCACAGCGGCGGCTGATGGATGAGGCGACGCACCGGGAAGTGTTCGGCTGGGGCCGACGGTGCGGCTGAATTCTGTAAGGGACTTCTGAGGCCACTAGGTGGCGGAGAGAGAGGGATTCGAACCCTCGTTAGAGTTTCCCCTAAACACGCTTTCCAAGCGTGCGCCTTCAACCACTCGGCCATCTCTCCGGCGAGGGCTGCCCTCCAAGTCTAGCGCAGGCGAAACAGGTAATCGCGGATGCGGAGATACCATTCCGGGTCGGGAGGCAGCGGCGCTTCGCACGCGCCAGCGAGCTTCTGAAGCTCCGCTTTCGGAGCCTGCCGCGCCAGCGCCAGATCCTGCTGGACGTTGCGGAATCGAAGACCTTCGGGCGTCAGCCTTTGGGGAGCCTGGGTCGCCGTTTTCGTGCCGCAGAGGTAGGCTCTCATCACCTCCGCTGGAGCGGCCGCACCCTCCGGCCCTCGGCCATCTGGCACGGTGGCGTCCACGACGCGAACTTCCATCGGGTAGGTGACCCAGTCGTTGTCGATCCACACCTGCGGCTCCACTTTGATGCGCCGCACCGGCACGCCGCGCTCCACCCAAACGTCCATCCAGAAGATCTGGGTGGCGTCGCTCTCGTAGGGCAGCTCGACCGGTTCGAGCCTTCCGCCGCTCTGGCGATACAGCGCAACCCGCGCGGCGTCTTCAGGATTCTGCCCGATGTACAGCCGGTAAAGCGAGCCCTTGGGAACTTGCACCACCACTTGAAACGATGCAAAGGCGTTGCGGGCGACGGCCGGGGAGAGGATCTCGCGGGGATTGCCGGGGGCGGTGACTTCGCCCGCGGCGTCGATGCGGGCCAGTTCGGAGTACACGCGGAGGGGTTGAGCGGCAAGCGGGACCGTGAGGGCTAGCAGAGCGATGAACCAATCCTTCACGGAACTGATTATGGAGCATCGGGACACGATGCGGCAAGCGCGCGCGGGGTGCGCGTGCCTGCCGCATGAGGGGAGAGTTACTGGCGGGCCACGGTCACTTTCGGCGTCGCCAGGTAGCCGACGATTTCATCCTTCTTGATCTGGTTGACTACCACTTCGTAGGGCAGACGATTCCCGCTGACGTAGAGTTGCACAGGTTCGTTGACGGTCTTGTCCTTCTTCTCGACGCGTTTGTCATCCGCCATAACCTCGACCGTGTAGCGATTCCGCTTCGGATCGGACTTCTTCAGAGTCAGTGTGAGATTGCCGATCTTCTTCTGGTTCTGATTCTTTGTAATATCGAACTCGAAATAGTTTCGCTCCCCGAGCTCGCGCAGCGCAGACAGGTCCTTTGCGTTGGTGGCGATCAAACCGCTCATCACGCCCATGTCGCCCATCACGCGCTTGAGGTCGGCGCCGGTCTTCTCCAAGCCGGATTGCGCGGTAGCGACGTCCGCTTTCACGTTGCTCACCTCGGTCTTCACTCCACTGACGTCGGTTTTCACGCCGCTCACGTCGGTGGACACTTCGCTGATCTTGGAATCGGTCGCGGTGGTCGCGTCCTTCAACTGCGTGAGCTCGTCGGCGACCTGCTTGTGTTGCTCTTCGAGCGTGCTTTCGAACGAGCTGCGAAGCTCTTGCCCCTGCTTCTGCGCTTCCGATCTGGCCTTCCGGACCGCGGTCGCGGCGTTATCCTGGACGCCTTTCATTTCTTCGTTGATCGCCTGCATGCGCTGTTCGAGCAGCGTTGTGGTGGCTTCACCAAGCTTGGCGATTTGCGTTTGCGTGCCGTCACGCATCTGAGCGAGGTCCTCGGTGGCCTGGTTCGATCGCGTGAGAAGATATCCATCTCCAGCGAGCGCAAGCGCCAGCCCGATGATCAAAACCGCGAAGACTCCAGTGTGCCCCTTGGGCGACTCCTGCGGCCTCTCTGGCATCTTAGTATCGAATTCGTTGGTCGGCATGACTTCCTCCACTGTGGATGAATGCAAGCGCGCTGCCAAGCCGCGCCACACATCGGAAACATGTCGTCATTCGTCTGTTTTGCCATGGAGTTGGGGATCGGAACGGTTGGGATTACCGGTCCTCGACCATCTGGCAATCCCGGTAAGCTTTACCGGCCCTCAGCAAAGTTGTTGCGGTATTCTAAAATTTGGACCCCCACCGCACCGAGCGCGTCTCGGAAAGCATTCGCGAGGAATTGGACGAGCTGATCGGCTACGAGATGTCGGATCCGCGCGTGGGCGGCGCCATCGTTGCCGAGGTTCATCTTTCGCCTGATTTTCGCCGCGCGCACATACGTCTCGCGCTGCGCGGCAACGCCCAGGAGCAGACCGCGACACTCGAAGCGCTGGCTCACGCTAAGCAGTTCTTGCGGCATCAGTTAGCCGAACGGCTCCAGCTTCACCATACCCCCGAGCTGCACTTTGAGGCCGCGCTTCCGGCTGCCTTGGGGGCCAAGGTTCCGCAAATCCTCAAGCGAGTCAGGCGCGGGCGGCCGCGAGCGGAAAAAAATCCGATTTCATAAAACGCCGTGTGCTAACTTTGTTGTAGGGACGCGCTTCCGCGCTTCTCGCCCGCCCCCATCAGGGTTTCAGAGCAGGAGTTAGTTTAGATGCGCGTGGCTCAAATGAACAGCCGCTTTCTCGATGCCTGCCGGCGCCGGCCGACCGATGTTCGTCCGGTGTGGTTCATGCGCCAGGCCGGGCGGTACATGAAACAGTACCGCGATATCCGGGCCAAGCATGGCATTCTCGACATCTGCAAGCGGCCCGACCTGGCGGCGCAGGTGACGCTCCAGCCGGTGGAGCTTCTGGACGTCGACGCGGCCATCATTTTCGCGGACCTGCTGCTGCCCGTCGAGCCGATGGGGCTGAAGCTGCGCTTCGCGGCGGGCGAGGGACCGGTGATCGATAACCCGGTACGGACCTCGGGCGACATCGACAGCCTTTCTATTTCCAACACCGACGAGCTGGGCTACGTCTCCGAGTCGATCCAGCAGGTGGTGAAGGCGCTGGCCGGCCGCGTGCCCGTGATCGGGTTCGTGGGCGCGCCGTTCACCATGGCCAGCTACATGATCGAAGGCGGGCCTTCGCGCTCGTTTCTGCGCACCAAGCAGATGATGTACCGCGACGAAACGCTGTGGCGCCGCCTGATGGGCAAGCTGGTGGACGTGCTGGGATCGTTCGGGGTCATGCAGGTGTCGGCGGGCGCGCGCATCATCCAGGTTTTCGATAGCTGGGTGGGAGCGCTCGGCCCGGACGATTACGTGCGCTTCGTCGCGCCTTACTCGCGCGCGCTGATCGAGCGCATTCGCGCGTCCGGCGTCCCGGTGATCCACTTCGGCACCGGCGCCGCGGGCTTCTTCCGCGAGCTGCATGCCGCCGGCGGCGACGTGATGGGCGTCGACTGGCGCGTGAACATCGATCAGGCCTGGATGGACATCAGCTATCGCTCGGCGGTGCAGGGCAACCTCGACCCCGCCGTGCTGATGGCTCCTCTGCCGGAGCTGCGGATGCGCGTTCACGAGCTGCTGAAGCGCACCGGCTCGCGCCCCGGCCACATCTTCAATCTCGGCCACGGTATCCTGCCGGAAACCCCGGTGGAGAACGTGAAGGCCTGCGTCGAGATCGTCCGCGAATTCCGACCATAGCGTCCATGCAACGCGTCGCGATTGTCGGAGGAGGCATCTCCGGTCTTTCCGCGGCGTACGATCTCGCCCGCGCCGGCGCCGATTCGACGATCCTCGAGAAGCAGCCGCGGTTGGGCGGGGTCATCGAAACGCGCTGCTGGCAGGACTGCCTGTTCGACTGCGGCCCCGACAGCTTCATCAGCCAGAAGCCCGAAGCTCTCGCTTTGATCAAGGAACTCGGCCTGGAGAGCGAAGTGATCGGCTCGAATGACCATCAGCGCACCACCTACATTCTGAAACAGGGCCGCCTGATCGCCCTGCCCGAAGGCGTGATGATGATTGTGCCCTCCAAGGCGATCCCGATGCTCAAATCGCCGCTGCTTGGCTGGGGCTCGAAGGTTCGCATGGCCTTGGAGCTGTTCCACCGTCCTCGAAATCCGGCCGACCGCAGCGTGGCCGACTTCGTCATCGATCACTTCGGCCGCGAGACCCTGGAGTATCTCGCCGAGCCGCTGCTCTCCGGAGTCTACGGCGGCGATCCGGGCCAGTTGAGCGTGGCGAGCGTGCTGCCGCGTTTTCTCCAGATGGAGGCGCAGTACGGCAGCCTGGGCCGCGCGGTCCTGAAGGCCCGCCGCAAGGCGCCGTCTGGAGATGGCGGATCCCTGTTCCGAACCTTGAAGGGCGGCCTCAGCGGACTGGTCAACGCGCTGGCGAAGCGTGTGACCGCGCGTCAGGCGGAAGCCGAGGCGATCGAACGGAGTGAGCGCGGGTTCCGGGTCCGCGCCGCGGGCGAGTGGATGGACGCAGATCGCGTGATTCTGGCCTTGCCCGCTCACGCCGCGGCGCCGCTGGTGGCCGGAGTGGATGGCGAGCTCGCACGGCTCCTGAGCGGCATTCCCTACAGCTCTTCGCTGACGCTGTCGCTGGTCTATCGCGAGTCCGAGTTCGACGGCCGGCGCGCGGGCTTCGGATTCCTGGTTCCCAAGCGGGAGCGGCAGCGCTTGGCCGCCTGCACCTTCGTGGGAGCCAAGTTTCCGTATCGCACGCCCGAGGACAAGATCGTCCTGCGGTGCTTCTTCGGCGGCGTGGGAGACGAAGCGGCGTTACTGGAATCCGATGAAGCGCTGCTGGCCATCGCGCGCGAGGAGCTGCGCCGGATCCTCGGCCTGACGGCAGCTCCGGTATTCCATGCGATCGCCCGCTGGCCGCGCTCCATGGCGCAATACGTCGTGGGGCACGGCCCGCGGGTCCGCGAGATCAAGGAGCGCGCCGCCGCAATCCCCGGGTTGTACCTGGCCGGGAACGCCTATGAAGGCATCGGCATCCCCGATTGCATCCGCACGGGCCGCGACGCGGCAAAGCGGATCCTGGCCGCGGCTATTTCTTGAAGGTCACGCGCACGCCCGACGGCCGGATGTCGATGCGGTCGATGTCGTAGCCCAGATCGAACGGCTCGTTGATCTTCGCGTCGGGATAGAGCGGCAGCAGGAACGTCTTCATCAGGAAGTCGAGGACCGTCCCGTCGGCCACGACATTCGATAGCTCGACGCGCGTCAGAAAGACAGTAGCCCGTCCGCCGCCCGACTGCAATCGGATGGTGGCCTTCACCGGCCGCTCACCCTCAATGAGTTTCCGCAGAAAGAAGTTAGTGGCTTCTCCCTGGGCATGGCGCAGTTTGAGAAAATCCACCAGCGCGTAGCCTGTGCCCGTATCGGTGCCGAGCGTCGCGCGCGGGTTGCGTAGGCCCTCCGGTACGATCTCCGGCAACCGCACGCGAGCCCAGGTGTCGATCTCCTCCGGAGTGAAGACGACCACGGAACCGGGCGGCGCCTGGCGCGCCTCAATCAGGTCCAGCTTCTGGCGGGCGCTCTCATAGACCGGATCGGCTGCCGAGAGCGCCAGGGCGAAAACTGCGAGAAGAAAATGAACCCGCCGCACTCCTCCCAGTTTACGGTATGACCGCGGGAAGACCACTCGGGGGGATGGAGCCCGGACACGACGGATGACCGAACCCGCTCACGCTGGAGCTAACAGGATTGCCGTTTGCATTCGGTGCGAAGTCGAAAATGATGTTGTCCGGATGGGTGCTATCTCCCGCGAACAGGCTTGCAGGCCCAGCCACGGCCGGCAGGGCCGGCGTGACAGAGATGGCCATGTGGTCCAACATCAGGTTATGCCGCAAGAAGTACGCAACATTGTGGTCCCGGCAGGACGTGTCCCCGCTGACGCCTACTCCCCCGACGATCACATGGCCCGTCGCATACAGCGCCAGGCCGCCACCAAAAACGTTAACCCCGCCGATCTTCTCACCCACCATGGGGTCGGATGAGGTACCGTACTTCGACGAGGATCCTTGGTAGGCGACATCAGTCTCGACAGGATTGCTGTGCTGCAACCCGAAAAGGCTGCCCCCAGGCTGAGTGGCGGCATACAGGTTCGCCGTGGATAGTGCTAAACCGGCCGCCTGGCCGCGACCGCTGCTGAACGACGTATTGTCGAGGCTGAAGGCGTTGGCGGCATTCGCCTTTTGGGCGGATATCACGCGGCTGCCCGGCCACTGCGCTCCTCGATTGACGCCGGTAAACGCCACGGCACAGACCACGCCGTCGCGGTCCACGATGGTCGCCCACATCTGGTTTTTAAGGCCGCTGGTGTCGGCGGCATTGGCCGCATCCAGAGCCGCCTTCAGCGTCTCCTGGTTGGGGAGGCCGGCGCAGGGCTTGGACTTCCCGCCCTGATCATCGTCGTCGGCGGCGGGCTTCGCCGCGCTCGCCATCCCCACTGTGCCTGCCAACGCCATCACCACTACGGCGGCGCGCCTCAAGTATAACCTTCGAATCATTCCACCCTCCTTATGTTCGGTCCCGAGCCATAATTCTGCCCAGGCTTTAAAGATACGCCTGAGGCCGCCCGCGTTTCAAACGAAATCGTTACCTACGCCCAGATTGCTGTGATAGCCTGAGGGCACCGATGCGGTTTCGGATGGTGTTCTGGCTGGCTCCGGCGGTCTTCCTGGCCTGGGGCGTGCTGCACGCCCAGCGGCCATTTAAGGAGTATCCGGGCGCCGAGTACGAAAACTTTCCTCTTCCGCCGGACTGGAACGAAAAGACCGAATGGACCCGCGCCCGCCTGCGCTCTCCGTCATACCGGGGCAACTTCAACTGGACCATTGACTACCCGCGCTCGGACCGGCATCTGTTGCAAGGCGTACGGCGGCTGACGCGCATCCACACGCGCTCGGTGGAGCAGGTAGTGGATCTGGACGGCAGCGACGATATCTACAACTGGCCCATGATGTACGCGGTAGAGGTCGGCTATTGGAGCCTGCCGGATTCGCAGGCGGCGCAGCTACGCGATGTTCTGGATCGCGGCGGTTTTCTGATGGTGGACGATTTCCACGGCACCCGGGAGTGGCAGACCTTTTTTGAAGGCATACACAGGGTTTTTCCCGACCGGCCCATCGTGGAACTGGAGAACAGCAATCCGATCTTTCACACCCTTTACGACCTGGAGGAGCGCTTCCAGGTGCCCAGCGCGCAGTTCATCCGAAGCGGACGCACCTACGAAAGGGACGGCGTCGAGGCGCGGTGGCGCGCGATCTTCGACGAGAAGGGGCGTATCGTAGTGGCGATCTGCCACAACATGGACCTGGGCGACGCCTGGGAGTGGTCCGACGACCCGCGCTACCCGGAAAAGTTCGCGTCGCTGGCCTACCGGATCGCCATGAACTACTTCATGTATGATCTGACGCACTGAGAGAAGCTCTCAGCGTTCAGCAATCGGCGTTCAGCCACGCCCTCCACTTGGGCTAGCGTGACGGCTCGATGGGAACCTGCCGCAGATTCCTGATGGAGTACGCGATCAGCCCGCGCAGAGCGGCCTGGTCGCCCGGATCGTGTGAGACGCGCGCGATGCGGGCCATTTCCTTGAAGCATTCGTCGAGACGAGTTCGCAAGGCGCTGATGCTGGCGGTCGGCTGGCCGGCGCGTGCCTGGTCCAAGTCCGCGCGGAGCCGCGCGATACACTTGCGGATGCGCGCGGCGTTCTCGGGAACAATGGGGATGCGCTCGCCCTCGATCTCGAGGATCTCTCCGTCGACGGCGCCGGCGATCTGGCGGTAGGTGGCTTCCGGAAGGTGGAGGATTTCGGAAAGACGGAAGTACGTCTCTCCGAATTCCTTGAGATTGCGAATGAGCTGGTCGGCGTAGGAGCGGCTGATGCCGGCGTAGCGGGTGCAGAATTCCTCCCAGGTCAGACCCAGGGCCTGGTATTGACGCTGGTCGCGGATGGCCAGGAGATGCTGGGCCTGCGCTGCGCTGCATTTGGAGGCGACCAGCCCAAAAGCCTGGCTTCTTCCGAGCGAGCAGCCCAGGTCGAGGCCGTTGACTGGAGAATTGTTTTCGCTGTTGTTTTCCATGATGGTCGCCAATCGTTGGCGGTTTTCAATAACGCCCGAACTGAAAACGAAGGAGTTACGAGCCGCCGGCCGCCACTCTTCGGCGGCGCTCCAGCGGGGTGCGCGGAATCCTTCGTCTCAAGGCACTATCCTCCCGGTTTCCATTGTGGAGCGAAGGTGCGAGGAAGGGCCGGGCGGAAATCGTAAGTCGAGGCGAATAGGAACTCAACCAGGCCGGAGAGGAGCTGTGACTCTCACTCCTTCGGGGCGATCCCGAGCGCCTTCATCTTCCGGTACAGGTGGCTCCGCTCCAGCCCCAGCAATTCCGCCGCACGAGTCACGTTGCCCTTGGCTTCCTCGAGTTTCTTCAGGATGTAGTCGCGCTCGGCGGCCTCGCGCACTTCCTGCAGGCTGCCGAAGCGGTCCATGGGACGATCGAAAACGGCGCGGCGCGCGCGGTCGAGCGGGATGTGCCGCGCGTCGATCCGGACCTGGGGGTTCATGATCACGATCCGTTCCATCAGGTTCCGCAGCTCGCGCACGTTGCCGGGCCAGGGATACTCTTCGAGCACGCGCAAGGCTTCCTCGGTGAGCTCCTTGGCCTTGCGCCCGTAGGCGGTGGTGAACTCGTTCAGGAAGTGGGTCGACAGCAGGCGCACGTCTTCGATGCGCTCCCGGAGCGGCGGCACGTGAAACGGGATCACGTTCAGGCGATAGAACAGATCCTCCCGGAAATTGCCACGCTCGATTTCCTCTTCGAGGTTCTTGTTGGTCGACGCCACCACGCGCACGTCCACCTGAATCGATTCCGAGGCGCCGACCGGCTCGAAGCGCTGCTCGTCGAGCGCGCGCAGCACCTTGGCCTGGGTCTTGAGCGACATGTCGCCCACTTCATCCAGGAACAGCGTTCCGCTGTCGGCCTTCTGCAGCTTGCCGGTTTTGTCTTCGAGCGCTCCGGCCAGGCTCCCCTTGCGATGGCCGAACAGCTCGCTCTCGATCAGTTCCTCCGGGATCGCCGCGCAGTTGACTTCTACAAAAGCCTCCGCGGCGCGCGAGCTGGCTGCGTGAATGGCGTGGGCGATCAGTTCCTTGCCCGTCCCGCTCTCGCCGTAGATCAGCACGCGGCCGTTGGTGGCGGCCATCAGGGACAGTTGCTGGCGCAGAGCCTTCATCGGCACGCTCTCGCCGATAATCCGCGGCTTGGCATCGCCGGTTTCCTTGAGCCGGTTCAGCTCCAGCTCCAGCCGCCGCTGCTGGACGGCGTTGTGGAGCACTACTGTGACTTTCTCGATGGTCAGGGGCTTCTCCAGAAAGTCGAATGCGCCCAGCTTGGTGGCTCTGACCGCGGTCTCGATGGTGCCATGGCCGGAGATGATCACGACTTCCGGCCTGTCCGTGAAGGGAATTTCCTGAACGCGCGCCAGCGTCTCGAGGCCATCCATGCCGGGGAGCCAGACGTCGAGGAGGATGACGTCGTAGGCGTGCCGCGCCAGTTCTTCCAGACACTGCTCTCCGCTCTCGACGGCGGCGCAGGCGTAACCCTCGTCCTGCAGCACGCCGCTCAAAGAATCGCGAATCCCCGGTTCGTCGTCGACGATCAGGACGCGCGTGTTTTTCACGCGCGGGCCTCCGCCTCGGCCGCCACGGTGACGGGCACTTCCACGTAGAAGCGCGCGCCGGCGGGCCGGTTATCTTCGACGCGAATCCGCGCGCCGTGCTCGGAGAGAATGTGATTCACGATGGCCAGGCCGAGGCCGGTGCCGCGTCCTTTCGTCGAGAAATAGGGCAGGAACAGTTTCTCTTTGTCCTCAGCGGAAACGCCGCAGCCGGTGTCGGCCACCAGAAGCTCGACCGAATCGCTGGAGGTGACATGCGTGGCCACCAGCAGGCGCTTGACCGGCGATTCCCGCATGGCTTCGGCGGCGTTGTCCACCAGGTTCACCACCACCCGCTTGAACTGCTCCGGATCGACGTTCACCGGCGGCAGGCCGGGGTCCATCTCGACGCGCAGATCGATGCCTTCCAGGCGGCCGGCGAAAACGTCCAGCGCGTTGCGGACGATTTCGTTCAGGTCGCTCGGAACCGGCTGCGCCGCCGGGAAGCGGGAGAACCGCGAGAACTCGTCGGCCAGGGCCTTCACCGACTCCACCTCGCGCGAGATCGTAACGGCGCACTCGCGCAGGATGCGCTGCGTTTCCGGTCCGGTGGCGCCGCGGTCGAGCTGGCGGGCGATGCGCTCCGCGCTCAGCGCGATGGGCGTCAGCGGATTCTTCAGCTCGTGAGCGATGCGGCGGGCCACTTCGTGCCAGGCCGCGGCTTTCTGGGCGCGCAGAAGCTCGCTGGTGTCCTCGAGCACCACCACCCAACCGGGAGCGTCGGGCTCCCGCGCCGGAAGCGCGGAAACGGTCACGGCCAGATGCTGCACCAGGCGCGGCGACTCGAGATCGATCTGGCTCGCCGCCACGCCGGTCCGGCGCGCGCGCTTCATCAGGTACGCGATTTCAGACACGTCCTCGGGCGGGAATAAATCGTCCAGCCGCTTGGCCTGCTCGATCTGTTCCGGCGGGAACAGCCCGTGGAGCGCGCGATTCACGCGCTGGATACGGCCATCGGCGCTGAGCGAAATCACACCGGTGGGTATGCTTTCGAGAATCGCTTCGGTGAAGCGGCGGCGGCTTTCGAGCTCCCGGCTGTTGGCCTCGAGCTCCTGCATCATTTCGTTGAAGGCGCGCACCAGGGTGGCCAGCTCGTCCATCGCCTGGACCTTCACGCGATGCGCGAGATTCCCCTTGCGTACTTCGCCCGCGGCCACCAGCAGCGCCGAAATCGGCTGGATGATCTGCCGCGACAGCAGCAGCGCGATCCAGGTGGCCACGAACAGGATGAACAGCGCGATCAGCAGCAGAAACAGCAGGTACAACTTGCGGATGCTGCGCTTCTCAGCGGAGAGCTGATCGTACTCGGTGACGTAGCGCCCGATCTCGGCCTGCTTCTGGCCTATATCGGCGCCCGGGCGGACCGTCAGCATCAGGGTGGCGCCGGAGTCCATGGCGGCTCTGGCGGTAAAGGCGCCGCCGCCGCTTCCGGCGTCCGGGCAGAAGATGCGCGCGGCTCCGTCCCGTCCCTCGACATGCAATTCCACGATGCGGTTATCCGCGCAAACTTTGCCGAAATCGGCCGTCCCGGTTTGCACTTCGGGCATGGCGGCCATCCAGCGAACCAAGGCCTGCGCGCGGTCCCGCACCTCCTGGTCCAGCGCCAGGCTGGTGTCGATCAGGTCGATCTTGATGCCCTCGGCCGGCCGGCTGAACCACTTCTCGACGTTGCGGTTCAGGATCACGTAGCTGAACAGCACCAGGAACACCACCGGGAGCAGCGTGAGCGCCAGCGCGCCGAGCACCAGCTTGGACTGGATCCGCGAGCCCTCGCGGTGGCTCTGGCGCTCGATGTACAGCTTGACTCCGGTGCGGAACAGCATGAAGCTGAGCGTCACGGTGAGCAGGAAGATCAGCGTGGAGACGGCCCAGAAAACAAAGGTTTGCGCCGCGGTCGCCGGTCCGTATTCGCCGAAAGTGAACGAGACCTGCCACACCACCAGCGTCAGCAGAATGGCGAGCAGCGCCAGGCCGGAGACGAAGAGGTACCGTTTGCGCATCGGTACATCAATTATCCGTCATTCCGCGCGGGCCAAGAGCGGCGGGCGCTACACTTTCTGCACGCGCCTGAGCGTGTACAGCTCCGGATTCACGGTCGCGTTCTTCAGCCGCTTCCAATCGTCCTGGACGTGAATCAGCCGCCCGCTGATATGATTGGATTCTTCCGACGCCAGGAACAGCGCCAGATTCACCTGCTTCTCGGGCGCGACGCCGCCGGTCATCCTCACCTGCTGGGCCTCTTCGACTTCGCGCCAGCCGGCGCGGTCGCCTGCGGAGAGAATCTGGTCCGTCATGTGCGTGTAGCTGCCGCCGGGCGACACGCAGTTGATTTGCACGTTGTGATCGCGAACCTCCTCGGCCAGGCTCTCGACGAAGCGGACCAGGGCGGTCTTGGTGGCGGCGTACAGCGCGAAGTTCGGCCGCGGCGCCGATACGCTGGTGAGCACGATGATCTTCCCGCTGCGGCGCTCGATCATGTGCGGCAGCACCGCGCGGCAGGCGTTCAGAACGCCGGTGAGGTTGGTATGAATCACTTCGCTCCAGGATTTCGGCGCGGACTCGACGAACGGGCCGATGGGGCCCTGGATGCCGGCGGCGCACACGAGCACCTGCACGGGCCGGGCGAAGTGCACGCGCATCCGCTCGACGGCGGCGGACACCTGCTCGTAATCGCACACGTCGGCGCGGATGCGCAGCGCCGATCCGCCCGCGTGCTCGATCTCCAGGTGACAGAGGTCGAGCTCGGCCTTGCTGCGCGCGAGCAGTCCTACGCGCGCACCGGCGGTGGCGAATCCGATGGCCAGGCGTTTCCCGATCCCGCGTCCGGCGCCGGTCACCAGCACGGGCACGGTCTTCAAAGAGTGCACCCCCTCACGTTAGTACAAAACGGATCTCGGGAGGACCGCTGCTCAATTACTCGCCAGGCTCGTCCACGGGAACGAGCGTGCCGGTTAGCGTGACCCATCGGCGCCGCATCAACGCAGCCCGGCGCGACGGTGGTTGTCAAGCAGGGTCCCAGACCGCACCCGCCCGCTCTCACCGCGGTTGCTAAACTGGGTCTGAGAGGCCGCTGAAAAACGTCGTAGGCACCCACTCGCTGTCGCTGGTGGTTCGGTGTCGGCACTGAACCGCGAACGCCAGTGAGCGGGTTTGCGGCCCGGCCGATGACAAATAACCGATGGAAAAACGATAAACGGGCGCCGGCTACCTAGGGACCGATTCCATTGAAGAGTTAAGCTGTATTTGTGACTGGTGTGCTTGTGTTCCTGATCGCCGGAGCCGCGCTGGCGCAGGACTTTGAAGACCTGCGGCTGGAGAAGGTCGCCGCCGGGATGCGTTACACCGACGGTCCCGCGTGGTCGCCCGAAGGGTACCTGCTGTTCAGCGACACGGTCGCCGACAAGCTGTACCGGTTCGTGCCCGGAAAGGGCGATTTCGAATTCGGCGACCGCCCCGGCGGCGCCATGGGCAACACGTACGACACCAAGGGGAGTCTCTACACCTGCGAGTTTCGCCAGCGCCGCGTGACGCGCACGTTGAAGAACGGGAAGATGGAGGTGCTGGCCGAGCGCTTTGAAGGGAAGCGGCTGAACGCGCCCAACGACATCGTGGTGCGGCGCGACGGCCACATCTACTTCACCGACCCGGCTTTCGGCAATCAGCAAGACGCGCGCGAGCTCGATTTCTACGGCGTCTTCCACATTACGCCCAAGGGCGACCTGGAGCTTGCGGCCAAATGGAAGACGCGGCCCAACGGCATCGCGCTCTCGCCCAACGGCCGCATTCTCTACGTCTCGGACTCCGACAGCCGGCTGGTCCGCGCCTACGATCTGGATCGCGCGGGCGCGGTTTCGAATGACCGTGTGGCGCTGGAGAAAATCCCCGGCGTGCCGGACGGTCTCCGCACGGACGAGAAAGGGAACCTGTACGTCGCCGCGAAGAACGTGTACGTTTACTCGCCCCAGGCCAAACTTTTGGGAACGATCGAGACCTCGGAAACGCCTTCGAATCTCGCGTTCGGCGACGTGGACTTCCAGACGCTGTTCATCACGGCCCGCTCGTCGGTCTATCGCGTCCGCATCGGCGTCAAAGGGGCGCTGCAATATCTCCCGTAGGTATCCGAAACATCCGCTGCTCGGAGTGGGAGCGCTGATCTTCCGGCGCGGGGCGATCCTGCTGGTAGAGCGCGGGCGCGACCCGCTGAAGGGTTACTGGTCTCTGCCCGGCGGATTGGTGGAGAGCGGAGAGAAACTCGAAGACGCCGTGAAGCGCGAGATTCTCGAGGAAACCGGCCTGCGGATCAAGCCCGTTTCGATCTTCGAGATTTTCGAACGCATCATGTGCGATGCGCGCGGCCGCGCCGAGTATCACTACGTTTTGATCGACTACGTCGCAACCGTGACGGGCGGCGAGCTGCAACCCGCCGACGATGTGGCCCGCGCGATCTGGACGCCGCGAGCGCGGCTGGGAGATTATCGCCTGACCGAGGGCACGCGAGAAGTGATCGAGAGAGCATTCGATGCACGCCGAAAGCGTTCTTGAATTCGAAGCGTTGCGGGCGCTGGTGGGCCGCTACGTGCACAGCGCGCTGGGGCGCGGGGAACTGGAGCGCCTGGCGCCGTCGTCGGACAGGCTGCACGCCGAGAACGCGCTCGCCGAGGCGGCCGAAGCGATCGACTATCTTCGCACCGCGTCCCAGCCTCAACCCGCCGCCCGCGGCGCCGCGATTCGCGTGCGCTTCAGCGATCTGGCCGACCCCGGCGAGTCCATCGCACGGCTGCGCATCGAAGGGGCGACGCTCGAAGCGCAGCAGATCTTCGAGGTCGGACGCCTGCTGGACCTGGCCGCGGAAGCGCGCTCGATCCTGCTCTCTGCCGCCGGGAAATTTCCCCGGCTGGCCGGCCACGCCCGCGCGATCGCCGATCTCCGCGAACTGGCGGGCGAGTTGCGCGGAAAAATCCTGCCCGACGGCACGCTGTCCGATGACGCCAGCGTCGCTCTGGGCCGGCTGCGGCGCGACGTGGACCGGCAGCGCCACCTGATCGAGGATTCGCTGCGGCGCTTTCTGCGCGCGCACCACGAGGACGGCACGCTGCAAGAGGATTTCGTCACCATTCGCAACGACCGTTTCGTGGTTCCCGTGGTCGCCGGCCGCGAGCGCCGCGTCGAGGGTGTGATCCACGGAGCCAGCGGCAGCGGCCACACGCTGTTCGTCGAGCCTCTGGAGACCATCGAGCTCAACAACGAGCTGGTCCGCCTGCACGAAGAGGAGCTGCGCGAGGTGCATCGCATTCTGCGCGAGTTCACTTCGCGGCTGCGCGAACACGCGTCTGAAATCGCCTCGACCGCGGAGGCGCTCGGGCGGCTGGAGCTGATCTTCGCGAAAGCCGAATTTGCGCTCGATTTTCATTGTGTCGTTCCGCGGCTCAGCCCGCCCGGCGCGCGCCGCCTGGCGCTTCGCGAGGCGCGACATCCTCTGCTCGAAGACGTTTTCCGCGTCCAAAAGAAAACCGTGATCCCGGTATCGCTGGAGCTCGATGAACGCGACCGGACTCTGCTCATCAGCGGGCCCAACACGGGCGGCAAGACGGTAACGCTCAAGACCGCCGGGCTGCTGGCGCTGATGGCGCACGCGGGACTTCCGGTGCCGGCGGCGGAAGCGGAGTTCCCGCTCTTCGATCGCGTGCTGGCCGACATCGGCGACCATCAGTCGATCCAGGAGAGCCTCAGCACGTTTTCCGCGCACATCCTGGGGATTCGCGGGATGCTCGATCAGGCGACCGCGGACTCGCTGGTGCTGCTGGACGAGCTGGGCCGCGCGACCGATCCGGAAGAGGGCGGCGCTCTGGGCGTCGCGGTGCTCGATGCGTTCGGCCGGCGCGGGGCATTCACGCTGGCCTCGACGCATCTGGTCGCGTTGAAGGTGTACGGCGCTTCCACACCGGGCGTGCGGAACGGCTCCATGGGCTTCGACGATCAGACGCTGGAGCCGACCTACCTGCTGCGGCTGGGCGCGCCCGGCAAATCGGCGGGACTCGACATCGCCAGCCGCCTGGGGCTCGATCCCGGGCTGATCGAAGCCGCGCGGGCGCGCATGACCACCACCGAGCGCGACATCGCCCGATTCCTCGCTGAGTTGCATGATCGTATGGACCGGCTCGAGCGGGAGCGAAGCGAACTGATGGCGCGCGCGCAAACCCTCGATGAGCGCGAGAAGTCGCTCGAGCAGAGCTGGGAGCGCAAGTTTGCGGCGAAAATCCGGGACCTGGAGCAGCGCGCGGCGGAACTGTCGGCCGAGTTCGAGCGGAAGGCGCGGGAGACGATCGGCGAGCTGAGCCAGAAGGCTCGCGCGAAAATCGCCAAGACCAGTCGCGAGTTTCAGGAAGCAGTGGAGTCGATCGCCCCACCGCCTCAGAACTTGAGTCAGCCTCCGCGCCTGAAGCTCGAAGAGGGCGCGCGTGTGCGCCTCAAGGGAATCCGGCAGCCGGCGACGGTGCGCCGCGTGCTTTCAAGCGGCCTGCTGGAAGTGGAGGCGGGATTCCTCAAAATGCAGATTCCCTCCTCGGATGTGGAGGAGATTCTGCCGCCTTCGAGTGCGTCCAAGGCGAGGACGGGCGTCAGCTTCCACCAGGGCCCCAGCTTCGACCGTTCCTATCGCGAGATCAACCTCATCGGCCATCGGGCGGAGGAAGCATGCGAACAGGTGGACAAGCTCCTCGACAGCGCAGCGCTCGCGCAGGTGGAGCGTGTCCGCATCATTCACGGCCACGGGATGGGGATTCTGAAGAGAGCGATCGCGGATCTGCTGAAGCAAAATCCGCACGTGGAGAAATTCTACCTCGCGCCGCCCGAAGAGGGCGGAGCGGGCGCGACCATCGTGGAGTTGAAGAGTTAGACGCGCTCCATCACTGTCGCGCCTCCTGGGCCCGCGCCCCGGCCAGGACTCCGGTCATCGCGTAGTTCCCCTCATGACAGGCGTATTCAAACAGCGGCCCGGGAATCTTGCTCATGGGAATCTGCGCGGTCCACGGCTTGGTAAACGCCGTCGGATCGTCGACGGTGAATTCGTAGAGGAGCGTATTCGGCTCCACGCGCGTGAAGCGCTCGATCAGGCGCAGCTTGTCGTCGGAGCCGCGGAACGTGGCTCTCTGCATGCCTGCGCCGACGTCAGCGGTCTTATTGGTGAAGTTGGTGGTCTCGACCACCAGCGTGTTGCCCTCCCAGCGGCCTCGCGAGTCGCCCATCCATTGCCGGACGCCCACCGGAACGTGCGGCCGCCCGTCGGTGGGAATGATGCGAACGTCATGAATCATCTCCACCACGATCATGACGTATCCGGGAGCCTGAACGATCTGATAATTGTTGTTGTACGCGCCCGGCAGCATCGGCGGACCGGCGGTTGGCCACAGCAGGCAGCGTTCCGCCAGGGGGCGGTTCTCCGGTCCGTCGGCGGGGTGCAGTTTCGCGTAGGCGCGGTCGTCATCCAGTTTCTTCTGCGCTTGAGGCGTCAGCGGCGGAACCTTGCCATCCGGCGGATCCACGATGAGCGATGTGCGCCTGGTTCCGACAACCTTGTTGCCGCGGTCGAACCAGAACTCGTTGTAAGCGCCGCCGGCGTCAATCTCGGCATTCCCACTCCGGCGATCCCGATTTCCTTGTTCATTCAGTTGCTTTTCATAGGCGGCCGCTTCCGCCGCGGTGAGCGTCGCTTTGCCTGCCAGCTCGGGAGGGCGCTCGAGCGGCGTCAGAGTCGCGCTGGTCCAGATTCCTTGCAGATCTGGGCGCCCGTCCGCTGTGCGCGGCGTTTGACCGGCGGCTTGCGCCAGAAACAGCGCCGTCAACAAACCAATCATCTCCAGCCTCCTCTCTTAGTACAGCAGATACGGACGCCGCCGTTCGATGAAGGAACGCACATCAGTTCCGTATGGCGATAATCAGGTTCTGCGGGCTGCTGACCCCGCCGAATGAGTAGGCGATCGGGACGGAGTCACTGGCAGCGATATCTGGCACGACCACGTTGAACTGATAAAGACCCACAAAACCGGCTGTCAGTCCGGCGAAGGCTACGGTTGCCGGCGTCCCCGCGAATGAGATCTGAAACGTTGGCGGGAGCTGGTTGGATTGCGTCACGATTTGGCCGGCAGGAATGTTCGGCGTCACGGGTCCAAAACCCACGCCGAACATAATAATGGTGTCGCCAGGCCTCGCCCGCGCCGTTAGCAAGCCGGCGAACGGAGGGAGCACATAAGTAATTCCATCCGGAAAGAGCGCGACGACGTACTGTCCCGCGGGAAGTTTGAACACAGCCGGCGCGAGCAGGCCTGGCTCAACGGGGTTCACTGTAATCGTGCTGGCCAGGCTCGGTCCGCCTGCCGTCGTAACCACTACGGGCTGCGGCCCGGGCGCGACGCCGGATGGCACTTGCGCATTGATCTGTCCTGGACTGACCAAATAAGTGTAAGCGGGCACGCCGCCGATGGTGACACTGGTTCCGGCCAGCGTGGTCGGTGCCTGGTTACCCTTGAAATCGGCGCTCCAGTCCCGGGTGATGACGTTGGCAAGATTCGTACCGTAGATCTCCATCCAGGAGCCCGGCGCAACCGCGGAGAATCCCCCGTATGCGCCGGCGGTGATGACGCCCAGTGCGGTTCGGATAACGGGATTCGTACTAAACGTGCCATTGATCGGTCCAGTAATAGTCGCATTCGGCGTAAGCCCCGTTAGTCCGACGCCGCACGGCGAGATCCCGGTGCACGTGGGATTGGCAAAGGTAAAAAAGAAGCCCGCTGGTTGATAAAACGTAACCGTGTCCCCACCGTTTCCAGGCAGCGTTATCAAAAAAGAGCCGGGGCCAGTGAGACTGAAGAAAATCACGTCGCTGCCGGGGCTGTTCGAAACAGCGTTAAGCGGAGAAGGTCCATTGCCTGGGTACGAGAAGAGCACACTGATCGTGCCGCCGCCGCCGAAGCCGGTGAAAGGGGCGGTTACGGTGCACTTGGTGTTGGTACCATCAAACGCGCAAGAACCCCAGGTCACGCGACTCTGACCTGCGCCCGAGGCGTTGCCGCCAAGACCGGTGAACGTTACGGTTTGATTACTGGGCCCGAAGGCGGCCACGCTAGCCGATGCCCTCGGCGAGAGAAAAGCCAAAGAAAGAAATATCGGAATGACAAGAAATCTCATGTGTTGTCCACTCTCCAGAGTCGTGTGTCGGTCCTACAGTTGTTCAATCTAATACAGCAGATAAGGGCGCCGCCGTTCGATGAAGGAACGCACCTGGTCTTCGATGCCGCTCTCGATCGAACGAGGATCTCCGCCGGCCTTCATCGCGTCGATCGTCTTGCGATTGCCGATCAGGAACCGGCACGCCTCCACGTCGATCTTGCCGGGATACAGCCGTCCCAGCGTGTAGGCCAGTTCCAGGCCCAGCCGGACCGAGTCGAACTGCTCGCGGTTCACGATGACGAAGCGCACTCCTTCAATCGGCTTGCCGCGGAATGGCGCCGACGCCGGCTCGAATCGCGCCGGATACACGCGGACGCCGGGGATCGTGCGCGCGTTCAGAGCCTGCGCGAGCTCCGGGCCGCGAATCCAGTCCGCGCCGATTTGCTCGAACGGGGCATCGGTGCCGCGCCCCACAGAATAATTCGGCGATGCCTCGAGCAACGCCAAGCCATCGTATAGAGTAGCCGCATTGAGGCTGCGCATATTGGGCGACGGATCGATCCAGGTGAGACCGGTCGAATCGAACCATTCGCCGCGGCTCCAGTTCCTCATCTTGACGACGTGCAGATCGGCGCCCAGCTTGCGCTCGGCGTTGGCCATCGCCGCCAGCTCGCCGAGCGTCAGCCCGTGGCGCACCGGCATCGGGTAGCAGCCGGTGACGCTCTGGAGGCTGGCGTCGAGCAGCGGCCCTTCGACGTGCGTGCCGGTGACGGGGTTGGGCCGGTCGAGCACGTAAAAAGGAATCCGCGCCTTGCCGGCCTCCTCCAGCCCGTACAGCATCGTGCAGGAGTAAGTGTAGAAGCGCGCGCCCACGTCCTGGATG
>JBGPLI010000031.1:0-35225 GCA_041486445.1 Bryobacteraceae bacterium
CGAAATCAACCGCACGCCGCCGAAGACGCAGTCGGCGCTGCTCGAGGCGATGCAGGAGCGCTCCTGCACGGTGCGCGGCAATCAATACACGATCAATCCGCCGTTCTTCGTGCTGGCCACGCAGAACCCGATCGAGCTGGAGGGCACCTATCCGCTGCCGGAAGCGCAGCTCGACCGCTTCATCTTTAATACCTTGCTCGATTATCTGTCGGCCAACGACGAGATGAAGGTGTTGGACCTCACCACCACCACGCACATCGCCCAGGCCGAAGCGGTGACCAGCGCCGAAGAGATCCTGGACTTCCAGCAGGTTGTACGTATGGTACCGATCGCCGATTCGGTGGCGCGCTATGCGGTGGATCTGGTGCGGGCGACGCGCTCCACCGACGAGACCTCGCCCGATTTCATCCGCAAATACGTGAACTTCGGCGCCAGCGTCCGGGCGGCGCAATTCCTGGTGCTGGCGTCCAAGGCGCGGGCGCTGATGCGGCGCCGCTACCACGTCACCTATGAGGACGTGACCTCCCTGATGCGGCCGATTCTGCGCCACCGCATTCTTCTGAATTTCCAGGCCGAGTCCGACAAACTGACGCAGGACGACATTTTGAAGAAACTTCTGGAAGCCATGCCGCCTCCAAGACAGTAAGTGCCGGAATGCAACAGCGCTTACTAGATCCGGCGGTGCTGGCCGGGCTCCGCGGCCTGGACCTGGTGGCCAAGACGGTGGTGGACGGTTTTATCGCCGGCCTGCACCGCTCGCCGGATTTCGGCTTCAGCCAGGAGTTCGCCGAGTACCGCGCCTACAATCCTGGTGACGACCTGCGGCACGTGGATTGGAACGTGTTCGCGCGCAGCGAACGGATGTACCTGAAGCGCTATCGCGGCGAGACCAACTGCCAGTTGAATATTCTGCTCGATACCAGCCGGTCGATGAAATTCGGCTCGCACGGGATGCTGAAGATCGAGTACGCGCAATTTCTAGCGGCTTGTTTGGCTTACCTGGCCAGCCGGCAGCGCGATGCGACGGGATTGGTGGTGTTCGATGAAGACGTCAGCAACTTCGTGCCGCCCTCGACGCGGCAAGGGCAACTGGCCCGGCTGTTGCACGCGATCGAACACGTCCGGCTGGGAACGCGAACCGACTTCGCGCGGCCGTTCCATCATCTGCAGGAGTTTCTGCGCCGCCGCGGCGTGGTCGCCTGCATCTCGGATTTCTGGGAGGTGCCGGAGAAGATCATCCAGACCGTGGCGCCGCTGCGGTTTCGCGGAAACGAGCTGGTGTTGTTCCACATCCTCGATCCGGAGGAGATCCGCCCGAAGTTTAAGAAGCCGGTGTTGCTGGAGGATCTCGAGACCGGCGACGCGCTCGAAGTTTCGCCGGATTACGCGACGCACGAGTATCGCCCCAAGATCGACGCTCACGTGGAGGAGCTGAAGACGCGCGCCAAGGCCGCGGGCATCGACTATTTCCTGATTGATACGGGCCGGCCGCTCGACGAGGCGCTGCGCGAGTATCTGGCCATCCGGCAGGGGCGAATGTAATGGGACTGCTGACGCCATGGTTTCTGGCCGGACTCGCCGCAGTGGGGCTGCCCATCTGGATTCACCTGCTGAAGCGCCACAAGACCGACCCGACGCCGTTTCCCTCGCTGATGTTCTTCGAGCGCCGCGAGCAGAGCTCGGTAAAGCACCGGCGCCTGGAATACCTGCTGCTGTGGGCGCTCCGCATGGCGATGATCATCCTGCTGGCGCTGCTGTTCGCCAATCCTTATATACGCCGCGCGATCCCGGTTTCGGAAGGCAAGAAGCTGACCGTGATCGCCGTCGATCAGTCCTTCAGCATGCGCGCCACCGGGCGGCTGGCCAGCGCCAAGGACCAGGCTTTGCAAGTGGTATCGAGTCTCGGTCCGGGAGGGCAGGCGCAGGTGGTGGCGCTGGGGGCGCGCGTGCAGGCGATGACGCAGGTGACCTCCGACCCCGCCGAGCTCCGCGCCGCGATCAATTCCATCCAGGCCAGCGACAGCCGCGCCTCCTTCGGCGAGCTCGCGCGCTATGCCCGCACACTGTCGGATTCCACGCGCCTGCCGATCCAGTTGGACTTGTGCAGCGACCTTCAGAAATCCGCGCTGCCGCCGGGCTTCGCCGATCTGCGCCTGAACCCGGATACCACGCTGGTGCTGCACCCGGCCGGCGGCGCCGCGCCGAACTGGGCGGTGGAGAACGTGGTGGCGCCGCAGCGCATCTACGATCCCAAGCGCGTCCGCATTCAGGCGACCGTTACGGGATTCGGCGCGCCCGCAGCCAAGCGCAACGTGTCTCTGGTTCTCAACGGCAAAGTCCTGCAAACCAAGACCGTCGATGTGCCGGAGGGGGGGCGCGCGCAGGCGGAGTTCCTGGCCCTGGACGCGCCATACGGTTTCAGCAAAGGCGAAGTCCGGATCGATTCGGGCGACGTGCTTGCCGCCGACGATCGCTTCCCCTTCGCGGTGGAGCGAACCGATCCGCGCAAGGTTCTGTTTCTCGACGACGGAAGGCGCCCGCGTGCGCAGCTGTATTACCGCGCGGCGCTCGACTCCTCGCCCGACGCCGCCTTCCAGATCGAGGCCCTGCGGCCGGAGCAGGCCGCGGGCGCTCCTCTGTCGAATTACTCGTTCATCGTGCTGTCCGATCTCGGCTCGATGCCTTCAGGACTCGAAGACGCGCTGCGGCGCTACGTCGCCGCCGGAGGATCGGTGCTGCTCGCGCTAGGGCCGGCGTCGGCGGTGCTGCCGAGAGTGCCTGTGCTCGACGAATCGATCGAGGCCGCGCGCTACGCCGGCCGCGAGGCGGAGCGCTTCCTGACGGTCTCAGAGGCCGATGCGGGCCATCCGGCGCTGCGCAGCGCGGGACGCTTCGAGGCCGTGAAGTTCTATCAGGTGATCCACGTGACGCCGGCCAAGTCGCGCGTGCTGGTGCGGCTGAACGATCAGACCCCGCTGGTGCTCGAGCGCCAAATCGGGGAGGGCAAGGCGCTGGCCTTCGCCTCCACCTTCGACAACGTATCGAACGATCTGCCGCTGCATGCGGCCTGGGTGCCGTTTATCCAGCAGTCGGCCGCGTATCTGAGTGGCGGCAGCGGCGGGGACCAGCCGGTAAACCTCGCGGTGGACTCCTACGTCGAGCTCAGGGCCACGGAGAACAAGAGCGCCGGCGCCGAAGTGCTGGATCCGGACGGCAAGCGCCTGCTGTCGCTCGAAGAGGCGGTCTCGGCGAAAAACTTCGCGGTCGCGCGGGAGGGATTTTTCGAGATGAAGACGGCCAGCGGGCGGCGCAGCCTGATCGCGGCGCACGCCGACCGCCGGGAGTCCGATCTGGCGGCGATCCCGCAGGAGTCGCTCGATTTGTGGAAGGCCACCGGCAGGGGTGACCAGGCGAGCGGCGAGTCCCCCGGCCCGGAGAATGCTAGCGATAAGAAACCTTGGGGCTTGTGGCCCTTTCTGTTATTGTTACTATTAGGTGTAGCGATCGCCGAGTCGGTAGTGGCGAACCGGTACCTGCGCCCGCCGGCGGAACAGTTCCCAGGGACCAAGAAGGAAGCGGCATGAACACGCGAGAACAACTCAACCAATATCTGCGCGGTCTTGAAGCCCGCCTGAGATGGATGACGGTCTCGAAAGGAGCCGCGGTCGCGGCCGGAGTGGCCCTCGGCGCCACGATTGCCCTGGTCTTGATTACCAATGCGCTCGCGTTTTCCAGCGCGAGCCTGGCGGTAGCGCGCGTGGTTCTGTTTCTGGCGCTCGCCGTTTCGCTCGGCTTCGCACTGGTGATTCCGCTGATGCGTTTGAACGTCCGCCGCACCGCGCGCCGCGCCGAATCCACTTTCCCCGAGTTTCAGGAGCGCCTGCTCACGCTGGTGGAGCGGGCCGATACGCACGATCCGATGCTGGAGCTGCTCGCCGACGAGACCGCTTCGGTCGCCGCGCAAACCGAGCCGGAGCGCGTGGCTCCGCGGCGCTCGGTGTTTGCGTTCGCCACCTCGGCCGGCGCGGCCTGCGCGGCGCTGCTGTGGCTGATTCTGGCCGGACCGGGGTTCCTGGGCTACGGCGCGAGTCTGCTGTGGGCCGGGCTCCCGAAGGGAACCGCCGCCGCGTTCTACGATATTCAGGTCCAGCCGGGCAACAAACTGGTCCGCCGCAAAGCCGATCAGGTCGTGACGGCGCAGCTGGTCGGATTCCAGGCGCCGCAAGTGAAGCTGCTCGCGCGCTACAAGAGCGCCTCGAAGTGGGAAGAAGCGCCGATGGTGCCGCGCACAAACGCGACGGCCTACGAGTTTCTGTTCGCCTCGCTGCCCGAGCCGGTCGAGTATTACGTCGAAGCCTCCGGCGTCCGCTCGAAGACCTACCGGATCGACGTGGTGGATCTGCCGAGCATCAAAAAGGTGAAGGTGACCTACCACTTCCCGTCCTGGCTGGGATTGAAGGACGCGGTGGAAGATCCGGGCGGGGACCTGCGCGCGGTGGCGGGAACCGTCGCCGAGCTGACGGTGGAGACGGATCGTCCTCTCAAGAGCGGACGGCTTGACATGGACGACGGCTCGCACATTTCTCTCGATACGGTGTCGGGAAACACGCTCACCGCGAAAGTTCCGATTCAGAAGGACGGCGTCTATCACTTTGCCGCGACCGAGCAGGGCGACAGCGTGCGCCTGAGCGAGGATTATTTCATCGAAGCGCGCGTGGATAACGCGCCCACCGTGCGCATCACCCGTCCGGGCGCCGACGCCAAGGTCAGCCCGATCGAGGAAGTCATCATCGCCGTGGAGGCCGAGGACGACTACGCGCTCGACGGCCTGGATCTGCACTACTCGGTCAATGGCTCGCCCGAGAAGACGGTTTCGCTGCTCGCCAACAAGGGCGTGAAGACCGGCAGCGGCAAGACCATGCTGTCGCTGGAAGATTACAAGATGCAGCCGGGCGACGTGGTGAGTGTCTACGCGACCGCCAAGGATGCGCGCAACACCAGCCAGACCGACATGCTGTTCGTCGAGACACAGCCCTACGAACGCAACTACACCCAGTCCCAGCAGATGGGCGGGGGCGGAGGCGGTGGCGGCGGGATGGGCGACCAGACCGAAATTTCCCAGCGCCAGAAGGAAATCATCGCCGCGACGTGGAATGAGATTCGCGGCGGCGTGAAGAACAAAGCCAAGGCGGGCGACAACGCGACGTTCCTCTCCGAGGTGCAGGACAAACTGAAGGAACAGGCGCAAACGCTCGCTCAGCGCTCCAAGAGCCGCCAGCTCGCCGGAGCCAACCAGGAATTTTCGTCCTTCACCAAGGACCTCGAAGAGGCCGCGAAGGAAATGGGACCGGCGGCCGAGAAACTCAAGGCCCAGAAGTGGCGCGAGGCGCTCGAGCCCGAGGAGAGGGCGTTGCAGCATCTGCTGCGCGCCGAGGCCACCTTCCGCGATATTCAGGTCGCCTTCGGTAACCGTGGCGGAGGCGGCGGGGGCGGCGGTGGCGCCGGCCGCGACCTGGCCAACATGTTCGACCTGGAGCTCGACACCGAGAAGAACCAGTATGAGACGGGCCAGCAGGCGGGAGGGTCGTCGTCCGAGCAGCGCCAGAAGGAGATCGACGAGGCGTTGCAGAAGCTCGAAGAGCTGGCGCGGCGGCAGCAGGCGCTGGCGCAGCAGCAACGCAACTCCAAGCAGCAGAGCTTCGACCAGCGCTGGCAGCAGGAGATGCTGCGGCGCGACGTGGAGGAGTTGAAGCGGCAGATGGAGCAGCTCTCGCGGAACGGACAGCAGCAGCAGCAGGGCCAGCAGCAATCCGGGCAGCAATCCGGACAGCAGCAGGGCTCGCAATCCGGCCAGCAGTCGGGCCAGTCGCAACCGGGTCAATCCGGCCAGGGCGGACAGCCGGGATCGCAGCAACAGCAGCAGCAGCGGCAGATGAGCCGTTTGCAGGGCGCCAACGAGCAGAGGTTGCAGCAGTCGCTCGAGCGGCTTCGCCAGGCGGCCGACGACATGCGGGCGGCGCAGCAGGCGGCGCAGCGGGAAGGCCAGCAGGGCGGCCAGCAAGCCGAGGCGGATGCGCGGCGCGCGGCCGAGCGTTTGCAGGAAGCGCGCGACATGCTGAACGGGATGCGCCAGCAGGAAGCGGCGGCGCAGTTGAACGACCTCCAGGACAAGGCGGACCGGCTCGCCGCGCAGCAGCACGATTTTCAAAATCGCTTGCGGCAGGCTTTCGGCGACCAGCCCCCGCAGGACCCGCGGCAACGCAACCCTCTGAACGGCGCGGGGAATCGCCAGCAGTCCGAGCAACTCGCCAACGAGAAGGACAAGATGGCGGCGGACCTGGACCGGCTGGAGCAGGACATGCAGAAGGCCGCGCACGATATGAACGGCACGCAACCGGGCGCCTCGTCGCGTTTGCGCGAAGGCTTGAGCGAGATCCAGCAGACCGAAGCCAAACTGCGCATGAAGTTTTCCGCCAACTACATCCGCCAGGGCCAGGGCGGCTACATGGTTCCGCGCGAGCAGCCGCTGACCGAAACGCTCGATAAAGTGTCCCAGGATATCCGGCGGGCGCAGGAAGCCCTGAACAACGGCGGCAAGCAGCAGGCCGGCAACGGCAACGGCGACGTCGAGCGGTCCCTGGCGCAGGTGGAGCGGCTTCGCAGCCAGATGGAGCGGATGGCGGGCCGCGGCCAGCAACAGGGTGGCCAGCAGCAAGGCGACCAGCAGGGCCAGGGCCAACAGGGCCAGGGTCAACAAGGCCAGGGTCAGCAGGGCCAGGGCCAGCAAGGCGGTAACAGTCCACAGGGCGGCGGCGGCCAGCGGGGCGGTGGCTACACGGGCGGTTCTGCCGGCGGCCGGTACGCGCCGGGTCCGCGCTACGGCGGCGGAAGATACTTCCAGGAAGGCCTGTACGATCTGCCGGACGTCCAGCCGCTGGATCCCCAGAGGATGGCCCGGGACGCCACGCGCGAGCTGAACGAGCTGCGCCAGATGTTCAAGGACAATCCCGAGGTGTCGCGTGAGATCGTCGATCTGGAGAATGAGATCCAGAAGCTGAGTTTCGGCGCCACGGCCGGACCGGAGCTGCAGAACCGCATCAACCGCGAAGTGCTTCCCAATCTGGAGGCGCTGGAGGTGCAACTGCGCCGCCAACTGGAGGAACAGAACGGCGGCCAGGTGCGCAGCGGCGCGAGCGACAAGGTTCCCTCGGGCTACGTGGACGCGGTGGCCGAGTACTTCCGCAAGCTCAGCAAAGGGAAGTAGCTGCAGGAATCCGAAGTTTATTCTGTCGTCGGTGAAGAGGGCTTCCACCGCCTCGTGGGTACCTTCTACCGGCAGGTCCCGGACGACGACATGCTCGGACCGATGTACGCCGGACGCGACCTCGCCGGGGCGGAACAGCGGCTGCGGGAGTTCCTGATCTTCCGGTTCGGCGGACCTCCCCGGTACGTAGAAGACCGCGGCCATCCGCGTCTGCGGATGCGCCACGCCCCTTTTGCCATCGACCAGCCCGCGCGCGACCGCTGGCTTCAGTTGATGAACCGGGCTCTCGAGGAGACCATGCCCCCCTGCGAGGCGAAGCAGACTCTCGCTGCGTTCTTTGAATCGACCACGACGTTCCTGATCAACCGGGGGCTATCATAAAAGCAAGCGGGAGAAGATGATCAGACAATCTAAGTGCGGGTCTTCGAGAGAAATCAAGAGATGAAATCCATCCTGGTCACCGGCGGAGCGGGATACATCGGCAGCCACACCGCGAAGGCGCTCGCGCGCGCGGGCTACCAACCCGTGGCCTTCGACAATCTGAGCACGGGTCATCGTTGGGCGGTGCAGTGGGGGCCGCTGGTGGAAGGCGACATCGCGGACCGGAACCTGGTCCGCCGCACCATCGAACACTACCGGATCGAGGCGGTGATTCACTTCGCGGCCAACGCGCTGGTGGGCGAGTCGATGGAGAATCCGTACAAGTATCTCCACGACAACGTGGCGAATTCGGTCGAACTGCTGGAGGCGATGCGCGAGACCGGGGTTCGCTCCATCGTTTTCTCCTCCACCTGCGCGACCTACGGCATGCCGCGGCAGGTCCCGATTTCCGAGAGCGAGCCGCAGGCGCCGGTGAATCCCTACGGCGAGTCGAAGCTGTTCGTCGAGCGCGCGCTGCACTGGTACGAACAGGTTCATGGCGTGCGCTGGGCGGCGCTGCGCTATTTCAATGCGGCCGGCGCCGATCCGGAAGCCGAGATCGGAGAGGCGCACGATCCCGAAACCCACCTGATCCCCCTGGTGATCGACGCGGCGCTGGGCCTCCGCCCGCCGGTTCGCGTGATGGGCACGGATTACCCCACGCCGGACGGCACCGCGATTCGCGATTACATCCACGTGACGGATCTCGCCGAGGCGCACATCAAGGCGGTGGAGCACCTGCTCCGGGGCGGCGAAAGCGCAGCGTTGAATCTCGGGACCGGCCTCGGTCACTCGGTTCGCGAAGTGATCGCCGCAGTGGAGCGAACCGGAGGCCGCTCGGTCCCCGTGGTGGAAGCGGGACGGCGGCCAGGCGACCCGGTTTCGCTGGTGGCCGACAACCGGCGGGCGAGTCTGGCGCTCGACTGGAAACCGCGCTATCCCGATTTGGACGCAATTGTGGGCACCGCCTGGAAGTGGCACACCTCACAAGCCCTTCGCGGTCCGTTCGCCATCCTTGGAGGTGCGCAGGTAAGGCATTAGGGTTGAGTCTCTTCCGCCGGGACGGTTCTGTCTCTCAGCGGGGCACCCAAACCATTGAGGTAAGGGCGTACTATACGTCCCGAACATCGCGTAACCCTCAAATCATCCTAAAGATAGGTTGAGACACTCGCGGGGCTGACGCTAGACTCATAACATTGCTGCAACACTAGGTTGACTTTTTCTGTCTGTTGTTTGGGCGGATTTTTGTTAGGTACGTTTCGGAGGAAAACGAAGGATGCACGTCGGCGGTCGTCCGGTTTGGGGCGCGAGGGTCTCTGTCGCATGGAGGTGTCGCGCGCAAGAGGTGTTTGGCCGCCCGGCGGCTGATGGAGACGACCGCACCGCATGAGCGCCAAGCCTCAATTAATGCTTGCCCCGCGAGTGTCTCCGCTCGTGCGGAAGGCAACATTCGCGGTTCGGCCGGCTGTGCGCGGGAAATTCCTGTGGCGCGGCGACGAGAAGCTGTACGTGCGGGGCGTCACCTACGGTCCCTTCCGTCCTCTCGAAGACGGCTCCGAGTACAAGACACCGGATGCGGTCGATCAAGATTTTGCGGCGATGGCCTCGGCCGGCATCAACACCGTGCGGGTGTACACCGTGCCGCCGCTCTGGTTGCTCGACCTGGCGGCCGAGCACGGCCTGCTGGTGCTGGCGGGTCTGCCCTGGGAGCAGCACGTCACGTTTCTCGATGACCGCCGGCGCACCCGCGATATTGAGCGGCGCGTGCGCGAGGGAGTCCGCTCGCTGGCGGGGCATCCGGCGCTGTTCGGCGTGACCGTCGGGAACGAGATTCCCGCCTCGATCGTGCGCTGGCATGGCCGCAAACCGATCGAGCGATTTATCCATAGGCTCTACGACGCCGCGAAATCCGAAGATCCGGATACGCTGGTGACCTACGTAAACTTCCCCACCACCGAATACCTGGATCTCGGGTTTCTCGACTTTTCCTGCTTCAACGTATATCTGGAATCGCGCGAACAGCTGGGCGCCTACATGGCACGGCTGCAGACGCTGGCGGGGGAAAAGCCGCTGGTGATGGCGGAGGTCGGCCTGGACAGCCTGCGTCACGGGTGGAACAAGCAGGCCGCAACGCTGGACTGGCAGGTGCGGACCGTGTTTGAAGGCGGCGCGTCCGGACTCTTCGTGTTCGCCTGGACCGACGAATGGCACCGCGGCGGCCATGACATCGAGGACTGGGATTTCGGGCTGACCACTCGGGACCAGGATCAGAAACCGTCGCTCACGGCCGTGAAGGAAGCTTTTGCCGAGGCGCCCGTCGCAGCCCGGGCCGATTGGCCGCGGATCTCCGTGGTCGTGTGCAGTTGTAATGGCATGTCCACGATCGCCGACACGCTGGATCATCTGGCTCAGGTGGCGTATCCCGACTTCGAGACCATCGTGATCAGCGATGGTTCCACCGACCGGACCGCCGCCATCGCGCGGAGCTATGCCGGCGTGCGCGTGATCGAGACGCCCAACCATGGCCTCAGCGCGGCGCGCAATCTGGGCATGCGCGTGGCCACGGGCGAAATCATCGCGTATATCGACGACGACGCCTACCCCGATCCGCACTGGCTGCATTACCTGGCGCACGCTTTCCTGTCGAGCAGCCATGCGGCCATCGGCGGGCCCAATCTGCCTCCGCCCGAAGACGGGCCCATCGCCGAGTGCGTCGCGCGGGCGCCCGGCGGGCCCATACACGTGCTGGTGACCGATCAGCTCGCCGAGCACATCCCTGGCTGCAACTTCGCGGTGCGCAAGTGCGCGCTCGAAGCGATCGGCGGCTTCGATCCCATCTATCGGGCCGCGGGCGACGACGTGGACGTCTGCTGGCGGATTCAGGAGCGAGGCTGGACCATCGGCTTTCATCCGGCCGCCGTGGTCTGGCACCATCGCCGGAACTCGTTTCGCACCTACTGGCGCCAGCAACGCGGTTACGGCAAGGCCGAGGCGCTGCTGGAACAAAAGTGGCCCGAGAAATACAACGCCGCCGGACACGTGAATTGGGCGGGACGTCTGTACGGCGCCGGAGTGATGCGCCCGGTGTCTCTGGTGCAACGCGTTTATCACGGAACCTGGAACAGCGCGCCATTTCAATCGCTGTACCAGCCGGCGGCGCCCGTGTGGCAGGCGCTGGCGCAGATGCCGGAGTGGTATATGGTCACGGCCGCCCTGGCGCTGCTGACCGCGCTGGGCTTCAGTTGGAGACCGCTATTCTGGGCGGCGCCGCTGCTGGGGCTGAGCGTGCTCCTGCCGCTGATGCAGATCGTGGCGGCGGTGTGGCGCACTGACTTTTCGCGCCCGGGGCTGCGCGTGCCGACGGCGGGACTGTTTGCGATTCAGCCGCTGGCCCGTTTGTGGGGGCGCTTCGCCCACGGACTCACGCCGTGGCGGCGCCGCGGCTCGCGCAACCGGCTCGCGCTTCGATCGTTCCGGCACACGACCTGGAGCGAGACATGGCTTCCGGTGCCGGATTGGGTCGAACGGGCGCGCACAAATCTTCGATCCCACGGCGTTCCGGCGGCGCCCGGCGGCGCGTGCGATCGCTGGGACCTGGAGATCCGAGGGGGCTTGTTCGGGTCCGCTCGCATCCGCCTGGCGGTGGAAGAGCACGGTGCGGGCAGGCAACTGCTCCGCTGGCACGTGTGGCCTCGAGTCCCAGCAGGCGCCCTGACCGCTATCGCGACGCTGGCCGCGCTCGCCCTGGGTGCTGCGGCGGCTCACGCCTGGACGGCGGCTTCGGTGCTCGGCGGCTGTGTCATGCTGGTGGTGATGCGCGTGGGAATCGAGTGCTCGCGAGCTTTGGGCTCGGTCCGCGGCGCCTTGGAGGACTTCAGCGATCAGGCGTCTCGTCTCAAGTAAGAGCGCCGCAGTAGGCATGACAGTTGAACCCGGGAGCGAAGGCTCTGGTGCAAACGGACGGGTGGCGGACGATGATGAAGAGATGCAACGGGTTCGTCCGGATCGAAGATCTGTTCAAAGGACGGCACTTCGACCGACAGATCATCGTTTTGATGGCGGATCGGGGGATCTCGGTGAGCCATACAACGATCCGGCGGTGGGTTCAGCGCTACCTTCCAGAATTCGAATCGCGCTGGAGATCATGGTGCTTACCAAGGCCTTGGGTTCGCGCGTAGGGAGACCGCAACAACCAAGAGGATGCTGGGCGGCGGGAATTCTCGATGTTCTGGCTGCGCTTCCGATCGGCTGGGCGGTTCTGACCTGCGGCCGGGCCGAGTCGGCGCTGGTGCGGGTGGTGCCGAACCTTGACGGGGTACCGTGTAAGTAGCGAGGGAGATTTTATGGAGATCTTTGCACAACCCGCGGCTCTACACAAAGTGACTAAGGAGCAGGCACAACCAATGCCCAGGCTTTCGGTCATTGTTCCGGTCTACCACGATGAGATGTCGATTGAGCGAACGTTTGACAGGTTGAAGAACCAGCTGGATCAGCACTGCGATGAGTTCATGTACGAAATCATCCTGGTGAATGACGGATCGACTGACAATTCGCTTCTCGTTTTGGAGGAGATTCACCGGCAGCACCCCGACATCGCTGGAATCGTAAATCTGTCACGCAATTTTGGTCAGGTATCCGCTACACTAGCTGGCATGGGCAGCTGTTCGGGAGATTGCGTTGCCGCAATCTCCAGCGACCTGCAGGACCCTCCCGAGATGATTCCCCGGATGTTCAAAGAATGGAAGAGCGGGGCTCGCACCGTACTGGGCGTTCGTGAATATCGGGAAGATCCGCTGACCAGCAAGATTGCCTCGGCGATCTTTTATCGTCTGATGCAAGCCTACGGAATTCCTTTGCTTCCGCGAAGTGGGTTTGACCTTTTCCTGATGGATAGGAGCGTCGTCCAGCACGTCTTGAAAAATCAGGAACGCAATAGCTTCCTCCAAGGACAGATCTTGTCGGCAAGCGGCAACGGCGTGGTTCAGATTCCCTATAAGCGGACCAAGCGGATGCTGGGTACTTCGGGCTGGACCATCTTCAAAAAAATCAAATATTTTGTAGACGGATTCGTAGCCTATTCCTATGCGCCAGTTCGCTTTATTTCCGCCCTGGGCATCATCCTGTTTTTCTTAGGGATTGTTCTGTCGTGCTACATCGTCACGACGACATTGTTATACGGGACCAAATCCGTCGGCTGGAGCTCGGTGATGGTGGCGATGCTGATGCTTCATGGGACTCAGATGATGATGATTGGGGTACTCGGCGAATATCTCTGGCGGACGCTGGATCAGGTTCGGGGAAGGCCTCTGTATTTAATAGACTATCGGAAACTGCCCGCGGATCGAGAAGGTTCGGACCATGCGGCATGAGTGAGTCGGTTTTAGTGATTGGCTCCTCGGGTCACGCCTCGGTCGTGATCGATGCACTGGAGAGTACCGGCCGCGCTAGCATCCTGGGCATGTTTGACGACTTCGAGAAGGTGGGGACCGTGAAGTATGGGCGTGTCTTGCTTGGGGGAATTGCCGACATTGCAGCGGTCGCTGGGCGGCTATCGACCAATCGATTTATCGTCGCCATCGGCGATAACTGGCAACGCAGGCAGATAAGCGCGAAACTCGCGGAGTCGGTTCCCGGGGCGCAGTTCGTCAATGTAATTCACCCACGCGCCTACCTGGCATCCAGCGTCCGGCTTGGGAGCGGAAATGTGATCGCCGCCGGAGCTCTGGTTGGTCCGAATTCCCACATCGCGAACGGCTGCATCGTCAATACCGGAGCGACCGTCGATCATGATTGCCGACTGGAGCAGTTTTCGAGCATCGGTCCGGGAGTACACCTGGGAGGCAATGTCGCGATCGGCGAGCTCACCGCCGTTGGAATTGGAGCAAACGTGAAGCATAAGATCTGTATCGGATCGCGAACCGTTGTGGGCGCTGGAGCGCTTGTACTCGCCGACTTGCCGGATAATATCTTGGCTTGGGGATCCCCGGCTCGTGTGATACGGCCCAGAACACCCGACGAGCCCTACCTCTAGGATTGCGGAAAAGATGAAGACTACTGCCACCTTTACAGGAAATCCGGCTCCGCACGTGAAATTCGAGATGTCGGATCTGGCCATCAACGGCAGCGATCCGGCGTTTTCTGAGCCGCTCCATGTGGGACGGCCTAACGTGGGGTCTGAGTCGCAGCTCCTCGCCAGAATCCAGGATGCCGTACGCCGCCGCTGGTTTTCCAATAACGGGCCGTTCGTCCAGGAGTTCGAAGAGAGCTTGAAAGCGCGGCTGGGTGTCCGGCACTGTATTCCGATCTGCAATGGAACTGTAGCGTTGGAAATTACGATCCGGGCGTTGGGGCTCCACGGCGAGGTGATCGTCCCATCGTTTACTTTTGTCGCCACGGCGCACGCGCTGCAATGGCAGGAGATCACACCTGTTTTTTGCGACGTTTCCAAGGACTCTCATAATATCGATCCCGGGGAAATCGAAACGTTGATTACGCCGCGGACGACAGGGATCATCGGGGTGCATGTGTGGGGCCGCCCTTGCAACGACGCCGCCCTGTTGGATGTAGCACGCCGGCACGGGCTGACTCTGATTTATGACGCCTCTCACGCAATCGGCTGTTCAGCGGCCGGAATTCCCGTCGGTAATTTGGGCCGGGCCGAAGTATTCAGCTTCCACGCTACAAAATTTATTAACTCCTTCGAGGGAGGCGCGATCGCCACCAACGACGATGCATTATCTCAAAAGATCCGCCTCATGAAGAATTTCGGGTTTTCGGGATACGACAATGTAGTTCATATAGGTACTAACGGAAAGATGAACGAGATTTCGGCTGCCATGGGACTGACCTCTTTGGAAAGCATGGATGAATGCATTGCAGCCAACAAGAACAATTTCCTGACGTACCAGAATGAGTTGTGTGATGTGCCAGGAATAAAGCTCCTTCCCTACGATGCAAGGGAACGCCACAATTATCAATATGTGGTCGCCGAAGTGGATGAGCGCGCTGCAGGACTTCACCGCGACGAGCTCATGGCTATCCTTCACAGTGAACAAATCCTCGCAAGACGATACTTCTATCCCGGCTGCCATAAGATGGAGCCCTACCGTTCATATTTTCCTCATGCTGGCCTGCTGCTTCCAAGAACCGAGCAATTAGTGCAGCGGGTACTGGTGCTTCCTACCGGAGCGACGGTGTCACAGGATGATATCCTCGCGGTTTGCGGGATTATCCGGACAAGCCTCTCTCACGCGCCGGAGTGCCGGCGGTTGCTCCTCAAACGGCAACAACAATACACCGGAGCAGTGGAACGGCAGGCCTGATGTCTCGCCGCGCCCCATGGATTCTGGCTGCCTTCGCGTTCCTGGTGTTTTCATTCCGGGTCGTAGCTACTTACCGAATCTTCAACGATACGGTTGACGAAAACTTTCACCTTACGACCGGACTCGAGTACGTTCAGCATCAGAAGTACACGATCGGGCCGCAGCACCCGCCACTCGGACGTTTTTTCTCCGCTGCCTTGCCGTATTGGATGACAGGGCTCCGATTGCCGGACTCATACCGTCCCGGCCTTCTGTCCCAGGAGGTCGCTTACTATTACTACATCGGTGAGGTCTGGAGAATCCGCGGCTCGGAGTTCTACTGGAGAAGCCTCGCATGGGCTCGAGCCGGCACGCTGGTTTTCGCCGCACTGACAGTGCTCTTCGTCTATGTGTGGGCGCTACGTCTGTACGGCCCACGCGCCGCGCTGGCCGCTACTGTGATTGCGTCCTTATGTCCGACCATCCTGGCCCATTCAGGGCTGGTCACGGTGGACATTCCTGTTACTGGGACACTCCTCATGGCGAGCTACTTCCTGTGGCAATGGAGCCGGAAGTCAAGCTGGCGAAATTGTCTCCTGGCGTCAGCGTCGACAGCCCTGGCACTCACCACCAAATTCTCCGCCATCGCTTTTCTGTTACCGATTATTGCGCTATATTTCGCCATCGCCCGCTGGAAGCGCTGGCTGGGTTTGGAACTGGCCCAGGCCGGAGAATTCGGTCTAGGCCTGAGGCGCGGCGGAGCATTTCTAGCTTTGGCCGCCGTGATGGTTTGGGGAATCTATCTGTTCGAAGTCGGCAAGGTGATGCTCCCGCCCGAAAAAGGCAACATGCCACGACCGGCGCCAACCCAGCTCTCTCAGTTGGTGGCATACAAAATTGAGGGCCTGACTCTGCCGGCTCCAGCGTTTTGGCAGGGAGTTCTTGAATTGGTCGCCCACAACGAGAAGGGGCATAGAGCCTACCTATTAGGCGAAGGTTACCGGGGTGGCAAGTGGTCTTACTTTCCCGTGGCGGTCGGAGTCAAGTCCACCATCCCGCAGCTTCTCCTATTCGCGCTCGGCCTTGGGATTTACGTTCGCAATCGGAAGCTTCCGTGGGCGCGCGAGATGGTATTCGCGATCGTTCCTGTGGCCGTGATCATGGGCGTCGCGATGGCCGCTAACCTGAACATCGGCGTGCGCCACGTTCTTCCGCTTTATCCCTTTCTGGCGATCGTGGGGGCGGCGCCTTTCGCGAAACTGGAGTTTTCGGAGACCTCTAGGAAAGTTGGTTTACTGTTGGCAGGAGCCTTGCTGGTCTGGCATGCCGCTGAATCGTTGGCGGCGAGTCCGGATTATCTGGCCTATTTCAACGAAGTTGCCCGGGGCCACGAAGAGCGATTCCTGGGAGACAGCAATTTAGACTGGGGCCAGGACCTGAGCCGCTTGGGCAGCTATATGAAATCGAACAATATTCGCAGCGTCCGGCTCCTGTATGACACCTACACTTATCCGGAGCTGGTGGGTGTCCAAAACGAACCGCTCTCCCCCGAAGAACACGATGCCGGCTGGGTGGCCGTGAGCGTCACGCTTCAGCAGAATGCGAAGCCGCTATTTGACGGAGAGCCAGTCGCTCGGGTGGGCAAGTCGATTTGGCTATATCGCGTGGACCCGCACGACCCGATTTATCAAACGGGAAAACGCTAGCGCTGGCCCGAAGGCAACTGGTCCAGGATATAAATCGATCCCGGCCGGCCGACCCACTGCGTATAGGGCAGAGTTTTGATCACCAGATTCCCGGGAGCCGCCGCATTCGAGATCTCATACCGGAGGCGCGCCTTGGTCGTGACCCATGGAATCTCCAACTCCCCGTTGTTGCCCCGGATCGTTCCGTTCTCCGGATGTGCGAACTGGAGCCAACCATTAATCATATAAGAGCCGCCGATTTCCGAATCGGGGGCGCCGTTGCGGCGAAGATAATCGACCGCGGCCCAGAGGGTTCGATTGTATTCCAGATGATCGCGCGTTCCAATCAGGCTGATCGCGCCCAAAGCAGCAACCAACAGCCAGGCGACGGCCTGCCTCTGCATGGGGCGGGCTGCCAACACGAGCACAATCGCCGGAGGCACGAATACCATACCGTATCGGTCATAGAAGAGCCACAGCATGGCAACCGTGAGGAAATAGCCAAGCGAGAACCACCGGATGCCTGCTTCGCCTCCCGTGCGTGAAAACCGAAACAGCCCCGCCAAGGCGAAGGATCCTAAAATCATCGTCGCCGCGATCCAGGTCCAATGCCGGAGAAACTCGAAGCTTAGCTGGGTGTATCCGGACACTTCCTCCTGGGTGGCGCCAAGTTCGTTGACGCTCCATACTTGACCTTCCGTCAACGGCGGAACATATTTGATTTCTTGATTGACTTGCAGCCATAGAGCTCCCGCCAACACGGCTGCAATTACAGCTACTCGTACAAGATCAGCCTTCTTCACAGCAGATAAAAAGGGGAGCAATGCAAGACCTAGCGTACCGGACAGAAAATTCAAGTCGACCACTAGCATGCTAGGGAAAGCCTGCAATCCGTATAGCCTAATTTGTTTCAGCTTATTGGCCGGCGCCCCGTTCACGTACGTAAGATCGGCACTCCGGAAGCTGTGACCTTGAAACCACCACAACATAGCTCCACAGAAGAGGAGTGGGAGAATAACCCATACATATCGAATCGGGCTGCTTCTCCATTTTCCGCCGTGGAACATTAGCACGGCAGCGATCACGCACGGTAGGATAACTCCCGGAACGCGTACACCAATGGCGGCGCAGGCAAGCAGCGAAGAAGCCGCAAGCCACCGGTCAGACTGGCGCCGCACTGCCCGTGTCAATGCACAGAAAAACCACACGATCGTCGTAACAAAGGGCACGTCGGTCATGTAAGTGAACGACAGCAGAAAGTACACTGGATAGACCGCCAGGACGGCAGTGCCCAATACAGAATCCCGGCGGGAGACTTCCAATTCGCGAAGCGTCAAGTATAGCCCCCACAGCCCAAAAACAGACAAGACCCAGGTCGATACGCGTAATGCGGTAAACGAGAAGCCGAACGGCAAGCAGAACAATGCACCCCACAACGTCTGAACCACGTTGATGCTCGCAGAAAATTCCAGGATGCGGAGCTCGTGGTGTTTCAGCAGCCATTCGACCGACCACGCGTACACCCAGTCGTCCACGTATGGAGCGTTTTGAAACGGCCTCAGAAGCAAGATCGGGATGAACGCGACGAGCGTAATTCCGATCAGATCGAGGGTTCGCTCGGATGGTCTATAACGTTTCCGCATCGGTTCTAGAGAATACCAGATCTAAAGTGGAAGTCACAGCGTTTCGCAGGCGGACTGGTCTCGAGTAGTGGCGAGGAGGCAGATAGCTGGACGATTCGTAGTCGTTCGCCAGTGCATACGCGTGGAATCCGTAACCGGCGAACATCGCCAGAATCTGATCCGCCGTCTTACCCTGCTCCGCTAGACAGTCGGGATCCACTTCAGTCACGATCTCGAAATCGGGTCGCCCATCCCTCAGCAAACTCTCCATGCCCGCCACCACGGACCCTTCCATCCCTTCCACGTCGATTTTGATAAGGCGAACATTCCGACTCTCTTCGGAAGTCAAAATCTCGCTCAACCGGGCCGAGGGCACGTCACCTTCAAGCTCACAGTTCCTGTCGGAAGCAGCCGAGTGCAACGCGGTTGCCAGGCCGATATGTGTTTCGGGTCCTCGATAGAACTTCAACGAACCTGCGCGATCCGAAACCGCCATTTGAACGGCGCGCACGTTCTTTGCATCGTTTCGGGCCAAATTGTCCTGGAGGGCCCGGAAGGTGGAGGGGGAAGCCTCAATCGCAACGACGTGGCCCCGCTCGCCGACCAGAGCGGATCCCAACAGGGAGAAGTACCCGATATTTGCGCCAACATCCACGAAAGTGTCCCCCGGCTCCAGACGTGTGGTGATCCAGTGCGTCAAATTGGGCTCCCAAACCCCGAAAAAATAAACGCGCTGCTGTAGCAGTTCTCTGGTGGTACCCGCCAGACGGCTTCCAAAGACCGTCTTGGCGATGAAGTTGTGGCGCTTCCAGATGAAATAAGGTTCCACCACCGAGAACCACAGACCGCGCTTTCCGAACGTCCACGGAGCGTACCTCACATAGGCGCGCAACGGCGGAATCAAACTGCGCAGCGTCTGTTTTTTCGCCAGAGGACGCAACATCGGGTCCAGTACGTACCAGATGAGGTCTGCGGTTTCCATCAGTTCACTCTTTCTCTGATTCGTTTCTCTAGCGAAAGTCCGCCTCGTCCAGCATCCGGCCGATCACCTGTGTGGCCTCGAAATGCTCCTCGGCGATCCGCCGCGCTGCTCGGGCGTGCTGAACATAATCCAGCTCCAGCCGGCGGAGGGCGTCCAACACGTCTGCCAAATCGGTGAAGGGTAACACGCCAGTACCCGTCGGGAGCCACCCGGTGAAGCCGGTATCCTGATGCAGGACCGGCCGGCCGCTGGCGAGGTAACAGGTGCTGCGATCGCTAAACCAGCCGCTTCGCGAAGCCACATAGGCGTGTTTGGCTATTCCCAGATCCGCCCAGGAGCCGGCGATGAATTCCTGATAGGCCGCCACCGTTCGGGTGGCGGTCAGCGGGTTCACAATGGTCCAGCCGTGTCCACGCAAAGAATCGAGTGGCGCAACGCCTCCCACGGCAAGAACAAACTGGCGCGACGATCGGGTGGGAAGATCGACGAAGCGCTCGAACTCCCGGTCTTTGTGACCATAATTCCGACCTTGGACGATGATATCACCGCCGGCTTTCCAGTGCAGCAAGGCGGTTACCGGCAGAGGGCATGTGGGGATGGGACAAACCTGCCAGCGCTTAGTGGCGACAGGTGGTCGCGTGGGGATCCAGCGCCGTCCTGCGGATGGAATCGTGCATCCGGACATTCCGAGACGGACGCCATAGGTAAATAGCGTATCATAGTGTTCTATCGCAGGAGCCTCGCCATCGAGCATGGCCGCTTGGGTGAAGATTGGATCTCCGTCGACGAACATGCGGCGGCCGCACAGGGCCATCTCGTCGAACCAAGTGGGCACGGCCAAGGTAAGCAGAAAATCGGCGCGGCCGAGCGCCTCCCGCAGCGCCGGCCAACCGCCGCCGTGGCACTGGTTGTGACGATCGAGGAGGCTGAAGCGCCCTTCTCCGATTCCATACTCGGGGAGAATACGGCACAGATACTCCAGTGCGCAGCTCGGATCGTCGGTGGCCGCGTCGGCGTCCGGGTCGTAGTATTCCCAGGGGTGCTCACTACGCTCAATGTAGTACACGTCGTAGCCCAGATCCTGCAGGCCGGCGGCGTAATGCAGGTTGAACAGACTCATACCGGCGTACGGCAGCTTTCCCATGAAGCCAACCAGAATTGCGAGAGGTTTCGTCGTAGGTTTGCTCTTTCTCAAGGCCGGCTCATGGCGCGATCGAGGAGGCTGCCCAGCACCTTGCGCGCGTCGAAGCATTCTTCCGCGATCTCTCGCGCCGCAGTTTGATGGTACTCGTACCGCCGGTTAATTTTCTCCACGGCGGCCGCTGCTTCATCCGCATTCTGGAACGAGAACAGTCCAGCACCGGAAGGCAAACACTCCCCAAAGCCGGTGTCCTCCACGACGACGGGACGGCCGCTGGCCAGATACGCGGCGCTGCGCTCACTGAACCATCCGCTGTGGCTGGCGATGTATCCGTGCTTGGCGACGCTGAACTCGCCTTTTGAGCTTCGGATAAAGTCTCGATAGGTATCCAGATCCCGGGATACGATCAGTGGGTCGCTGAGTCCCCAACCATGTTCCAGAAGCCGCTGCCGTGGAGCGGTCGCGCCGCCCATCGCGATATTGAAACACTCTCCAACGCGAGACGGGAGATCCATGTAGGCGCCGAACGATTGCGATTTCATACCGTAGGAGCGGCCGTCGTATTCGCGGGTGCCATAGCTGTCCCACAGCATCACCGTGCTGAAATTTCCGTGAGCGGGACCAGGCGTCACGGGCCACGCCTCAAGTACGATCGGTTGCCGCGTGGGCGCCCACGGAAATCCATCGTCGGGTACGGCGCAGCCTGGCTTTCCGATGTTCTCGCCAAACGAAAAATATCGGGTGAAGCTGCCAGCTCTCTGCTTGTGGTTTGAATTCTGAAGGTGATCGATCTGGTTGAATGCCGGGTCAGTGTCGATTAGGATCCGCGTGGGAATCTCCGCGACCCACGGGCGGACCGGGTCCATCGGCGAAAGGTCGATCAGGATATCCGCCGCGGAACAAAAGCGGCTCATGGAATCGGCGCAGGGGCCGTGCCATTCGCCCCGGTGATTGTCCCAGTAAGCCCAATGATCGGGCAACCCCACCCGGTCGAAGCAGTCTGCCGCAAACTGAAGCCCATAAGATGAGTCGTCCGCCGTGACGCCGCGGGAGGGATCATAGCAGCCGATACCCTCGCCGCTATCCTCGAGGAAACAAACCTCATGGCCCAGCGCCGCGAGGCCCATCACGTACTGAAGATGATGCCAGGCCATGCCTGCCACAGGCCCGCGCACGATGTAGCCCATGACCACGATGCGAAGGGTGCCATCAATCACTCCCATTCATGGCCTCTTCCACCAGCCTCTTCGAATCGCCGGGACAGGACTCTAGCCGAGTCAATGCGCTTATTTATCGTGTTCATCGTCGTCTATCAGAAACCAGACTAAAGATCACGTAATGATCCGTTACGGAGAGTTTCTCAAATCTGGCATCGAGGTAAGCAGCAAATGTCTTGTAATACTGCAGCCACCACAAATGATTGGCGTCAAGAATCAGATATCCCGCGCCCGCAGCCCGATAGCGCTCAAACGCGTCGATAGCATCCCGATCGTCGCGAGGGGTCCAGAAGTGCCACCCTGTTCGCCTGGAATAGTACATGCAGGACGGATTCCCGTCGTCCGCGATGAGCACGCGCCCTTCCGCCGGCGCCATCCGATCCACCGTTTCGGCCGCTTGCACGCAGGAGATGTCCGAAGAAGTATAGTTGTATCCCAATCCCACATAATAAAGACCGGCGAGCACAGCCATCAGCCCCACCGCGGCTGCGCAATACGCCCGCGAAGGGACCGCATCACGTGTCAGGCGGCGGAGGCCACGGTCGCATGCGCCTGCGGCGAAGGCCGAGATTATGGGAACGAGGGGAAGTTGATACCACGGGTGCCGATTGCCGTATCCTACGAGGAACACAAAAGCGATCATGGCAAGCAGCCAATAGTGAAACAGTTTCCCATTCCGGTGTTTCTTCCCGAAAGAGAAGATTCCTGCGGCAGCCAGTAGGACAGGCACAGGCGTAAGATACGGCCAGAAATTCACATGAAGGATCGTCAAATAGGCTTGGGCGCTGGCTATGCCGAACCCTTCGCCTCCGAAGATATGCCGTTTCTCGGAACCCATCACCAGCTCCGCGGTAGGCACATATTGCGCATTTAGGTACCAACCAATCGCCGGCAGGACCGCGACCAGTACAAAAAACCAGGCACTCTTTTTTCTGAGTGCGTCCCATCCGAAGCGCGCAAAGGACAAGTATGCGATGGACAGCAAAATCATGCCATAGGATATTTTCACGAGTAGGGCCAGGCATACCAGAAGAGCTGCGGCGGCGAGATGACCGAAACGCAGCGAATCGACCCACACCAGAAGATAGTACAAACCAGCGACGCTCAGGCTCAGCGCGACCGCATCCGGCATGAAGGACCTGCTCGTGTAGATAGACAGCGGCGTAAATGAATACAGAGCGAGGGCTAGTAAACCTGTTCCGCGGTTGGACAACCTGGCCACCAGCAAGTAGAAGAACGGCATCGACAGCAGGAAGAAGACGATTGGGATGCCACGGCCTATCCAGTCCTGAACGCCGAACACGCTGTAGAGTAACGCCGCCAGGAGCGGTACCAGCGGGAACTCCGTACCCACAACGCCGGATGTGTGAGCCGACCAATCGACTTGGGGATGGAGGATGTCAAAGCCCCCGAGCAGGAAATTCCTGGCAATCATGGCGACATCGGATTGGCGCCAGCCAAATGAATCCACAAACGGCTGCGTGATTCCCGCCAGGCGGATGGCGAGAGCGCACGCAACGATTGCGAGAAACGAACCAGCCGTCCAACGGTCGACAAACCAGGACGTAAACGACCGGGCCGTTCCAGGAACGCATCCCGTTTGAGTCTCAATCGGTGTGCTGCTCACTTGCGGACCTCGAGGGAGTCAAGGCATCCGCACATGTCGTATCCGCTCGCGGTCTCAGACGCCATTCATGGCCTCTTCCACAAGTTTCGACAGAACTTTGCCCGAATCGAAATATTCTTCGGCGATGGCGCGCGCCGCCTTGGCATGGCGATCATAGCGGGCTTCTACATCCTGAATGCCCGCGACGGCTTCCTCCATATTGTGGAAAGGAACGATTCCCTCCCCGGTTGGAAGCACCGCCGAAAATCCGGCATCCTGCACCACGACGGGCCGGCCGGCGGCGAGATAACGGGCGGACCTTTCGCTAAACCATCCGGACTGGCCCACCACGTACCCGTTCTTGGCGACGCCCCACTCCGCTTTGGAAGATTCGGTATAAGTGCGAAAGCGTTCGAGGTCGGGGCAAACATCGTCCGGATCGACCAACTGCCAGCCCTTGTAGCGGAGCAAATCGTAAGGAGTGCGTTGGCCATGCCCAGGCCCAATCGCAAGCTCCAGCGTGGCCGGCTGCACGCGCTTCGGCAAGTCCAGGAACCGCTTGAATTCGACGTCCTTCTGCCCGTAGGTCTGGCCCTGGAACTCAACCGAGTTATGGCTGGTCCAATTCATCACCGTGGTGAACACATCGCGGTGCGGAGCCTCCGGCCGCCATTCTCTCAGCACCACGGGGGCACGGGTCGGGCGCCATCGGTATTGCGTTTCCGGCATTTTCGAATGCGGGCTTTCCGCATAACTGAACTGGACGTCGTGCGAGGAAACCAATTTCTGAAAATCTTTTTGGCCTCTGGCCAGTTTAACTTGGGTAAAGACTGGATCTGTATCCACGTACGCAAGGCGGGGGACCTGACGATAAAGCTGGGGGCGCTCCAGCGTTCCGGACACGTTGATGAGCAGATCCGCCGTCTCTAAGACTTCCTTTCTGCGGGATTCGGATAGCCCGAGCCATTCGGTTTGCCATGGCGGACGATAGGCCCAGCGTTCCGAAAATCCAAAGCGGTCGAGAACGCCTTTTGCGTAGTTGATGTTAAAGGTGCAGTCTTTACGCAGGCCTTGATCGCCGGGATGGTAAGGCCACTGGCCGGTATCTTCAAAATAAAAAGTATCGTGACCCAAAAGAAGCAGGCCCAAGGCGTACTGCAAATAGAACCAGGTCACGCCGCCAAGAGGATACTGCACTAGCTGGCCGGTGACGATGATGCGTAACTTCTGCGACATTCTTTCCCGTCGGCGCTCGGATTTCTAGAGTAGTCCGATCTTGCGCAACATCGCCGCCACGACTCGCTCGGCCCCAAAGTACTCTTCCGCGATTTCCAGAGCGGCTTTTGAATGGCGGGCGTAGTCCGACATGATCGTCTCAATGGCCCCGATCGCGCTGTCGGCGTCGGTGAATCCAAACAGTCCTTCTCCCGTGGGGATAATGTTTTCAAATCCGGTGCTCTGCATGATCACAGGACGTCCAGCCGCCAGGTAGCACACGCTTCGATCGCTGAACCATCCGCTCCGCGGAGCGACGTACTGTTCCTTGGCGACCGTCAGTTCGCCCATGGAAGCGCGGATATAGCGGTAGTACAGCAAGGGGTCCACCAGGTTTTCGGACGGCGTCAGGAACCACTGGTGATCCCGCAGAGACTGTTCGTCCTCCGGTTCGATCGCGCCTACGGCCATTTCTAACGCTGCGGGAGAACGCCGGGGCAGATCGATCAACTTACGGAACTCATGGTCCTTGCTCCAGCGCCAGATTTCGCCGTTCCAGACCACATCCTTGCCGCTATGTTTCCAGTTGGCAACGGTAGTGAAGCGCGGATTCAGCGGCTGTTGTTCCGAGGAACGCTGCCACCATTCCACGTGTACGGGTGGACGAGTCGTGATCCACTGATATTGCTCCAGCGGCACACGGCAGTCGGGCGCGCCAAAGTTCTCCCCATAAGTAAACAGATGCTGGTACGCGTCAAGGATTTCCCGCATCTTCGAATCGCCTTCGGCGACGGCGACCTGGTTCGCGACGGGATCGGTTTCCACCCACACGCGACAGCGAATCGCATCGTGCTCCGGCCGAAGTTCCTGTGCCGCGCAAATATTGAACACGGCATCGGCCTCCCGATACAGCCGATCGAGACCCTTCGCGTCTCGCGCTCCTACCAGCGGATCGGCGTCGGCCGGAGGCCTGAAGATCCAACGGTCGCTCATCCCCATCACATTCATGAAGCGGACCAGGTATTGCACATTAGCGGCGTACTCCGGCGTCAGACAGTAGGTGAAGGGATCATAAACGTACCGATCTGAATCCTCCACATACCACACGTCAAAACCGAGCCGGCGCAGAGCGACGACGTAGTGCAGGACTTGCCACGCCATCCCGCCGAACGGATAAGCAGCCAGCAGTCCCCAAACTACGACCGTGCCTCGGGTGGGCGGCGGATACTCTCCAGCGAGGAGAGCGAAGTCGCTGCCATCTTGCGATCCAGTCAACAGAGTATTCATTCGAGAGATTTGAGCGACGCGTCCGCCGCGCGAATTTCGTGAAGGCATCGCTCGTATGCAGGCAGATGCAGCCGCTCCGGGTCTTCTCCTATCAAACGGGTAAGCCAGTACAGCCGCGCAACAGCCAGCGTCCTGGGGAAACTCTTCGGGACACCACCGGGCCAACGCGCCGCACAGTAAGCTTGTTCACATTCGGCGACAATGGCGGCATTCCACTTGCCGCTGGTCAGAATGGCAAGATCAATCTCACCGGCCGCGGCCGCCGCCGACTGCCAATCGACCGGATAAGTGCTTCCCTCATGAAAAACCACGTTCACCGGGTAATATTCGCCATGGATGACGGTCCTGTCCGTGCACAACAGGTGCACGAACGCGGTGAGCCGCGCAAACACTTCGCGCAGCCACGGAAACCGGCACTCCTGATCGTACCGTGAGATCGCCTGCGGCCATCGTAAAACATACTGCGAGTCATAACGCGGAAGAAACGGCAACTCGTTGGCGCCAAGTAGTCGCTGTGCACGCGCGTGGAACTTGCCGATCCAGGCCGCGGCGGCCGGCATTGCCTCCGGTTCCCAGGCCTCCTGAAGCTGAATGCCGCCGTCGATATATTCCAGCGCGATCCAGGAATTCGGTCCGGAGTCGTCCGCGCACCCGCCGTACAGCTTTGGGGCATTCATTCGCAACGGTTCTAGAACCTGCTCGTAGACCGCGACTTCGTGGGCGATCCCGCGGCGATGGCCGTCGCTTCTTTCCTGGCGGCCGTTCTCATACTTAAGAAAAAGCTTCTCTTGACGTCCGTCGCGGACCAGCGAAACAATCTCGGTAGCGAAAGTGCTTCCATAGCCGTTCTGCTCACGTTTTACGATCTCAATCCGGGCCGGATGGGCTGGATCACGATTGAAGAGCGCGGTGATCCGCGTAGTCAAATCGGGGAGGGTAGGCACCTGCACGGCAAGCGATGGCGTCATGGGCGGTTCACCAACCCATCTCCTGGATCAACTCGGCCAGCCACACGCGATAGGTCCGCATTTGCCGCATCTGCCTAGCGGGCCAAGGGTTGCCTAATCCGTAACTCGCCCATTCGACCGCCACCATCATGCGAAATACCCGGCCGCACCGCGCAAGCTGCTTGACACTATTGAATGAGATCTTCGGCCATGCGCTCCCCACGATCGCGAAATAGGTGTCCAGGTCGATGTGATACGCCACATCCGCCGCTGGAACCGCGTAACCCGCCGTCTCCCAGTCGAGAGGAAACAGATTCAGCTTCCCGTCGTCCTGGCGAATACGAAGATTCTTGGGGAAAAAGTCTCCGTGCACCAGGGTCCTGGGCATGCGCTGGCAAAGTTCATCGACTTCGGCCTGACGGCTGAAGATCGTCTCCATCTCCGTAAGAACGATGTCCAAGGTCTCACGCTCCGCGTCCGTCAGCGAGGTGTTCTCTCTGCTTTGAAGAATTCTCTCGCAAGCCTCGCGGCCTTGTTGAAAATACCATTTCGGTCCGTATTCAGGCAATAAATGCACAATAGAACTTGTTTCAGAGCAGCCATGGACAAGTCCCAGCCACTGGGCGCCGAGAATACAGTGATCTGGATTGTCGGAGGAGTATGGATCATCTCCCGCATCCTCGAGAAACAGCCAGCTCAAGGTGGGATCCGTGTCGGTCACCGTGCCGTAATAACGCAAGCTCCGGATGGGCAGCTTCGGAAGGACCTGGCCGTACATCGTGGTTTCGAATTCGATCACATCCGTCGCGGTTCTCTTCGCAATGATGATTCCCGACGGATTCACGCCGACCCCGCTTAGCCGGCAGACCAAAGTCTTGGGGGTTTCGGCGACCACGCCGGCCTGCAAGGTTTCGCGTCGGCCGATCCCCAGGCGCTTCCAAGCTTCCACAGCGGCATACTCGGAGAAGTCCGGGTCAACGAGTGGACTCAAGCTCTCCATCCCAATTCCTGCATCGCTTCCGAAATTTGAGATTCGTAAAATCTCATCTTGCCCATCACGCCCGTGACCCACTGCGCCGCAAAACTCGCCGTTTCCCCCCGAATCGGCGCCAGACACCAGAAAATGCGTCCCAAATTTGCGATCCGTTGGAGCGCCTCGACCGGGAGGTTGGGCCGAAGGATACTCGTCTCCGACCAATAGGTAGCGATGTCGACGACGGCCAAGTCCACCGCGGGAAAGCCGATCCCGGAAGTCTCCCAGTCGAAGGGAACAAATCGTCCTGGCTGGATGCGGACGTTCTTCCGGGCCAAATCCCCATGGACAAGTACCGGCGGCATTGATTCGCATATCCGGAGCAGATCCGCCTCCCGCGCTTCCAGCCTTCGGCAGTCGCGGGCGATGGATTCGAGAACACAAACTTCGTCCGGCGCAAAAGCCGGGTTGGCGAGGCCGCTCAGGATCGTGGCGTGCGCCTCCGCGAGAATCTGGCGGTGAAACGCTGATCCCCGCGCCGGCAACGCCGCGCGCGCCACATCCGGAATCCGGCAAGCATGCAAACGGGCCAGCCACTGGGCCGCCAGGACCTGATGACCGGCATCGTGCAACTGAAATGGCGCGTCGCCGGCGTCTTCAACGAATAGCCAGGAGAATGTGGTGTTCACATCCGGGGCCGTGCCGTGCAAGTGCAGTTGGGCGTCCTCAAGCGCCGGCAGGATCTCCCGATACACAAATTCTTCCAGTGCCGCGGTGGTGGAACGGCATCGTTTGGCAATCACATTTCGGCCATCCGGCGCAGCGCCCAGGAGACGATAAACCGCCGACTTCCTGTTCTTCGGCTTCAGGGTTTCAAGATTCGAGGCCGGCCTGCCCGTCGGGCAAAAGCGCTTCCAGGCCGCAACCGCGGCATGTTCTTGTCCGGCAACGGGAACCGCATTCTCCTGGAGAGCTCTAGACATCGGCGCTATTCGGCGGCTGCACCGCCACCTCCACGCCGGCATCGGCGGAGTCCGTGACATTCAAAAGCCGCCCGTCTCGAATCTCCAGACGCATGTCGCAATGTTCCAGCGTGGACAAACGATGAGCGATCAGAAACGTGGTTCGCCCCTGCATCAGCCGTTCCATTGCGTCCATGATCTGGGTCTCCGTGTGCGTGTCCACGGAACTGGTGGGTTCATCCAGGACCAGAATCGGAGAATCCTTGAGGAAAGCGCGCGCCAGCGAAATTCTTTGGCGTTCCCCGCCCGAGAGGCGCATGCCCCTCTCGCCTACCCGCGTGTCGTAACCATCCGGGAGCGCCGAAATAAACGCATGGGCATTCGCCAGCTGGGCGGCGGCGATGATGTCCGCCTGACTCGCATCGGGCCGGGCGTAAGCGATGTTTTCGGCGATGGTCGTGGAAAACAGCACCGTGTCCTGGAGTACGATCGCAAACTGATTCCGCAAGTCTGCCACCTTGTACTCACGAAGGTCCTCGCCGTCCAGCAGGATTCGCCCGCTCGACACATCGTAGAAGCGCATCAGCAGGGACATGAGGGTTGATTTGCCCGCGCCGGTCCGGCCCTGTATCCCGACTCGGGTGCCCGCTGGAACGTTTAAATCAACCGCCGAAAGGATTACCTGCTCCGGCGTGTAGCCAAAACCGACGTTCTGAAATCCGACCTCCCCGCGAGCCCGGCGGATCGAACGCGCATGCGGCTTTTCGGCCACATCCGGCAGTTCGTTCAGCAACGCGTAGGCGCGCTCTGCGCTCGCCAACCCGCCTTGCAGGTCCCCGAGCTTCTTGCTCACCGTCTGGAGGGGACTGTATAACTGCGCGATGTAACCGATAATCAGCAGCAACTCCCCCAGTGTGAGAATGCCCGCGGCCACGTGCCGGGCGCCCACAAACAGTACGGCTGCCGTTCCCGCGGCGATCACCGCGCTGATCAGCAGGTCATACCCGCCTTGCAACATGGACGTGTCCAATAGCTTCCGCATGCGCCGCGTGGATTCCTCCATGAACCGGTGTTGTTCGTGATCTTCTCGTCCATACGCTTTGACCACGCGGACGGAGGAAAGCACTTCCTGGACAATCGAATTGGCCTTACTGTCGACTCGCTTGTAGTCCGTCCACTTGGCTCGAAGCCGCCTGGCGAACACTTTGGTCATGGTCAGTAATAAGGGCGAAATCGTCAAAGCGACCAGGGAAAGCTGCCAGTCCAGGCGCATCGTGACATAAATCATGCTCGCCAGGGTGCTGATGGCGGACACCAGGGGAATGACGCCATATACAAGGATGTACTGAATGGCGGGAGCGTCGTACTGAATTCGATACGTCGAATCCGCGGTGCCCTTCATGTCGTGGTAGGAAAGCGATAGCCGCTGAACATGACGGAACAGCAAGGCGCGAAAATCGAGGACCAACTTCTCGCCTGTGTACATCTGCAACAAGTAGCTGGCCAGTGACGTCAGACCAGACGCCACCGTCGTCAAGACCAGCAGCGAGGCTGCGACGGTGAGCATCGCCAACGAGGAGGAGAGCCAGCTTTGGGGGAAAATCCTGGACAGGAATACGGGAAAAGGCTGGGAGCCAATCACGCTGTCGACGACCAGCTTCAGTGGCAGCGGCATCAGCAGCGCCAGCGGGGTCGCGATCAGGCTCAACCCGAAGATCCCGAGCAGGTGCGCCCAATAAGGTCTTGCCTGACGCAATAACCGCCGGTAAATCGTCGCGTCAGAATGACTTACAGCAGACATGCCGGCTCCCGCCTATCCGTCCCTGTAAACCGAGTAGTGTAACTCGAACTTCCGCTCACAGCACCTCGAATGGACGCCCCCTTGGTCTCTTACGATCCGAAAACTGACACGCTCTCCCCCCGAGGTGCCGGCGTGGCCGCTGAGAGATCTAAACACCTACAGTTTAGCCGTCACGAGAAGGCGGGTCAAGGCAAACAAGGTACAGTACTCTGGTTCTCTTGCGGGGAGCTTGACGGTCCTTAGATAATAAAGAGTTGCCCTGGAAAAGAAAATGACGACGCAGGTAAATGCCGGGCCCCCATCCTGGGCCGTCGACCGGCCGGTCCGGGAGAGCTATCTGATCTTCGGCAGTCCCGCGATTCTTCAGCCGGAGATCGACGAAGTGTTGGATACGCTGCGTTCCTGTTGGATCGGAACCGGTCCGAAGGTCAGCGCCTTCGAAAAACAGTTTCGCGAGTATACGGGTGCGCCGCACGCGCTGGCGGTGCATTCGTGCACTGCGGCGCTGCATCTGTCGATGATCGTGGTGGGATTGAAGCCCGGCGATGAAGTGATCGTCCCGTCGCTGACATTCGCCTCCACCGCCAATTCCGTCATCCATGCCGGAGGCACGCCGGTACTTGCCGATTCGGACCGGAGCACGATGTGCCTCGACCCCCAGGACGTCGCGCGCCGGATTACTCCCCGCACACGGGCCATCATCCCGGTCCACTTCGCGGGACGCGCGTGTGATATGGATGCGCTTCTCGATCTCGCCCGACGGCATGGCCTGCGGGTCATCGAGGACTGCGCGCATGCGATCGAAACTCTTTACCATGGCCGGCACGTGGGAACCTTCGGCGATTTGGGCGCCTTCAGTTTTTATGCCACCAAGAACGTGGTTACTGGAGAGGGAGGCATGGTCACGACGTCCAATCCGGAATGGGCAGCCCGGGTGAAGACTCTGGCGTTGCACGGCCTGAGCGCGGACGCCTGGAAGCGCTTTTCAGACGAAGGCTTCAAACAATATGAAGTCACCGAACCGGGTTTCAAATACAACATGATGGATCTGCAGGCATCTCTTGGCGTGCATCAACTGGCGCGCGTGGAGGCGAGCCTGGTGCGGCGCGAGGAGATATGGGCCCGCTACGACCAGGCGTTCGCCGATCTCCCCGTATTCCTGCCGGCGCCCGCCGAGCGGGATACCCGGCATGCACGGCATCTCTACACGCTGTTGCTCGACATAGACCGTCTTCGCGCTACGCGCGACCAAGTGCAGCTCGCCCTGCACAAACAGCGCATCGGGACCGGGGTGCATTACAAGGCCGTCCATCTGCATCAGTATTACCGGCAGACTTTCAGTTACAAACCGGGCGATTTCCCCAATGCGGCGTGGATTTCAGATCGCACACTCTCGCTTCCGTTGTCGCCGAAGCTTACTCAGGAGGATGTCGAATCCGTGGTCCTGGCGGTACGCAACACGCTCCAGCATTTCGCGCGATGAACGTATGGTTCAGAGATGATCCTGTGCGCCTCGTCCGTCGAATTGCAAAAGGAGGCGGGCGGATCAATGGTGTTTCGTAAGGTGCCGAGCAATTCCTCCCATCCGCAGCCTCCGGGCGTGAATACCGATCAGGCGCCGAATCTACGGCTCAGCCATCCCCGACATAGAGAAGGGGGGCACTTCTCTACCGTTGTTGGCACCGACCCGTGCGCTACGCGAACAATATTCTGGAGCAAGACCACCGAGCAGTCAACGTCGGGGCAACGCCAAACAGGCATATCAGGTCTCCAGGCGGCGGGGCGAACGATCCTAGAGAGAGCTATGAGGCGATTAAGATGATCATCTCCGTGATGGCCAGGTCTGCGGTTCCCCGGAGCGCAGCCGGGAGCCTCCGGCCGTGATCGAAGTGCGTTACTCCGGGGGGATGGGGAATCAGATGTTCCAATATGCCTGGGCCCGGTGCCTCGCCGAGGAGATTGGCTACGAACTAAAGGCACCCCCTATCGAAGGGTTTCCACGGACGCACGAGGCGGTGAAGGGCAAGTGCTTTGTCGAGGAGGAGCCGCAACTTCTGGTTACGAAGGTCTTCCGGAAGGACTTCAGCGAGATCCAGGCGAATCTCGCCTTGCATGGTGAGCGGAAGATCGTGTTAAGTGAGTCGCCTTGCGAATACTATCCGACACTTGCGCCCTTCCGCGAGAAGATTCGGTCATGGTTCGAGCACTCGGAACCCGATCTCGATCTTGCGGTGTGCGATACAAGGCGGAAGTTTGAGGATCGCTTCGTTGCGGAGCCGATCACTTCCATTGATGACGGAGACTTGGTAATCAGCCTTCGACTCGGGGACTTTCTTCGTCCGAAGCACCGTCACAGGTTGTTGGGCTGTGACTACTTTGACATCGTTCTTTCGAGCCGCACTTTCAGTAGGTTATTCATAACGTCGGATGAGATCGACCATCCCTTGGTCGATGAGTTCGAGAAGTATCGCCCGATTCGCCTGTTCCAGAAGGATCGATGGCAGACGATGAAATTCGTTGCGAAGTTCGACCATATTGCTCTCTCTCAGAGCACATACAGTTGGTGGTGTGCATACCTGTCCAATGCCAGGCACGTCTATTTTCCGCTCAGCGACTGGAGCGTTTGGAACAAGGAGCTCATTGTCGGGGCGAATCTTGATTTGAGGGTTAATGAGGGGCGGTATATTTTCGTTCATTACGACTCGCGAACGGTGGTCGGTGGTTATGAGAGATCGATGGATTAGCACCCTTAGCACCTCGACTCTTGGACCGCGTCATCGTCCCTGCGGAGCTGCCAGGCACTCAGCTATATAATCTGCCGTGCGACGTGATCAGTGAGAAGGAATATCGGGACGAGTAGAAGTAGTGCCCCGAGGTCTGGAAAACAGATCAGGAACCGGATTCAGCCAGCACCTCCCTGTGGAGAAGGCCTGTTCGCGGTTCGCACCGCGGAGGAGGCCGCCGCGGCGATTAACGAGATCCACGGCAATTACGTGCGCCATTCCGCGCGCGCCCGCGAGATCGCCAGTGAGTATCTGGACGCACCCAAGGTACTGAGCAGATTTCTTTCTGAGCTGGGAATTCAGTGAGTGTCCACGGCGCCCTCAGTGCGTCAAAGTAACCGGCCGGTGCGGCTTCTTACGAAGCCATCAAGCACGAAACCAGCGTGAAGAAATGCTCTCAGCCTAACTGGGACGCTTCTGAAAGACTTCATGCCCCCACAAGCAGTCGTCCTCCCATACCCTCACAAGCCCGAGCTCCCGGAAACGAGCAATAAACCGGCTCAAAGTCGCGCACGATGTGCTGGGGACGATGGTCGTTCGGTTCGAGGCTGAAGCGGCCGTAGATAAAGCCCCCCGGCACGAGAGCATCTGCGACGCGATCCACCTCTCTGACCGGATCGACAAGGTGCTCGAAGACATCCATGGCGGTAATGAAGTCGAAAGTATTGCTGGGAATCTCGGCCTCTCTCAAGTCGATGAATTGTCCGGCCATGTCGCGCGTCGCAAAACGCCATTGACTGAAGCGCTGAAGGGACGAGCTGATATCGGCAGACACCACATCGAATCCATGCGCGCGAAACAAGATGCTGCCTGAGCTGATCCCCGCCCCGAAATCGAGATGTCGGCGACACCGCTCGCGTTGGGCAAAACGAAGGGCCATAACGTAGGAAAGAGGATCATCGTCTTCGACAGTCGCGTGCCACCAGATCAGATCGCAAAGATAAGCTTGAGTCTGATCGTAGAATCGCTCAACAGTGGCTCCGTCATTCTTTTCACCGACCCTCGTGTGCCATTCGTTCTCAACTTCCTTGGATCCAAACCGGCAGCGGCGCTCGACCTCCGCCAGATCGCAGCCAAGATAGGCGCTGAGTTCCGAGAGCAGGCTGTGCCGGAGATTGTCAAAGCCTTCGACCAGTAGTGCGCGAGTCCAAATTTGTCTATAGCCGTCCACCAGGCGTTGCTGCTCGTGCAGGTACTGTTCACTCGTGATATTCTGTTTTTCTACTGCTTCCCACAAGTCCCGCAATATCTCGGTTAGTAGCCTATCCTCAATCAAGCTGCATCCTCAAATCGCGTGGTCGCTCACCTTCCGGGACACACCGCGGCCGGATTCCCTGACCAGGCTGTTATGCTTCCGCTGTTCCTATGGTACTCGCAACGCTCAATCCACCGAAGAAGCGTAGCTCGATCACCCTGGCCCTTGCGCGGATCCATCTGCGCCAGGGTGTTGAGCGCATCGTCCGCGATCAGTTCGCTGCCGCGCCCGGAGAGGCCTGGGACCTGATCGGCTGCGGGCCCGGCCTTGTTTGCGATTGTTTCAGCGAAGAAGCTTTCCGGCGCTCGGAGGCGAAGATCGGCCTCGTCGGCGATCTCCAAGGCTCGCAGCCTGGATCTAGCCGATTCGATCGAGCGCGTCACGGGTCTTTCGGAACAGGAACGCCGCTGCAACGCGGAGCTAAGTAATCGATTTATCGCCGAGCGGCACTCGGTGCAGAAGTGGGGCCAGTCGATCTGGAGCCTTTACGAGGAATTATTAGGGTCGTGACCGCTGGAACATCCAACGGTCTACGGGAACGAACCCGCAATGACCCAGAGCAACAGGGCGCAAGCGAAGAGTACGCGCTGGGCCCGCTGCAGGTACAGCCTCTGCGATTGTTTTTCTGACCACGACTTTCATTTCGGGGAGACCGGCGATCGTCAGGAAGCTTGGATGCGGCGGTACTCCGGCTGCCACATCGCGTCTTCCACCTGTTGCACGATGTCCGCGAGCTCGACGCGGGCCAATCCCTCCGCTACCGC